>LLEV01000001.1 GCA_001567515.1 Microgenomates bacterium OLB22
CCCTCCTCAGTGATCGGTCGGATACGGCGTCCGGGTGGGACGGCGGTGTCATTGGTAGGCTCCGGCTCATCTGTATCAGTGGGATCAGGTGTGTCACAGAGACCTGGGAACGCGATGCAAGGATCATGAATGTTATCCGGCGTAGCGACGGTGCCCATGGAGTGGGCCACTCGTCTGTCGCTCGCGGGCGGCGTCGCCGCCGCTTGCGATCCTCATCCTTATCGCGATCCTCGTGCTCATCAGTCGGAGTCGCCTCGGCATGCCGCGGCTTGTCCTTCTTCCGATCCCTTTCCCGATGACGATCCCTATCCTTGTTTCGATCATCATCGCACTGATTCTGCTCCTGGGAGCAGAGCTCACGATACAGGCGTCGAGCTTCAGCCTTGCACTCATCCGACGCCCAGTCAGCATTACGAACATCACGGAGCAATCCGCAGATGCAACCGGATCCACTCGAGAGTGTCTCCAACTGCGATGGTCGCAGGTGCTTCTTCAGCTGGTTGCGGTAGTCACGCTCAAATTCGCGTGACTCCTCTCGCAACTCCGGGCTGTTTGCCGAAGCCGTGCCGGTACGCGTGATGACAAAATAGGCGGCGAAGAGGGCCAAGCAAAAGCCGACCCCCACTCCAATAAGAATTCCCAGTCTTCGCATCTTCAGCTCCTTTGCTTTGGTTCAACAAAAGCGGATAAAATGAGTTAGATAAATCAGTTGCGGTAAAAGTCGATCCCCTCACAGCAGGCGAGGAGCACCATCACTAACAAGATAATCATCCCTGCGGTCATGGTAGTCCCTCCATTTTATAAATGAGCTTGCAGCAGGTGCTGCTTGCAGTTACTATACACTGCCATTGTAGCGTTATCTACATTTGCGCATAATAACTGGCCCATAATATAGCATATCAAACTCAATAAAGCAATATATAAGTATTGATAGAAAGGGAAGGAGTAAGGTTATCCACAAGATGGCAAAAAGAGAGTAACTCGAAATACTATGGAAAAATCGGCAAGAGCGCTAAAGGATTAATATCATCGGTTTGACAGAAGAGGTAGGAGCAAGGAAAAATGAATTGAAGCTAAGAAAGTATCAGGTATACCTTTGGTTTTGATCTTTGAGTTTTGAGATTTAGGATTTTTCACCAATTCTATTATCTCGGTTTATATGGTCTTCTTTGTCCACCTTGGCTTCCATTGCTCTGTCCTCCTCCACGTTGACCATACCCACCACCTCCTGCACCGCGACCTTGACCACCACCTTGGTAGCGAGGCTTATCATCTGAGTATTGTTGCCTTGGTCGGTCATCTTGACGATGAGCCGTAGGACTCTGTTGCGTTGCGCGATGTATCGACGTAGCATTCCCGAGGAGTGGGGATTGAGTCTGCTGTCCTCCTTGAGGATAGTCATTCCTTCTTGGTGGATAGTCGCTTCGTTGATTATCGCGTTGCTGTGAGTAATTTCCTCGAGATTGATTATCCCGATGTTGATAGCCGCCTCCGCCTTGGGGGCGATCATCACGGCCACCTCCTTGTGGAGTAGTCTTTCGCTCACTAAGTTGCTGAGCATGATAGTCCTCTGAGCTCTGGGTAGGGAGAGTCGACTCCGCCGAGACGGGTGTTTGGACGATCTCTCGCCCATACGTAGTTTTGGAGATCTCTATGATCTCATCTACATTGTCATTTTTCATCGCGGGTAACGGAAGCGTAAAGGCGGGGAATGGTGAGGAAGTCATATTTTCTATGGAGAGCTTTAGGACTATCTCATATTTACCTAGAGCTACGAGGTCATTCTTCGAGTACAGTCCCTGGAACTCTGTTGAGAGCTTCTCTGCATCTTTAGCACCTACTACGAAACTGATGAGAGTACCGATGTTACCAAAGATAGCATTGCCGATCTCCTCGTCGAGTTGATCAATAAACTGATTGGCTAGTGTTAGAGCAAGTCGGTATTTACGTGCTTCTGAGAGGATCTTGACGAACGAATTCGTCGCAAAGTTCTGGAATTCGTCCACATAGAGGAAAAAGTCTCG
>LLEV01000002.1 GCA_001567515.1 Microgenomates bacterium OLB22
TGCAGATGCCAAAACAATAAAACAGAGTTACTGGCGCCAGAAAGTGGGCTATGCGGGTATTCTTGATTTACCAGAATCTGTAGAAGTGATCTGCGACGAAGCTCTATCTGACATGGTCAACTTCGAAGTTGGCGCCAACAAAACAAACTATCACACGGTTAACGCAAATTGGGGAAGGGATATCACAAAACCAAGTCAATTCTTCGATATCAAAGTTGCCAAGGATACAGATCTCAATCCAAAAACAGGTAAACCTTACCAAATCAAGAAGGCAGCTGAGGTGGGGAATATCTTTCCTCTCGAAACAAAATTCTCAAAAGCCTTCAATTTTAAATATGTCACAGATAATGGTAAAGAAGAATTTGTCTATATGGGAAGCTATGGCATAGGTACAACCAGACTTGTAGGAGTTATTGCAGAAATTATGAGTGACGATAAGGGTCTTGTCTGGCCTAAACAGGTAGCACCGTATCAGGTGCATTTAATTTCACTTGGTAAGAAATCAGAAGAATCTTATCTGAAAGCAGAGGAACTATATCAAAACCTTAAAAGCAAGGGTATAGATATCCTTTGGGATGATAGAGAGGATGCCAGCGCTGGTGAAAAGTTTGCAGATGCAGATCTAATTGGTGTTCCGACTCGACTTGTCTTAAGTAAAAAAACTCTTGCAGAACAAAGCATTGAGCTAAAACTAAGAACAGATAACGATTCAAAAATGGTTAAGTTAGATCAGATTCTCGAATTTGATTTTTAATCTTCTTCCTGACCGTCACCTTCGTATCTTGAAGGATCACTGTCATCAGCTTGATTTGGTGTGGACGGTAGGTTAGCCCCATTTCTCGGTGCAGTTTGTTGTCTAACCCTAGTGTCGTATAGTTCTTGTTCGGCTCTTTTAAGTTCTTCTGCATCTTCAATGTTTTTTTCCAGCTCAGGAGAGCCTACATCGAGCATGGTTCCAAAGAAGGAAAATTGCACACGGGGATCGTTTTCCCAGTCTTCTCGACCTGTTAGGGTTCTAAAGTAATCATCAATATCTGCCAGATCCTCTTTAGTAGGAGTATTGTTAAATCTGACATCATAACTATTTGTCTGTTGCGAGAGCGTAATTTTGTAACTTTCTTTTTCGATGACGATAACTTCTCTGGTTGCCAGAAGGTAGACAACGATAACAACAAACAATAGAAACACACCAATAATAAATATCCTTTTAAAGTTAATTGCGTTAATTTTCATAAAGAATCATTAATAAACTATTGTCCCATCTCTGCGCAGGACGAACCGAACAATTGACATATTACTTCGTTAGGTACAGTCGGCTTCTTCGCTTTTCTGGAGAAATCGTTGTCGTTCAAAATACCACTTGCTCCGTAACAGTATCTTTTTCCATCGGCTGCAGTAGCTAGATTGCTCGATGCGTTCCAGCTATGGGCGAATGTACTAACATGAGATGATCCCGTTGCCGTAGACGGAGGTGCAGCTGCATTGCAGCCAAGCAACTGTCCATATAGTAAATAAGGATCGACATCCATCTCAACACCATTGTGTGTGTAGTTGGCTAGTATATGAATATGAGCATTATTAACCGAGTAAACTCCGCCTTTAAAGTTACCATCTTTATCGGATTTATTGACAGTAACATATCCGATCAATTGCCCGACATTTACTTCTTTACCTTCAGCAGCCTCTGGTAATCTTCTGTTAACTGCTAAATGCTGAATGTGGTACTTGATTCCAGACCTTCCCTGCAAAATTATGATATCGCCGTAACCACCATCGTACCTGCGAAGAATTCGGCCAGCCTCTGGTGCAACAACTCGAAGTTTGGCATCAGATAAATCTGGGTTAGGATCACTATCTGAATTAATTGGCCATGGATTTAAGTCTATCGGCAGTCCTCTGTTTTGGAAATGTGTAAACCATCCATAAGGACCCTGAAAACAAGAGTGTCCCGCTGGTGATGTCATAGGGCAGGTTGTGCCGGGTGCTCTTCCTGTAATAGGAGTTTCTATGTCAGTTCCCGGTTCTTCTTCAACTAAACATTCAATAACAGTAGCATCTGTCAAGTTGTCTCTAGCCCACTCACCAAGTTTGGCAACATTTTCGCAATAGGCTTTACCGTTGCAGCTAGCACGGTTATAGTACCAGGCTCGACCTGCATATATCATATCGTTAGTCGTCCATTGTTCGGCAGGTATATAATCAGGGTAAGGAACTCCGTCATAATTGCTTCTTTGCCACCTAGCAGCTTCGCCAAGATCTATTGCCGTGGCGCAGATCACATCAC
>LLEV01000003.1 GCA_001567515.1 Microgenomates bacterium OLB22
TGTTATTCCACCTGAAATGGATAAAGTCGAGTTTTAAAGATTTCTCAGAACCTTCACAATTCGCTCTGATGCTTTACCATCCCACATTTCTGGATTTTCTCCATTGGGAGGCATAATCATTGTCTGTGTGATTTCTTGAAACAAATTCTCACTAGAGACAAGGCGATTCGTACCAACTTGAACAGTAATTGGTCTTTCAGTATTAAGTCGTACTGTTAAGCATGGGACTTTTAGAAAGGTTGTCTCCTCTTGTAACCCTCCTGAATCAGTCACAACAACACCAGATGAGCGAACAAGTGAAAGGAAATCAAGGTATCCTAGAGGATCCAAAAAACGAACATTGGCCTTTTCAAATATCTCACTCTCTAATTCCAGTATCTTTTTTCGAGTACGTGGGTGGACAGGGAAGATTACGGGATATTTATAACTACTCTTGACTAAAGCAGACAAAATTTTCCTAAGTGTCATCGTATTATCAACATTAGACGGCCTATGTAGTGTAACCACTATATATTTTTGAGGTCTTAGACTCATATCTGCGACAATCGTCCTCCGTTTTATCGATGGCAACATTTCTATCAGCGTGTCAATCATCACATTACCAACAAGATATACCTTTTCTGAAGGAATTCCTTCACGCAACAGGTTCATATTGGCATCTTCTGATGGTGTAAACAAAATATCTGAAATTTGGTCAGTTAGAAGCCGATTTATTTCTTCCGGCATTGTTCGATCTCTGGAGCGCAATCCTGCTTCAACATGTGCCACTTTGATTCCCATTTTAGTAGCTACCAACGCACAGGCTAAAGTGGAGTTCACATCCCCCACAACCACAACCCAATCAGGATTATTTGTCGAAAGTACAGGTTCAAATGCTTCCATGATTTTTGCTGTCTGTACAGCATGGCTGCCAGAACCAACATCTAAAAATCGAGATGGCTTAGGCAAATTTAGCTCCTCAAAAAAAACATGGGACATGTTGACATCATAATGTTGACCTGTATGGACTAGTAATTGTTGGAAATGATCTGGATAGCGATTCATTTCACGCATCAATGGCGCAATCTTCATAAAGTTTGGCCGAGTACCTACCACATGTATGATTTTCATACTATTTTTGCATTAAATTGTATGCTTTTCGCATCCAATCTGCTGTCCGAGCAACACCCTCTGCTAGATCTACCGAGTTGCGATGTGCGAGATCGTGAATTGATTTGGATACATCTACACGCTTGATTTTTTGTAGTTAAAAATTTCGGATTCACGATAATTTACTAAATCTGGACTCGCCCCAGTCTCAGCAAGAATAATGTCTGATAGTTCCTCGATGGAGTGTAGCTGATTACCGCCAATATTATAAGTCTCTCCAGCGATAAAGTTGTCACTAATATTGGCAACAGTTCTTACCGTATCACTTAGATAGGTAGACGTTCGCTGATGCCCCTGGAAAACGGTCCACGGTAGTCCGTGCAAAGCACAATAAAGAAAACGACTATTAACTGAACGATATGGCTATAATACTCGCCGGGACCATAAGTGTTAAATAAACGTACTACCACACTCTCTGTTCCATACTGAACTGCTGAGTTGCGAATTTGCATCTCATTAACCCATTTTGTCATAGCATAATCATTCATTTGCTTAATCTCATAATCATCCATGACACTTTCAACCATAATTTCAGGCCAATCACCATATACTTCTGAGGATGAAAAATGAATTAGCCGGAAGCCTAACTGTTCTTGTAAACGAATGATATTCTTGGTGCCAATAGCATTGGTGTGCCACAAGGTTTCATAGAAATCTTCGCCATTCCAACGGCCGAATTCAGCTGCACAATGAAACACATAGTCGAAAGGCCCCATTTTCTCAAAAACACGCTCTAGCTGGCGAAACTGACCAACATCGCAACGCGCATATAGCGGCATGGTTACATCTGTCCCTACACTAAAGCCAATTTCATCTGCTTGATGGTGCAGATCAAGCGAGACTACATAATGCTTACGTCCACGCAGCTCCTGAATAAGCCCCGCTCCCACAGTACCAAGTCCACCTGTCACTAAAATTCGCATAATTCAACTCGTCCTCCGATTTGCTTGATTTGCCTTGTCGATTCTCGCTCTATGAATATGTTCTACGGCTAGAATCAGTGTATCCCCGTGTCGCAGAGATTTTAAAGAAGGTAAATCTAATACCTGACGATCACGGATGAAATAACCTTGGTATTCATTAAAACGTTGTGCAAATTCAATTAGTTGCCATGGAAAAAAGCCTGCCATTCCAGAAGTTTCATAATTGGCTTCCATAAACCATATAGGGGGGGAGACTTTATTTGCCAATAACTCAATGGAGCCTTGTAAAACGGCCAATTCTGCTCCTTCAACATCACATTTGATCACTGCAGGGATTTCAATATTCTCCGTGACTAAAGTATCTAGCTTCATTAACTGAACTGATTCCTCACAATACTTATGATCGGCAAGAGGATAGAGAGAATTGACCATATTGTCTAACCCATGGAAATTTTTAAACATCCCCTCGCCATCAACATCACTCACAGCAACCTTGTATACTTTGCATCGATCTTGTTGTTTATTTATTGTAACTGTTTGATTTAGCAACTTGTATGATTCAGCAAAAGGTTCAAATGCATGTACTGTGATAGAGGGAGGTCCGTTTACAAGCATATATAGCGTGTACCATCCAAAATTGGCCCCGATGTCAATAAAGATGTCGCCTTCCTCAACAATTTCCTTCAATACTGATGTAGTATCGGGCTCATACTGTTTAGCACGGCACACGCTTCGATGGGTTTTTTGCGAGAAATCTAATACAAACGTTATTCCATCTATATCACATGTATAGATTCCAGATTGGATGATATTATTATCCGAGACACGCAAAAAGTCCATTAACTTATAATATACACGAGCCACGAATGCGTTGGATCGAGGTATAAATTCAGGAGGTTTGCCAATTGTCGTCATCTTGAGATATTATCCGAGAATAAGGTTCGGCGTGGAGTCCAAAATTCCCATACCAACGGTCAATGTGTCGCCCACCATAGACAGGGCTTTCAACAACCTCAAAGGGAAATGATTTCTGAACCTGTTCAAAGACATGGTGAGCCATATCTTTTATAAAAATTTCCATATAATAGCTTCCAGGCAATAGTGCGAGTTCTGCAATCTTAAAACCCATTTCGACCATCGCACCTTGTTCTATTGAGTCTATAGTTGAAAAATCCTTGAAATCGAGAGCCGTCAGCCTTTGTCCATCAGGCGTCAAAATTGCAGCATATACTCCCGGATCTGCAATTGGCACTTTTGGAGTAAATCTTACAGTAATCGTCACAGGATCAAATGTCTTAATTACCGAATGACCCTTCAGAGAGTAAATATTCACCGAATGTACCGTAAAATTCTGGGTTTCAATACTTGTTGAAGTGGATTTGGAATACATTGTGCTGGCCAGATAATGGTCAGCTACCTCATTTGCCTCGCCACTAAGTACTATTTT
>LLEV01000004.1 GCA_001567515.1 Microgenomates bacterium OLB22
AATACTAAAAATGCCAAACAACCAAGAAATTAATCAGTACAGGAGAGATGACTGTGATCACAATCGCAAACACAAATCCGATATAAAACCACAAGGTTATTAATGGTTTCTTAAGACCTCTCTTAGTTTAGTTCTTGTTGCGGCAGAGCTATTTTCGCCGATACTTAGAGCGAAATCTTCACTAACTGTTGAATCTTCTTCTGTAATTTCCAGCTTCCTGGCAATACGAGCATAGTCGGTATGCTCGACAACCAGATTATAACTACCTGGATCAGCCACCATTCCATATCTTCCTGACATATCAGTTAGTCTTTCAACTACTAGCATTCCTTCCTGATAAAGCCGAACGACAGCAAACGGAATTGGTTTTTTATTTCTTGAGTCGTAGACAATACCCCAAGGTAAGTAGCGTTTTCTATCTTTAATCCAAGCAAGTGCGTACAAACCGACCTGTGGATAAGCAATAGTATTGGCGGCAAGAAGAGCGAATGCAGATGAAACGAGAACAAGCGGTACTACAGACTCGGTTATTGTTCTTAGGAGTGTAGATTGTTCAATCTCACCGTCTGACCTTAATCTATCCGAGAAAACATTGCTAGGAATTGATCCTGCAGTCTGACAAGATATTAATTCATCCATACTTTCTACGCTGCAATTTATCAAGTAATCAAGATCAATATCTGCAGCTAATTCGCTAAGTTCAACTGTTGTTTGATGCGACAATAACTGTTCCTGTGATTGATTCGTTCTTGAGAATCTGCCTGTCTGTGAATAAGTGAAGCTACAATTAGTTGGCGACAAAGTTCGATAACTAAAGACAATCTGATTTTGTGCATTTAATGCGTAGAAGTTTGAATCAGTTAATATACAGGCATTTACCTCGGGAATATCTGTGATTACTTCTCCTAAAGTATTGAAACCTCCTGTATATGTAGCGCTTCTTCCAGCATAAGATACCGCTGTAATTCTGAATATGTATTCTTCTGGATCATCGAGTTCTATTAGATCTAAACAATGATCTCTTACTTTATAAGTTGATTCGGGGCCAACAGAATCTGTCAATTGAGCGTTCTCAAGAAGACCATAATTAATCGTGCCTCTGGTTGCAATATTTGTATCCCAACATATTCTAACTGATCCTCTTTCTATAAGACTTATTCTAACATTCGATATCCTAACAGGCTGTTGACATTCGATGCGATTTGGCTCTATCAAACAAATATCTGGATCAATATTATTTTCAGACTCGGGATCACCTGTTACAGTTATATCTGCCGTTGTTGCTTGCAAGAGAGCATTGATTGTATCTCTGACTGTAATGGTATATACACCTGGTTCAACAAAAACCGCTTCTTCTGTAAATTCTTTCACACCTTGATCAATTGAAGTGTAAGAATAATTAACCGGTAAAACTGCAGTCTCAGAGTTGGATATGAACTGAACAGTTCCTCGATATGATGGATCCAGTTGATTATCTTCATCCAAAGAACTTACAGTTAGAGTAATTGGCTCTCCAACTTCAACATTGTATTTATCAGATTCGATGGTTAACGACTCTACCGTACTGACAATAAAGTCGGCTTGATCTGAACCATTCCCTCCATACTCTACCCATGTTCCAGATATTCCTTCAGATGGGTTAATAACTCTGGCACGCCATTTATAACTGGCTCCAGGTATGAGATCACTGATGCTAGCTTCCGCGAGTAGGGGCGCACCACCTGAATAATTACCCGTTGTGCTTGTCGATATTCCAAGCACCGATGACTCTTCATCTTGACTATCTGATGCTAAGAAGAAGTTTTCACTTGATATCAATGCAACCCCAGTAAATTCTTCGTCGACTCTAACAACTTCGAATTGAGCTTGAAGTGAGATACTGTTAGATTCAGACCCTCCGGGGTCGGACATATTAACTTTTAGAACTACTTCCTGTTCTTGTGTTATTCCTCCAACTGGAATGGTAGTTACTGAGTCTGTTTTAAACTGATCACGAAAGTCTGGAACTGCAGGGATAGTACCAAGCGTTGGATAAGTTCCTACCTGTCCAGATTGACCTCCGCTACTCGAGCCTTGATTAACATCGACCAAGCCATTAATGTCACAAGGTCCCTGGGTTGTTAGAATTGACACCCTTCCGCCTCCTGCACCACCTCCATCAAATGCTTCTTCTCCTCCGTTACCGCCATTTGCCAAAATATTGCCTGAGATATCACATGTTTGACCTTCAATTAGAACTGACCCCCCAGCGCCTCCGCCTCCACCTGGAGATGCAATAAGTCCAGCCTCACCTCGCACATCAATATTGCCGTTAATTTCTACATGTCCAGTTCTAACTCTTAAGGCAATCGCTCCGCCACCTCTGCCTCCGGCGGCACCAGCACCTGATCTACCACCACCAGATCCAACTGTTAAAGGTTCTCGTTGATTTCCATAGAATTGTCCTCCAACGGGAGATGGGTTGCCTCCATCAGATTCACCATTACCACCACTACCGCCATGACCTGCTCCCCCACCTCCAGATTGTCCTAGACCAGTTTGACCCGCTCCTGGTCCCTGCTCTGAAGGATAGCCTCTTGCAAACCCATCAATAAGAGAATTTTCTCCTAGATAGAAATCACCTGTCAGGTTGTAAATTGTTCCGTAACCTTCATCTAGATTACTGTTTAATTTTACTTTTACTCCATCATCGAGTATTAAATCATGTAGGAAGAATTCACCAGCAACAAAGTCTTCAGAATAATCGATATTGCTTCTATTTGAGAATAAGTAAAGACTACCTACCTCTGGGTTTATTGACCTAGAGAATACATAGATTGTTCCTGCTCCTCCAAAGCTTCCGCCTCCTCCTCCAAATGCCTGTATATTACTCTTGTTTGTTATTGGAAAACTACCTCTACTATTCTCGTATATGGCAATTCTTCCTCCTCCTGATCCTACTGCTCCTGCTCTGCTTCCTCCGTTAGCACTTATGAGTCCGCTACCGTCTATTCTGTCTGCACTTAACCATAGTGATCCTCCTGCTCCTACTGCTCCCTGTGTTAGGTTATTTGTTCCCGGTCCTCCGTCTGCTGTCAAGCTTCCATCTACCCTAAGTACTCCTCCTACATTCAGTCTTACTGCTCCTCCTCCTTCTCCTCCATAAGACCAGTTCCCAAAGTAGTCTCTGGAACATCCTCCGGATCCCATCGTTACAGGTTCTTTAACTGAACCATACGGTACTCCCTGACTTGACACACTTACTCCGTAACCTCCATGACCTGCTCCGCATCCTGTCCCTGGTCCCACTCCTCTTGCGTAACCTCTTCCGTTTGTTGTTACTACTCCTCCTGTCTCTACTGTAAAGTCTCGACCTAGTGTTAGTGTTACTCCATAGTCAGACAATGAAGATGCATTCATGTATGTCCCGTTGCCATCATAAGATACCAAGTTAAGTACAGATTTATCTCTGACTATTAAACTCTCTAGTATATGCACATCGTGGTTTGGACTCTTGGCTGTGTATCTCTTCTGTGTGTATGCGTACAATGTTACTGCCGCTGGTTCGTCTCCATTTCCTATCTCTAGATCTCCTGCTCCTTCTATGTCTCCTATAATGTCTAGGTTTACTCTGTCTACCACAAATCTCTCCGGTAGACTTATTAATCCCTGTGGCTCTAATCTTGGTACTGTTGTGTCTCCTTCGAGTCCTTCTTCATCTGTTATTACCAAGGTCGAATCCAGTCCCATTATCTGCAAGTGTCCGTATTCCTTTAGATATATCTTGTTAAACTGCTGTACCGGGTTTACTGCATCGTATGGTACTCCTGCTGCTTCTGTATTTCTGTTGTTATTGTTTATCCATAAATCTCCGTTGCCTCCGCTTTGTCCATCTGCATCTATGTAGATTGTTCCTGCTCCTCCAAAGCTTCCGCCTCCTCCTCCAAATGCCTGTATATTACTCTTGTTTGTTATTGGAAAACTACCTCTACTATTCTCGTATATGGCAATTCTTCCTCCTCCTGATCCTACTGCTCCTGCTCTGCTTCCTCCGT
>LLEV01000005.1 GCA_001567515.1 Microgenomates bacterium OLB22
AAAAAGCTCTTGCAATTTACTCAAGACTATTATGAGTACGCTCTTACTACCGTACTTACATATTATCTTCCTTATCCCACTCTATCCGAAAATCCCTCTAATCACAATCAACTACACATACATAGCTGTCAGAGCCGAAGACTTTGTTGTAGCTATCCTTTATACAGTGTATGCCATTCAGTTGCTAAGAAAAAAAAGTCCACATCCCCACAACGTTTTCTATGGCCTTTTTTGCTCTTTGGCATAAGCATTCTTATATCCTACTTTTTCGGAGTGTTTGTCACAAAAACTATAGTGTATCCACAGGTAGGACTACTACACACAATACGCCGCTTCGAATACATGGGACTCTTCTTTGTAGCTGCCTCAGCCGTGAGAGATACAAAACACTTTAGACTCCTATTATATTCCTTTATCACTTCTGTTTTCCTGGTTGCACTCTATGGCATAGCTCAACGATTTGCTGGCTTCCCGGCTGTATCCACTATGAACCCAGAATTTGCAAAAGGGCATATTCTCTTCCTTACTCCTGAGGCCAGAGTCTCTTCGACATTTGCTGGTCACTATGACCTGGCGTCCTATCTCATTTTTGCTATACCCATCTTATGGGGCTTCTACATGACTCTCATATCCGAAAAGATATCTCCCCTTACCAACTGGGTAGCTAAATCAGTACGTTTTATCTACTCGTCAGTAACTACCATCTATCAGATGGCACTAAAAAAGTTTAAGGCGTTTGCACTACATACGCATATCAGTGATGATATCGTACACACCGAGCAATTCACTACTTCACTGCCGCAGCTTTTTTACATAAGTGTTATAGCGATAGTCGTAGCGGCAATACTTGCAAATGCCGTCAAGACATTTGAGTTTTCCATCATAGCGACACTGGGTATTGGGACAGTCCTCTTTGCTATTCTTTTCCACTGGGCAAAACGACTGACCATGATACTGGTCATATTTATGACCCTTTTTACCCTGATACTTACCGCATCTCGTACTTCATTTATAGCTTATATACTTACTGTCCCTGCCCTACTATTTTTCTTTAGACGATATACCTATACAATATTGGTCATTACACTATCGATCATCTTGTTAGTAACTAACAAGGGTTTGTCAGATCGTTTTTCCAAGACTATCCAGATACGACAATTTCTCATAAATGTGGATACTGGAGATACCCTAGTAGTCCAAAAGACCAATTCTAAAGAGTTGCCCGCAGGAAGTGCTATTTTGAAGAAAATAGATACCAAAAAACTGAGCGATGCAGATGAACAACTGAAAGACCAATTGCTGCTTGAAGCCTCTCAGTCAGCCACGTTATCTGGAGGGATAGCTTCAGCAGGATCCTATACAGAAGTTTCGGCGGTTGGCGTTGATGTCTCTACAGCAATCCGACTCCAAATAGAATGGCCACGAGCCATAAATGCATTTAAACGAAATCCTTTGTTTGGCCTCGGAGCCTCCTCTATTACAGAGGCTACTGACAATGACTATCTAAGATGGCTTGGAGAGTTTGGGCTTGCTGGATTTTTATCCTTCACATTTATACTCTATCTAATCGCACACTTTATCATGGTGCGCATACCACTTATCTCCACACGATTGCAGCCACTCTACTGGGGAACTCTATTTGGGATGGGGGCGTTGATGATAAATGCTGGCTATATAGACGTATTTGAAGCTTCTAAGGTAGCTTTCACATACTGGTTTGTTATGGGGATCATGGTGGGGTCTCTCTATAAATTTCCTGCTACCTCTCGTAGTCATGCCTAAGAAAAAGCATCCTATCTTTGACCGCAAGGACTTTTTTTGGATAGCAGGGATAATCATAGTTGCCTTAATCCTTCGACTGTACAACTTCACCGAGCCGGTTGCCGATTGGCATTCGTGGAGACAGGCAGATACGGCCGCAGTCACGAGGAATTTTGTGAGGCATGGTGTGGATGTCTTGCATCCCACCTATGATGATCTCTCCAATGTACAGTCAGGGATGTATAACCCAAAGGGCTATCGTTTTGTCGAATTTCCTATATACAATGCAATAACTGCCTTTACCTATACCTTGTTCAGGTATGGCCCATTACAATGGTATGGAAGAGGTGTAACCATCTTTTTTTCCCTAGCTCTAATAGTTAGTTTATATCTCATTGGTAAAAAATCAGATGGCAGATCTACCGCAATAGCAGCCGCAATAACTGCAGCAGTCATGCCATTTTCTATCTATTACTCGCGAGTGATTCTCCCTGATATGACCGCAGTGAGTTTGGCTACTATGAGTATTGTTCTCATGCTGCTGTTTACTGAGTCTCCTTACCGATCGAAAAAGGCAGCTCTGTATTTTGCGGGTGGTATTATCACATTTGCCCTAGCCATACTATGCAAACCTACAGCTTTATTTTTTGGGATACCCATCCTATACATATTCTATCTTCGCTATAATATCGAACTCATTAAAAGACCCGCAACTTACATTTTCGGCATTAGTGTAATAGCTCCCTTTATCTTATGGCGCATATGGATAAGTCAATATCCCGAAGGGATTCCCTATGCCCAATGGCTCTTCACCTCAGTAAACACAGCTAGTGGCCTACAGTCTATATTACTACGACCTTCTTTCTTTAGATGGGTTTTTTATGAACGAATAGCACTACTGATCTGTGGAGGATATGCTCATTGTCTTGCACTTCTAGGAGCGCTCAAAAAGACAGCAACGTATCAACTTCCGCTCGCTTTTGGAATATCATCACTGTTTTATATATTTATATTTCAGGGAGGTAATGTCCAGCATGATTACTATCAGATAATGCTTATACCAACTATCGCACTACTCATAGGTGCGGGGTGGTCGCTCTTAGTCAGTAAAAATGACGTCTGGAAATATCAGCTCATTAACATTTTTATAGGTATAGTATTGGTAACGGCCTCTTGGTACTTTAGCTGGAATCAAGTAAAGAACTATTATTCATTAAATAGGGGAGTGATCAAAACAGCAGAAGTGATCAAGACACTAACATTGAGTACTGATCTGATAGCGACAGATACCACTGGGGATACGACACTACTCTATCTTAGTGATAGACGTGGCTTCCCTTCACTTAGCGACGAGCCTGATAAGATGTTTGAAAGAGGTATTAGCTATCTAGTCACCTATGATATGAAAAATGCCACCAAACTCAGCCAAAAGTATGAAACCCTCTTTATCAATGATACCGTGGCAATATTGCGGTTAAGCAAATAACATATGAAGATTCTCATGCTGACCCCATATCTCCCATTTCCGCCTTCGTCTGGAGGGCAGATCAGATCTTACAATCTGATTAAGCATCTCGCAAAAGATAATGAGATACACCTAGTCGCTCTAATCAAATCCAAAGAAGAGGAGAAATATATTCGTGAACTAAAAAAATACTGTGCCTCAGTACATCTATGCAAACGATCGCAGAAAAGATGGGAAGTCAAAAATGTTTTCAAATCGGTTTTTGGAAAATGGCCCTATGTAGTAGTCCGCAATTATTCGCCTGAGGCCGCTGTAACAGTCAAAAAACTATTGCAAAAGTACGAATTTGACGTGATTCATGCAGAGACTTTTTTATATTATGCCACTTATACCAGAGACTACAGTCCCAATCCTGCTAGTAGAACAAACGGTAGAGTATAAAGTGTATCAACATTTTTCATCTAATACAGGGATCCCCTTCTTCTCCAAGATCTTATGGTTTGAGATCAGTAAGCTTAAGTACTGGGAGAAGACCTATTGGAAGAGGGCAAGTGTAGTCGGGGCAGTCTCTGAGGATGATAAAAAGGAGATGTTGGCTGTTGATCCAGATCTTAATATCCAGATCATTCCAAATGCAGCTGGTGAGGATCTAGTCAAGCTATACGATCCTAAAAAAATCATAATGAAGCCTAATTTTCTATTCACTGGAAACTATACATGGATCCAGAATGTTGAGGCTGCCGAGTTGCTCGCTAAGAAGGTGTTTCCCATGATCCGCGAATCGTTGCCAGAAGCTCATTGTTACATCGTCGGTCAACATGCCAAAGAAAAGATAAGTCATCTCATGGGTGAAAACCTACATGTAGTAGACATTGCTGCGGCCGATGTGAAGTCCATGCACGGGATGTTCAAGAAGTGTTCAGTATTCATATCAACCCTAGAAGGCCCAGGGGGTACGCGACTGAAGATATTGGGGGCTATGGCTTCAGGATTACCGGTGATATCTTCAGCTACTGGGTTGGGTGGGCTGAATGTAGTAGACGGAGTTCATGCCTTTAGAGCTAACTCACCAGAGGACTTTGCGCGAATTGCCAAAAAGCTATATGATAATCCACGATTATATCAGCGTATCCGTGCAGCAGCACGTATGCTAGTAGAAAAAGAATATGACTGGACAAGGATTGCCGCACAACTTGAAAAAGTCTATAAAACCCTTGTGAAGAAAGGACGATCATGATCATAGGCATCGATATTTCACAAATCGCCTATCCCGGAACAGGAGTAGCTCGATATGTCAAAGCACTGCTGATGAATATGCTTCCGGACAAATCTTACAAGTATCACTGCTTTTTTTCGTCTCTTAGGGGGACTATCCCTCCAGATATCATTTCATTGATAAAAAAGACAGATACTAAGATAACGAAGCTCCCAATACCTCCTACACTACTTTCATGGCTATGGAATGATAAGCACATTATCTCCATTGATCACTTTCTTCCCGACGCTGACATCATTATTACATCAGATTGGACAGAGCCACCTTCTGAAAAAATAAAGATAACCATTGTGCACGATATGGTAATCTATAAGCACCCCGAGACGACAACCCAGAAGACAGCATGGTCCAATGACGCATTCGCCCCATTACCTAACATAGCTGCAACCCAAAAAAAGCGCCTTCACTGGGTACAGAAAGAATCAAGGCTAATACTAGCAGACTCATATTCTACAAAAAAAGATGTCGTGGATATCCTCTCAACAGATGGTCAACGTGTCGAGGTGGTCTATCCCAGTGTAATGATCAAAAAACCCTCCAGAGCAGACCTACAAAGAGTACAAAAAAAAGTATAAGATTGCGAAACCATTTCTGTTTACCATAGGAAAGCAAGAGCCACGGAAAAATATTGGTAGACTTGCTAGCGTGTTTACTTCTCTTGATGAACCGGACCTTGAACTACTCATAGCTGGCCCGAGCGGCTGGGGAGATCCAGTAATAGTGGATAATAAAAGAATTCGGCAATTGGGTTACGTAGAGGAGCATGATCTAGCATCCCTTTATCAACTCTCACTAGGATGCGTATTTCCATCTCTATACGAGGGGTTTGGATATCCTGTGGCTGAAGCCATTACTCTTGGAATTCCTGTTGCTTGTTCAAACAATTCTTCTTTGGGAGAAATCGCTGGAGATGCAGCCATAACATTTGATCCCCATTCACCTGAGGATATGAAACGGGGACTAAAGTCACTAGTCCATGATACCGCCTTAAGAAATACCATTGTAAAAAACTGTACTGCACGCTCTAACCTATTTACTCCAGAACACTTTCGAATGCAACTTTTATCACTTATAAAGGCACTATGATCATAGGGATAGATGGCAATGATGCTAATGTAGAAAAGAGGGTTGGCGTATCTGTCTATACAGCAGAACTCTTAAAACGATTTCAAAAGGAAGCAACAGATGAGGTGCGTTTTTCTCATCTATCTCAAGGATCAACCACGCAAAGACTTACCTGTTGAAAACCCCTTCTTTAAATATATAGTTGTAAAAGGCACTACAGCTTGGTCTAAAGTGTGGTTACCTCTTCACTTCTTACTTCGAAGGACAAAGCCAGACGTGTTTTTTCGCCTGCTCATTACAGCCCTCAGTGGTTGCCCTGCCCGCTTGTGGTCACAATACATGATTTGGCATACATATATTTTCCAAATGAATTTTTGAAGAAGGATCAGTACAAATTATTTAACTGGACAAAAGAATCTGTTACAAAAGCCAAAGCAGTCATAACTGTCTCAGCATCTACTAAAAGTGATGTAATGAAGCATTATCATACATCCGAAGCTCGTATCCATGTAATCTACAATGGATTTCAGGGATATCCCCCAGCAAGAAATAAGATAGCAACCCTCAAGAAATATGATGTTGCAAATAAAAACTATATTCTCTTCGTTGGGACTCTCCAATCTCGAAAAAATATAGCCCGCCTTATCGAAGCAATCCACACAATAAGATCTACCTACCCTGATCTGCTTCTTCTCCTTGCAGGCAGGCGCGGATGGCTGTATGAAAAGATGCTAAAACGCATACAAGAACTTCAGCTCACTGATGTTGTCAGGGAACTAGGGTATGTGCCTGATGCTGAACTCGCTGTATTGTATGAGAATGCGCAGTGCTTTGTGCTACCGTCACTCTATGAAGGGTTTGGGATCCCGATACTAGAGGCGATGGCTCACGGGACGCCTGTAGTTACGAGCGACAATTCATCACTCCCTGAAGTAGGGGGTGATGCTTGTCTCTATGTGAATGCAAATGATACAATGCAGATAGCTATAGCTATAGAGCGAGTATTAACCGAAAAAGAACTAAGAAAATCACTAGTTTCTAAAGGGAAAGAACAGATTAAGAAATTTAGTTGGGATGCGTGTGCAGCACAAACCCTTGCATTACTAAAACAGATTGCTTATGAAAGATAGAACTGGAAGAACATTATCTCTAAGTGAGATAGTACACAAGACAGTCATCCGAATCATGACGATAGTTGAGGAATTTCTTATATACATTCTTCATATGGTGGGATGTATTCCTAGCCACTTTTTTTCGACGATTTGTCTACAGAGTGGGGGGGGTCAAGATCGGGAACGCTAGTAGTCTGCATATGGGGACTCGTTTTTATCACCCATCTGGGATTCAAATCGGGGATGGGACGATTATAGGAGAATACGCAACACTTGACGGGCGCGGGAGACTAACAATAGGTAACCACGTTGATATGGCATCTCAGGTGATGCTCTATACCAGTGAGCATGATCTGGGTGACGCTCACTTCTCCCCAATTATTGCGCCAGTTACTATTGAAGACTATGTCTTTATTGGACCTCGATCTATCATTCTCCCTGGAGTGACAATTGGCAAAGGCGCAATAGTGGCTGCAGGGGCAGTCGTCACTAAGGATGTACCAACTATGACTATAGTTGGTGGGGTGCCAGCTAAGGAGATAGGAAAAAGAGCAGGAGATATAGGATATAGGCTTGGTAGAGCAGCCTTGTTTAGATAAAAATGAACCTCAATAGTATCCACATGCAATGATCAGCCTGTCACTAGACATTCAATTGTTAGTTAAATAATGAACGTAATCTTACTTGATTTGACTAGTGTGGTTTGTACTTCTTTAGTGCCGAATCAAGGTCACCCGTTATCTCAAAAGCATGCGGGAATACATCCTTTTGAAATGTAAAATAGGTGCGAAGCTCATACATGCTGGAGATCAAAACTAATACCACAATACTAAGCACAGCGTATCGAGAAAAATTCTTGGCCCAAAGCCACCCTACCGCTCTTGCACAAAAATAGGCCAGAGGTATCACGAAAGTGATTGTCCTGTGCATATGCGGATTTTCCCAAGGGTACGTCAGTAGCATTGGTAGCAAGGCTATACCTGACCAAACAAACACTAAGAGATCTTCTCTGGTTCGCCTTATATAAGCCACACCTATCCCAGTCACCAGTAACATCAATAGGATTGGGTTTATAGCTGGTTTGAATGGATAATTATGTCTGCCATTTCCATCACCTTTCACTGTAAGCATCTGAGGGACTGCAACTACATTCTGCATAAGAAAATTTCCTTTTTGACTCAGACTTAATTCTGTATTAGCCAGGTAGAGTTGTTGACTTACTCGCTTATCAGGATACCGCAGCAAGTACATCGTAAGCGGCAGAATGACAATCAGAAATGTAGCAATAAATGCACTTAATGCAGCTCTAGATGTCTTATATGACCACAGATAAGTCAGGGGGACTAAGATAAAGAACCGACCAGGGAGATATGAAAGATAGGCTAATCCAGCAAAAAAACCTGCGGCAAGAAGAAGCCATCCCTTTTTTAGGCGGACATACTGTGCGGCAAACAACATTGAAAGTGACTCGAGTGCTACTAAAAAAACCCCTTCATATGAGAAACGTGCAAAATTGAAGTACCAGCGAGACGTGGCAAGTATAAATGCCCCTATAAAAGCTATTAGGATAGCTCTATTCTTTTTTTTCTCCGTTACAAAGAAGCTAGAGAAGATAGCATACATTGCCAGAACAGCAACGACGCCCGAAACTGCCGAGCACTACGCAAAACATGTATAGATGTCCCAAAGGTTTTCAGTAGAAACAGTAGAACATAAAAGTATAGTGTGGAGTGTCCTGTAGCAAGTTGGCTATATGGGGTATAGGGGTTACCCTCTAAAGAAAATGCCAAGTGCGTAAAAGCAAGCTCATCAAAATCAATGTTAGCAGGGATAGAGGGAAAGATAAATATGATTAGAGAGCTAATAACAAATAGTGCGAGAAATCCTATCCAGAACTGTTTGTTCATAACAACAGTATAGGTATCAGGCACTCGTTTTCAATGATCATTTCTCACCTCATTGAATATTCAATCCTTCACTCGTAGTAATAGATAATACTTATAGGACTTTTATGGACTTTTCTCTCCTAAATTTCTATTCGATTCTGCTATACTAGTACTTGCTAATATATGAAAACTTTGTCGATTGTAATCGTGTCATATAACACGAGAGAAGTGACCATAGAGTGTCTTCAACATCTACGAGCTGCCCTGGCACGAGAAAAAAAATATTCAAACACAGGTAATCATCATTGATAACAGATCAACAGATGATTCTGTATCTGCTATCAATACGTTTATTGCAAAACTTCCTAAGCATGCAAAAAAAACCACGTATACTTTGATCGCCAATAGACGCAATGTGGGTTACGGTAAAGCCAATAACCAAGGTTTTGCAATAGCTACAGGAGAATACGTACTTCTACTTAATTCTGACGCGCTGATAAAAGATGTAAATTTTCAGACTATACTCTCCTACATGGATACACACCCCCAGGTAGGGGTAATGACTGTCAAGGTTCTTCTTCCGAATGGTTCGATTGATCCCGCTTCACATCGAGGGTTTCCTACTATCTGGCGGTCATTTACATACTTTTCGAAGCTTGAGCAACTGTTTGGAAGAATACCCATCGTAAATTCACTTGTTGGTGGGTACCACCTCACATACCTTAATCTCAATACTATCCATGAGATAGACTCTCCAGCTGGGGCCTTTTACCTAACCAGGCGCGATATCCTCAATAAGGTAAAAGGATTTGACACGGACTTTTTCATGTATGGAGAAGATCTGGATCTATCATACCGTATAAAAAAGTTAGGATACCAGATACTCTATTATCCCAAGGACTATATCCTTCATTTCAAACATACCAGCGGAATCAAGAAAAATAATAAGGATATACAAGTGCGGACTAAAAGACATTTTTATGAAGCTATGAAGATCTTTTATGATAAGCATTATGCTGCACTTTACCCTGCCTTGGTAAATAGATTTATTCACAGCATTATTGATCTCAAAGCAAGAAGCTAGCAAACTATGAAACGATTGGGGATAGATGCTCGACTCATCGAGCAAACAGGAGTTGGGACCTATATTCAAGAATTACTTCGGTACCTTCCTAGCTACTTACCTACCAACATCCAATGTTTTGTATTTGTTCCAGAGACCTATACGGGCACAGTCCTTAGCAACGATCGTTATGACAGAGTTGCAAGCTCCTGTAGATGGCATTCTCTTTCTGAACAAACTATTTTTTTGAGACAATTGAACAGTTATGACCTTGACCTAATACATTTTCCCTATTTTAGTTTTCCTGTTTTTTACCATCGTCCATATGTCCTCACCATCCATGATGTAACGCCCCTCCAATTCAGGACAGGAGCCGCCTCTACGCATCACCCAGCCATGTATTACCTCAAACACCTTGCCTATCAATTTGTCATGTTTGAAGGGGTACATCATGCTAAGCGGATTATTACGCCAACCAAGAGTGTAAAAAAGGATCTTGGGGCTATCTACGGTGCGGAAGTATCTAATAAGACCATGCCTATATACCTAGGTATTAAGAAAAAATCTGAAGGCAACTGAAGAAGCGCGCACAAAGATGAAAGAGTATACAAACAAGCCATATTTACTAAGAGTTGGAAATTTTTTCCTCATAAGAACACTGAGTCACTACTACTTGCTTTTAGTCAAGTACGCACAGATCTGCGCCTCCTGCTGGTGGGCCCACATGACTATTTCACTGAGAGAGTCAAGTCGTTTGCACAAAAACATCAACTATCTGATCAAGTAGAATTTATCCATGATGCTGATGATCATGAACTAGCGGTGCTCTATGAACAGGCAGAAGCTCTGATACAGCCCTCATTTGCTGAGGGATTTGGGCTACCAATACTGGAGGCCACCTCTTTTCAGAAACCAATAATCGCCTCTGAGCTACCTGTATTTAAGGAATTGCTGGGCAACGACACCTTTTATGCTTTCAATCCCCATGATATAAGTAGTATGACTAGTGCCATAGAGACATTTATCACTGATACAAAGAAAAAAAGGGTCCCAAAGGGGATCTTAGACAGTTTCTCATTTGACACTATGGCAAAGAGGATATGGACACTATATAAGGAGGAGTTAGGGATATAAATAATCCTATTTTGTACTTTGTGTTATAAAGGTTTTTCGGAATCGCTTCTCATCAAATGGCATTAGATACTTCTGCTTGCTGTCAGCAAGCCCATCCTTGATAGCAGATAATTTTTTCGCCCTTCTCTGAGATGATGTGAACAAAAGCCTCTGGAGTTTGATCAGCAACGAGTAAACCTGTCTTGCCTTCACGAACAGTCTCTGAAGCACCACCAACTCCATAGGCTATGGTTGGGGTACCGAAAAATAGCGCCTCAATGGGGGTGTATCCAAAATCTTCCTCCTGGGGCATGATCAGCGCGGTAGCTCGATCATACAAATATGCCAGCTCGCTGTCGGTGCGCGATCCGAGCATCAATACATTCTTTGGGGCACGCAGTTTGAGTTTTTCGTACAACGTCCCAGTACCTACAACAACAAGCTTTTCTTGGGGCAAATGACGAAAAATATCGAGAATTATGTCCAGTCTTTTGTAAGGCTCCACACGAGAAACAACGAGGAAAAAAATTGTCAGGGAGCCTACGACGTGGAGCAGTCTTCTCAAGGGCCTTCCAGTAAGACAAAGCTAAAGGCGGGTAGAGGACGTCACCGTCTCGACCATAGATAGTCTTGAGACGTGTCCTTACCGTGTCAGAGATTACTATATATCGATCAGGTCGTTGAGCTGCGATCAAGTCCCACTTGTGCAGATAAGAGATAAGACCTGCACAAAGCCTGCGGGTTAGCTTACCTAGAT
Source organism: Microgenomates bacterium OLB22 (assembly GCA_001567515.1). Classification (GTDB taxonomy): domain Bacteria; phylum Patescibacteriota; class Microgenomatia; order UBA1406; family HO2-37-13b; genus OLB22. Next base: position 11,499 of record LLEV01000005.1, read on the forward strand.
ACTCATCTGGGTACAGCCATAGAAATCGTGTAGGGGTGAGTAGATAGCACAGGTGTAATGTCTCCGGACGAGTAATCACACCTTTTGCAAATGAAGAGCTAACGCTAACAACAAGATCATACCCTGATAAATCAAAGCTTTCAAAGGCGATTGGAAACAAAATGGTGAGAAGTTTTTTTCTACGGAGCATCCAACTCGGAAATTTTTGTAGAAAAGATGTGTGGATCTGACTCCTCTTCTCCTCAGGGATCCAGCGAGCACGACGTCGGTCATAAAAGCTAGTATAGAGATCCGCATCGGGATAAATCTTTATGAGCTCTTGCAGTACCCTCTCAGCACCTCCCCACGAATCAAACCAATCATACACAATGGCTACTCGTTTTTCTTTCATACAGAGGTATTATACTGGTCTTTGATGCTTGCATGAAAAGTATTCGTAGATTAGTATACAAAGATATGAATAAAATAGTACTTTTGACTCTTGGCTTTTTTATATTGATGGTTGCTATCTTTATAGGATTGATGTATCGTGACTACCAGAAAAGTGCCCTCCCAGCACAAGAAATTTCACAGCAAAATGACACACCAACTGCTGCCCCAACACCTAAGATGATTATCTCACCAACAAAAAAATATACTGCCACAATGAATACCTCTAAGGGGGCTCTTGAAATCGAGCTTTTTGCAAAAGAAACACCCATTACTGTTAACAACTTTGTCACACTTGCACAAAAGAATTTTTTCGATGGGACAGTGTTTCATCGAGTGATTAAAGATTTCATGGTCCAAGGTGGTGATCCAACTGGCACGGGATCTGGTGGGCCTGGATATCAATTTGCCGACGAGAAGTTTGGTGGCGAGTACAAGAGAGGGACATTAGCGATGGCAAATGCAGGACCCAATACAAATGGAAGTCAGTTTTTTATCGTACACAAGGATGCGCCACAGTTACCAAAAAACTACGTGATCTTTGGGCGAGTGACCAAGGGGCTTGAGGTGCTAGATGCTCTGGCTTCAAATCCGGTCAAAGCTGGCCCATCAGGTGAGCTGTCACAGCCAATAGAACTTGATAAGATCAATACGGTAACAATCAAAGAACAATAACATCTCAAAGGTCAAATCTCAAAACTCAAAACCACAGCTAAAGCTGTAATACTGAGTTAAGATGCAGGCAGTAATCAATAGTTATCTATCCTTAATCTCGGTTTTGATCTTTGAGCTTTGAGTTTTTGAAAAATTTGGGGAGTTAGGTCAATTAGACATTAAGAGTTCCTCAGTTGACTTCCACCTTCGGTAGAGCCTTCCCGATAAGCTCCTCTATCATAAAATGGGGCGAAAAAGCCGGAAGCATAGCCATAGATTGATCTACATAGCCAAGCTCAAGCAAAACAGTAGTTAAAAATGTATCTAGTGAGAGCTTTTGCCTGTCCGCGGATTTATTAAGATCGGAGAGATATGCAAATACTAATTTAAACACCTTTTCATCAGCAAATCCCTCCGGCATCACCCTGGCTAAGAATGCAAAAATATAGTACGCAGTATTGAGGTCTGACGAAGAATTCTTTATCCCCGTAAATCCAAATACTAGCTCTGTTTCACCCAACAGATGTCTCTCGCCACTAAGGGACAATTGCGCCGTGATCATATTCCCTATCTCAAGATGGGCGATGCGTTTACTCTTGAGACTACGAACCCCATAGGCAAAAGCCCGAACAAGACCATTTTGTTGCGTCAGCATAGTGACAAGATAATGTTGTTCTCCAGCAGGCGTTTTTTTTTAGGATGATACCGACATCACGAAAAGACTTTTTTCATAGATTGTTATGGCTTCTTCACTAGTCTATCAATAGTAAGTGGCCCGTTAGTCCACTGCGCTCCATTGATAGATGTCACATAGGCGTGACCGACTGTTCCTGGCTGCTTCTGAATGAGTAATTTGTATTCCTTTTCATTTTTGACTTTAAATGGAAGCGTATACGTCACGGTCACTGTTGATTTACCAAGAGGACGGACCTCAAGAAAACCTTCATATACTGTCTTACCAAGCTCGTCGTAGGTCTGGACCTTTTTCTGTGAGCCCTTGAATTCACCTAACGTGCTTCCCTTAGGGACGTAGATTCGGACCCAGTTTCGTAGTGTGGCGTTGATACAGAGTCCTCCGCGACCTAGCCCCCCACCATCTTCGAGATTGCAGTTGGAGTGAGGCTTTGGATTTTTATAGGTGATGACTAGCTCTCTCTTGACTGTACCATCAGGGGCAATGGTGGTTTTGGAATCAACTGCATGCTGTACGTAAAGATTGGATTTGGCCCCTGCAAAGTTTGTATCATTAATATGGAGATAGTCCCCATCAAACGGTTGAATACGCCCTGCATAATTGAGCTTCTCTATCGACTCTTGCGCACCGGGCTCGTTGAGATTTACGAGGATATGCTTCTCCTGCAGATTTTTGAGCATGTCCTGTACCAATGGCCCCCAATACTGTGAAGGTGAAAATCCGAGAGCCTTTTGCATGATGGCAAAGAGAAGATCTCCCAGGATACCTTTACGGTCAGCCTTTAGATAGGCAACTGGTCGATCAATCTCGTCCAGCAGCTTGTAGATCACCTGTGGACAGTCACATCGAGCGTCTTGTCGTGCCGAAAAGATAGTGCCTCGGACTTCGGTATCCCCAAGGATGCGAAGTGTATCTACCAGTACATGGGTATCCATCGTAAAGATACCATCATAGGGGACCTTATTGGCAGCCTGTTGATAAAGATCATCAAAGTACTTAACCGAAGTCGGATAGTCAGGTGAAAGGTTACTATCTCTCACAAACAGCTTACTCACTCCCTTGTGGTAGGTCAATATCTCACGCGGAGCTGCCGGATGTACCTTTATCGCATCATCTAGTGAGTAAATATCTGCTGATCTCTCTACTTTGATGCGACCTTGGTTTACTCGAAAGATTGCGTAGGCTGTCAAAAAACCACCAGTTGGTCGTAGCTCCTTATCATTTTGAAATAGGACTATATAGGTCTTCTCTTTGTCAGCCCCAAGGATACTGGGGAGCTGCTTTAAAAAAGGTTTTGCATCAACAAAAAGACCCGCTATGCTATCAAATTCCTTTTGGAGATTTTCAATACGCGTCCCTACCGGACGACTACCTATAGAGTCAGGATAGCGATGAGGATTGATCTTATCGATATGCTCACGTGCAGCATCAACTTCCACTGCTATGTCGTCTACCTTGACCAGGACTTTATCCAAAGTCAGAACAGCCGTCTGGATGCGCTCTTCAGCTGATTTGTTTAAGAATGATGTCCCGCTATCCTTTTTGAAGCCTATCAAATCTGCATAAGGGGCAATGGCCTCAACAGAGATCTTCCCAGCCTGGATCAGATTTGCCCCTGCCTCGACCCCGTGACGAAAATCTCCCACATATAGACCGGCCAATGGAATAAAAACGCATCCAATAGATGCCTTTAGCTGATTTTTGGAAATCCTGATACTGTACTTCTATTGTTTCGAGCTCCTTTTTTACAGCATCTATATCATTTTTGGCGAGAGCCGCCTTCACAGCACGAGCAGAGTCCATCAAAGGCTTCGATTTAGCCTGGATAGCAAGTACTGGGCGAACAATAAAGAAGTAACTAAGGGCCACGATGAAAAAAAAAGCAATTGCAATATGTTTAGCAGGGAGGCGACCCTTTTTACCATGATGCAACTTTCGACGATTTGTTGTTTTTTTATGAAGAATATGTGCGTTCATTTTCTTTTTTGACTTTTGACTTCCTAAATTATACTGCCCCGCGGCCACTTATCATAGCCCACGGCGTCTGGAGCATGATCCAGAGATCTTGCCAAAGTGACATCGTCTGTACATATTCTGCATCTAGGGCTATGCGTTTATCAAAGTGTACTTCAGACCTACCGCTCACCTGCCACAGACCTGTTATCCCTGGCTTACCCGAAAGTACCGTCTTGACGAGAGGTCTCGTCTCCGGGTATTTGGTTTGTTGCGTCTCAAGTTCGTCCGGATAGTAAGGACGAGGTCCTACAATACTCATCTCCCCTTTGAGAACGTTGATTAGTTGTGGGATCTCGTCAATAGAATGTCTGCGAATAAATGAGCCAACCCTCGTGACGCGCGGATCGTTCATGATCTTATAGTTTCCTCCTTTCTGTTGCTCCTCGAATGCCTTTTTGAATTTAGGATCCGTGCGCAATAGGTGATAAGCATTAACTATCATTGAACGAAATTTATATGGGTAAAAGAGCTTTCCCCCCCTCCCAGCTCTATCGGGGACATCTGCAAAGATGGGTCCCTCGGACTCTAGCTTGATAAGTATAGCGGTGATGATACAAATTGGCGAAAAACCAATCAGAAGTATGGTAGCAAATATGATATCGATAAACCTCTTGAGGTAGTCATTGTATGTTTTCCCAGAAAATATCGTGCCTCTCTCGGTCATAAAAAAATATTGTAACACAGGATATATACTCGCATACAACTGTATGATAAACCGCTATTTGTTATAATAGTGCCAAGAGTCCTTCTTGTGTATAGTGCGTCATTTCAGCGCAAGTGGAATAGTGACTCTTTTAATTGTTTAGGATTCAGAATCTCGAGTTTAGTCGCGAAGTTTTACTACGGGGTGTAGCTCAGATGGCTAGAGTGCGCGCTTTGGGAGCGCGAGGCCGGCGGTTCAAGTCCGCCCACCCCGACATTGTGTACTTCTACTCGCTATTTGTACTGCGGTTTCCTCCTTCGCCAAGTACTAGACAGTACCTGGCTTCGGAAGGGCTAACTGTCTGTACTTACTTCCCTGCGGGATCTTAAACTGACAGTTGAGCGAGTCCTCCGGCCAGGAAAATTTGGACTTTCTGTTGTCTTTCAAAGAGTTCATTGATATACTATAAGTATATTTTGCTCACTATCAAAGGAGTGAGGGATGTTCATGGTTTTCTTTTACAAGCCGGCACGGGGGGACACTCCCCCCCACGTCTCGCGTACGGATCCTATCCTCGAGCTTGGGGATACGTTCGATGCGATCGCTAGCGCCCCCTCGGGGGCGCAGTTCACCATCAGCGATATTTCTGACCACGACTACATCGACCTCCTCTCCGGGTACGTCGTCTAGTCTTGACCCCCTCATCACGAAGTGTGATGAGGGGGTTTTTTACAACACATCTATAGTAGAGGAATTTACCCCTTACATTACGTGTCGACCCATAATAATTGACTTTAAGTAGCCATTTAACTATAATAGACACGCAAAAGCTCGAAGTATAAAAAGGAGTAATGAGCATGCGACAGGTTGTGAAGAATTTCTTTACCGCATGTGAGGGCCATATCGAACTTTGGGGGACATCACTGCACGTCTCTGAGCATTTGTGGGTAATAGATAAACGCCATAGAATATGGCGTGAACCGCTGCCAAGCGTAAAAGCTCTTGAGTCCCTAGTGACGGCTACAAGAGATGCAGATTACGCCGTGGTTCTTATACCCCCAAGAGTCTTCAATATCCTAGTCGTAGAAGGCATAATCAGCCTTGATCAACTCGATAGTGCCGAAGAAGATCTGAATGAGCCATCTGTCACTGTCAGGGATGTCCGAATAGCTGGCAAAAATTGTACTATCAGAACAATACCCAGCGACGAGATGATCATGCGATTTGGATGCGAACTCATGGTAATAGTCAATGGAGAGTATGACCTCGAAATCTGAGCCTCTCCAAGCCACCCCACACGGTGGTTTTTTTTTTTTTGCGTAAAAACCCAACTAATTTATAGTTGGGTACTTGACGAGTTGGTCGAGGAGCAATTGCGTGAAGGACTAACCCCCCCCGCGTAAGCAATACTGAGCACTCCACCTATTACGAGCACAGCCAGAAGGGCCATAACTCGGCACATCTTTGCTTCTCCTGTTTTGGTAACAATGAAAAGTTACTATTTAGACGAATTACTAGAAGAATCTTTAGAAAATAGGATAGCGAAAAAACCTCCCCAGATCCCTGAAAAAAAAGTGGAGCACCTTTCAGGCTCTCAATAAATGCTCCACCGATTGCCCATAGTATCATGCACACAAAGAGCAAAACAGCAGGCCATGGACTCACCAAGCCCGTGAATATACCAAAAACCAGTAATCCCAGACCAAACCATCCATCCCCTTTTATCTTATCTTCCTGCCAGTCGCCTACTCGAGAATGACTAAAAACAGATCTTAGAATGACAACCCCGAGAATTGTCCCTAATGATCCAATGATCATACTCAATACCATTGTAGCTTCTATCTGAGTCCAATAGAGGTAATCAAGCATCAATCCCCTCCTTCACTATCAATGTGCAAGGCCATCATTGTAGCATATGCGCTCTCTACGCACAACTTAGGATAAAAAAAATCCCCGCCGTGGCGGAGAAGTTAGTGCAATAAAATCACTTAATGAGAAGATGAGCCAGGACTCGCGCTCGAACTAGTACTGCTTGCCTTATCAAAAAGCATTTTCCATATAAAGACGGTGAGCAAAAAAAAAGTTTTTGACCACGTAACCTACGCTGGTCAAAACTAATCCTACTAAAAGAGGCCACGTAGCAATGAGTATTGGTAGAAAAGAAAGACCAATACACAGCAATGAAACTTTTGTCTCATTCTGCGCATATTCGAGATCGACATTTTCTTTATTGAGCATATCCCTGGTCTCCGCTATACCGATAAGCGAAAAAAAGGCTCACCATAAATGCAATGATTCCACCAAGGAAGATGTCAAAGCCTACAGTGCTTGCCCCAAACAAGGCTTCAGTCCAGCCAAGATACTTGAACAACATCGTCCTACTCCTTTTGTGTTATCGGCACTTGTCGAAGAATCAGCTCTGGACACTGTATTAGACCTGGCATAGGCAGCATCAAAAAGCAGATTCATCCCCTGCAAGCCTAGTGCTTTTAGCTTGGAGTATGTAGAGCAAACATAAGCCCCTCCAAACAGCCAGCTAAACACAAGTGATCAAAGATACGGCAATCATAAGAGAAGCATCACGCGCGTCTATCCGAACACCTATTACGTCACATGGCCACCGCAGAAGTGACAAAAAATAGGATTCTGCATTACCCAAGGAAAACCCTGCTACCAAGCCTGAAGCATAGCTATGTTCCTCCTCTTTCATCAACTCGAAGAATCTGAGTCGGAGGAACTCCTTACGAACGCAAAACGATAATATTCCCTGATCCCACTTGCTTTCCTAAAAACATACCGCCCAAAAGCAGTAAAGACTATCAGTAGGCTCTTTAGAGATATCATCGATACAAGCAGCAGAAATGGCCACGGTGTTACAAAAAGTGTTAGAAAGCCCAGTCCCGTCATGTAGAAAGACCATCTGGCATATTTGCGACTATTTGCGAGGGAGATATTGGTTGATTGAGACTCCGCTATGGCAAATAGTGCTCCCATCAAACAAAACATAAAGGCTGCTATCAGTAGTCCAGTAGTATTTGGCTCAATTTGTCCGCGCACCCAATACTCGAGCATCGCGTTACTCCTAACTTTTCAAAGAACAGTACCCATAGTATAGCACATGTCCTGTTTGTTACAATGTCCAACATATGCCAGCCATAGATGATGAACGAAGATTTGCCCGCTCTACACCTGAATGCACCTTGGTACTCGGGCCAGATGAGCGTGAAGCGATCAAACAGGTTGGTAGTGCCCCCTTTACCCAATTGGGTTTACTTCAATTTCTTGGGCCACGGTGGCAACTGAAGAGAGATGAAGACCCCTCACAGATCATCGCCCAATATACTTCTGGAATGTTACTCGGGTATGGAAGAGTGAGTCACAACATTGACTTCCGACCAACCCATGTTGAGATAGAATATAGTCTCAATGAGAAAAGACTTTTGGACTTTACGCTCTCTAGAAAAGGGCTCATTGAGTCACTTCATGACCAGAGAACGATGATTCACCCCTTTGAGAGATCAGTAGCGGTAATATCATCTTCAGTCCAGATATATCGACGCCCTAACACGATGATTCCGGTGGAGTTGTATGCTGAGCTTGTAGTACGTGAACAACATCCAGACCATAAACATGCTATCTTTATCAGTTGTCGTGAGGATCGTTTTGTGCTTGAGTAAGGCCCTAGAGAATTGAGGATACGCTCACTGCATGATAAAATAGTCTACATAGGCTGGGTAGCTCAGGGGTTAGAGCATTCGTTTCATAAGCGAGAGGTCGTGGGTCCGATTCCCACCCCAGCCACTTGCCAATTATCCCGATTATGGAAGCCACACAAGAGAAGTCAGCATCAAAAACCTTGGAAGTAACACATCTTAACATCAGAGAGAGTATAGTTATTTTATTCATTAGACTCTTTCTCATAGAACTACTATTTATGGGGATACTATCTCTAGGGTGTCTCCCTGGAAATTGTCTGCTGGCGCCACTATTCTCGAACTCTGATCTGGCTGAACAATCACTTTTTTTTTATAGCAAGCCTCGGGGAGGTAATAGTCACATTTATCGTGATTTACCAATGGGTGTATGAATACTACGAAATCTATCCAGATAGAGTGATTCACAGGCGGGGATTGATATTTCAGACTAGGGAACATTGGTCATTGACTAACATTGTTGAGATAGAGCTACAGCAAGGATTTCTCGGTAAGATATTCAATTGGGGGACAATCAAATTGCTTGATAGGGAGCAGAGACAAAAATTTAGCCTCTATATGATCCACAATCCGCACAAGTACTATGCCGTCTTGCGTCGACTTACTCCGCAGGCAGATCTTGAAAAACACGTAGTAATAGAGCCAACAGTAAGTGTTGACTACTGATAGGGGGGACCTTTTATCTCTTGTTATCTCTTGAGACTCTCCTTATAATCACCACATGCTTGATACATTTTGGGGAAAGATAGGCGCAGCAGTAGTGGCAACGATAGTAATTGTCGGTGGACTATTTGTAATATGGAAGTCGACTTCTACACCAGCCGCACCTAAGCAAGTAAGTGTTACTATAAACCCTACAGACCATCAGATTGGCACGGACAGCGCAAAGATAACACTTGTTGAGTATAGCGACTTTCAGTGCCCTGCTTGTCGGGCATATCACGGGATAGTCAAGCAAGTTATCTCTGAGTACAAAGACAATATTCGTTTTATATATCGCCATTTCCCTCTCACACAAATCCATCAAAATGCTCTTGCCGCATCATATGCAGCGGAAGCTGCAGCACAACAAGGCAAGTTTTTTTGAGTATCACGACCTCCTTTTCGAAAATCAGGATGATTGGGGTGGAGAAAAGGACCCATCAAAAAAATTTGAAGCCTATGCAAAGGAACTAGACCTTGATATCGCCAAATTTAGAGCTTCGAAAGACTCTGCAGAAGTAAAGGCCAGTGTACAAGAAAATATAGATAGTGGGAACAAGATTCCCGTACAAGCAACTCCTACGTTTATAGTAAACGACATCTTACTAGAAAATGTAAATGGCTATGACGATATCAAGAAAGCAATTGATAGCATTCTTTCTGAAAAGAAGTAGGAGAACGCTGTGATTCTCATTTTTCAGTATCTAGGAAGGCATAGAATAATCACTGGATATTGCTAAGTAAATTGTGTGGCTTATTCCTTACTGATAGGAGTATTTTTCATCAATCCTTGCCCTTGGCACACGATCTATCATCGTACCAGATACAAGTACTGGCAGACTACTTTGCATAAAATAAGCCGCAACTCCGATCATAGCAGCATTATCCCCCTCTAATGCTCTGGTAGTTGGAAATCGTACTGAAATGCTATGCATCTTGGCAATTTTTCTCATACTCTGGCGAAGTGCCTTGTTGGCAGAGACCCCGCCTGCCACAACTAACATTTTAGGATCATACTCGATAATAATCTTCGCTAGTTTCCGCTCTATAAGACCAAACACCGACTCTTGAAATCCAGCAGCTATATCATGTATACGGGACATTTTCTCCTCCTGCGATAGATGTGCAAGTGCATTTACCAAAGCAGTCTTGAGCCCAGAAAATGAAACATTCAGATCATTCCTCTGTGTCATGGCTTTGGGGAACGGGAATTTTCCAGGATCACCTTCCCTAGCCAAGCTCTCTACTATCGGTCCACCTGGATACCCAGCCCCTACTAACATACGAGCAGCTTTATCCAACGCCTCCCCTGCTGCATCATCGAGTGTCCTCCCAAGGATTGTAAGATCATCATATTCACGAGCTAAGATGAATTCGGTGTGCCCCCCTGATACAAGCACCCCAACAAACGGAAATAGCAGATCTCTATGTGGATTACCCATCTTATTTTGGGCAAATACCGAGTAGAGATGTCCTGCCATATGATTGACCGGGATTATTGGGAGAGTGTATTCTTGACTCTTTGCTGCAACATACCGAAGACTCACGTCCAAAGCTGGCGCCAACCCAGGACCATAGGTCACAGCAAGTGCATCCAATTCTTTCCACGTTATCCCAGCCCTATCAAGGGCTCTAAGTACAATTCCTGGCAACTTTTGTTCATGTGCTCTTTTAGCAAGTGTAGGAAATATCCCACCAAAACTACTATGAAGGTGGATCTGGGAGTACCTGACGTTAGATAGTACTCTACGCCCCTTAGTGACAGCGGCGCAGCTATCATCAGCTGAGGTATCAATGGCCAGGAGTAACGATTCCTTCATTCTTGTAGAAGACGAATTTCTATGCGTCTCGTCGTATCACCTAGGCGCTCCATATGGACGAGTAAAACAGTACAGTTTACAGAAGTATGTTTTATGAAATCATGAGACTTTTGCGCCCATTCTACTGCTATTAGACTACCTGGTGTCAGTAGCGAATTGATCTCAAGCTCGCTGTATTCCTCTGCGTCCTCAATACGAAACAAATCAAAGTGATACAGCTTCTTAATAATCGATTGGGTTTCGGGGACATCGTACTCATAATAGATGGCAAACGTAGGGGAGATCACATCATCTAATCCAAGCTCATGTGCAATAGCCTTTACCATAACAGTCTTGCCCACCCCGAAGTGACCCTCAAGCAGTAGGACTACGGGTTTTTGCTTTGCGTAGTCTTTAGTAAGATGCAATAGCTCTGACGCCATCTTCTCGGTATCTTTTGCACTCTCAGTGATAGCTTCTTTTAGCTTCCGACCTTCTCCTGAACGTAGCATGATCGGGTCCGTAGTTGATAGATCGATCACTGTCGAAGGATCATTCCGTGAAAGGATACCGCCATCTACGATCAAACTAATGGCCTGTTGCTTCTTCTTGGACAGTGACTTGAGAAATGAAGCTACAGATAAATGAGTACTTGATCCAACATTTCCAGCTGCTGTAGCTGTAAGTGGTGCTCCATAGGCAAGGACTAACTCATTTAACCATGGATGCTTCGGAATCCGGATCCCAAGCGTATCCTTTTCTGAGACAACCCCTGAGGCTAATTGTCGCTTGCTCGGCAGGATAAGGGTATAGGGTCCGGGCAACAGCTTTCTCATCACGGCCTCAGCTGAGCCAGATATTTCAACATAGTCATTAGCAAACTCAAGAGAGCCTACAAAAACTGATACTGGTTTTCCCATAGGTAAATTTCTGAGCTTTCGTAACGTATCTACTGCCTCTTGATTTGTGGCATCTACCAAGTAGGCATAGACAGTATCAGTAGGTGCTACGACTACACCCCCCGCTTTAAGAATAGGCCTGAGCTGCTCTCTAAGTGCTGTAAAATTATGCTCATTTTGATCTAGTACGATAGTATTCATTGGTTGTCAATTATACCTCATATCTGCTACAATGTAGCGCTATGGATGCTCAAAAAAATAAGAAGAGACAAAAAAGCTTTTCTTTCAAGCTCGATATCAAACATATTTTTTATGCCATATTTGGCATTCTCCTATTGGTCTCAGTACTTCTTTCAACACAAGAATTCGGGAAGATAGCTCCAGAGAAATCTGTCTCAACGCTCATCAGCGACATCAAACAGAAGAAAATCAAGAAAATTGAAATAGTAGAGAACAAGATCCTCGCCTATTATCAAGATGATAGCCTCGCAACTGTCAATAAAGAGCAAGGAGAAAGTTTCATCAGAACACTCCAAGAGAGCGATGTTGATCCGACCAAGCTGGACATATCGGTAAAAAATAATGACACAATGTCAATGGTAATTGGCGGACTACTCCAACTCATACCTACTCTCATTATCATAGCTGCATTCATCTTTATTTTTCGCCAAGCTCGAGGTGCACAGGAGTCAGTCTTCTCGTTTGGACAGGCTAAGAGCAAGCGATATAACAAGGAGATGTCAAAGACTACTTTCAAAGACATCGCAGGAGTCGAAGAAGCAAAGAAGGAACTCGAGGAGATTGTGGACTTTCTTAAAAACCCACAACGATACGCGAAGCTAGGCGCCCGTTCACCAAAGGGGGTTCTCCTCGTTGGCCCTGCCGGAACTGGTAAAACACTCCTGGCAAAAGCTGTCGCTGGAGAGGCTAATGTTCCTTTCTTCTCAATCGCTGGATCTGAATTTATGGAGATGCTAGTAGGGATCGGGGCTGCACGAGTACGAGATCTATTTGCTGTCGCCAAAAAAAATGGCCCATCTATCATTTTTATAGATGAAATAGATGCTATAGGGAGGGCCCGCTCCTCAGGTGTCATGCCGGGGCATGATGAAAGAGAGCAAACGCTCAACCAGATACTAGTAGAGATGGATGGGTTTGAGAGAAATGATCGCGTGATTGTGATAGCGGCTACAAATCGTGGAGACTTACTTGACTCTGCGCTACTACGTCCGGGGCGGTTTGATCGTCGTGTTTTACTAGACTATCCAGATGTTGAGGGCCGCAAGGCAATACTGGCTATTCATGCCAAAGGAAAGCCCATAGATGATGCTGTCAACTGGGAAAAGGTGGCAAAGCGCACAGTGGGTTTCTCTGGAGCAGATATTGAAAACATGCTCAATGAAGCTGCAATTCATACAGCTAGACAGAAAAAGGAAAAGATCGGCATGGATGAACTTGAAGAAGCAGCGACCAAAGTAAAACTCGGACCAGAAAAAAAACGTCTCCAGTCAGACCATGATCGTGAAATCACTGCTTACCACGAAGCAGGACATGCTATTGTCACTCATTTTCAGCCGGATATGGATCCTGTACACCGAATCTCCATTGTCTCACGGGGTATGTCCCTTGGGTTTACCCTCATTCCACCATCTGCAGATAGGCTGCATATGACTAAGTCTCATTTGATCAAGACCATAGCCTCCATGATGGGAGGCAGAGCTGCGGAGGAGCTCATCTTCAATGAGATAACGACAGGTGCTGCAAATGATTTTGATCAATCAACGAGTATAGCTCGAAGCATGGTCGTCGATTTTGGGATGAGCGATCTGGGCCCGATCAACTTTGGAGCTACGACAGATGTGACCCAATGGGGACACGGATGGCATGATAATCAGATCTCAGAGTCTATGATGGCAAAGATCGACGAGGAGATGGCCAAGATATTGCATGAAGGATATACTACTGCGATGAAAGTTCTCAAGAAACATAAAAAGGAATTAGCTGCTGTCGCCACTGCGCTACTTGAAAAGGAAAGTCTTGATGAAGATGACTTCCGTGCGTTGATTGAGAAAAAGTGATAAAAGGAATAAATTGATACGTTTCAATTATCAACAGTCAGATTTCATTGAATATTCATTTGTTAAATGCTAAATGTTAATTGAAACGTATAATCTATACATATGCTTCTTCTAGTTGATGGCAATGCACTTCTCTATAGAGCCTTCTTTGCCCTCCCTGATTTTTCAAATCGTGATGTGCCAACCAACGCAGTATATGGTCTGGGGTCTATGCTCCATAAGGCTTTGACTGATTACAGGCCTAGTCATATAGCAGTATGCTTTGATGCAAAAGGACCCAATTTTCGCAATGGACTACTTGAGACCTATCAACAACATCGACCGGCCCCAGATGCAAAACTAGTCCCTCAATTTGATATCGCCCGAGAGTTTCTTGATTCTGCAGGCATCCTTCGTTTGGAGCAAAGTGGCTATGAGGCAGATGATCTGATAGGGACACTGGCAAAAAGATACGAGGAGAAGCTTTCAGTCCACATCCTCACCGGAGATAAGGACATGCTACAGCTCGTCACAGATTCTATCCATGTGATCATGCTCAAAACTGGGATGTCAAAGGTCATAGATTATGACCCCGCAACAGTAAAGGAACTTTTTGGCCTGAGACCGGAACAGATAGTTGATCTCAAGTCATTGATGGGCGACCCGTCTGACGGCTACAAAGGTATCCCAGGCATTGGACCAAAGACAGCAATAGAGTTGCTACGAGAGTACGATACACTCGAGGGCATCTATGAGCATTTGACAGCCATAAAGAAGGAATCTCTTAAAACAGCACTTGAAAATGGGAAAGAATCTGCTGAGCTCTGTAAAGTGCTAGCTTTTCTTAAAACAGATCTAGAACTTGATGTAGACCTCGAAGACATGACTCTTAAGCCATTTCCCTCAACTCTCAGAGACTTTTTCATCAAATATCAGCTCCGCACCCTTGCCCAACGATACTTAGGATTAGACATCTCAGCAGAAGTAAGCCAGCAGCCTGAACTTTTTTAAATGGTAGTTTCTTCCTCCTGCAACCTATTCTTCAGAACTTAAGCGAACGTAGTTTCCATCGTGATGCCTAACGCAGGTGGGGTTGGTATGCAATATGCCTAGGGCCCTACTGGAGTAAGGCTCTACACACTATTACTACGAAGCTCCAGTTCTGAAATTGGTTGCGAAAAAGGGATCTGCTACAATGAATCAATGAAGATCAGTCGTATCAGAGCTCTTGAGATCCTTGACTCCCGTGGAAACCCCACTATCAAGGCGATTATCGAACTAGTGGGGGGTCTGCAAGCTACTGCCTCTGTTCCATCTGGAGCCTCAAGAGGGTCTAACGAGGCACTTGAGTTACGTGATGGAGATCTATCTCGTTATCACGGGCAAGGAGTTCAGAAAGCTATTTCCCACATCTCAGTAGAAATCCAGGATGTGCTCAAGGGCATGGAGGTCACAGCTCAAAACAAGATAGACCAAGCCATGATAGATCTTGATGGGACTAGGGATAAAAGTAAGCTTGGGGCAAACGCGATCTTAGCGGTATCACTGGCATGTGCGCGTGTAGCATCACTAGTTAGAGAAGTACCGCTTTGGAGTCATCTGGCTGCGTTGGCTGATAGTCGCCCCGCTTTTCCTCGTATCATGTGCAATCTGATCAATGGCGGGGCTCATGCAAGTTGGACCCTTGACATCCAGGAATTCATGGTCATCCCTAAGGCCATAAGGCCTGAACAATCAGTACAAGTAGCTTCAGAAATTTTTCATACGATGAGGGGGCTTCTAGAGCGACAGGGGCATATCACCACGGTAGGGGATGAAGGAGGATTTGCACCGCAAGGTATAAAAAATGAAGAGCAGGCGCTATCTATCATCGTCGAAGCTATACGGAAGTCTGGTTATGACAGGTCTGATGTCAGTATCGGACTCGATTGTGCAGCTACCGAATGGTGGAAAGAGAAGAACTATCAGCTCCCTCACGCCAAAGTGACTAGGACAGGGGAAGAGCTAGCTACTTGGTATAACAAATTATGTAAGACTTATCCCATTGAGACCATCGAAGACCCTCTGCAAGAAAATGATTTTGAGGGGACCGCAAAACTGCAACGGGCCATGCCGAAGATCCTCACAATTGGTGATGATCTGTATACTACTAATGTAAGAAGATTAAAGACGGGTATCGCAAATAAAAGTACCAATGGGATCCTCATTAAACCAAATCAAATTGGGACACTAACAGAAACGCTCCAGGCTATCACGCTCGCCAGATCAGTTGGGATGAAGGTAGTGATTTCGCATAGATCCGGGGAAACAGAAGACAGCTTCATTGCTGACCTTGCCTACGGTGTCGGGGCGGACTATCTAAAGGCTGGATCTCTTTCCCGATCAGAACGACTTGTGAAATATAATCGACTTCTTGAGATAGCCATGTTAGAATCGTAACCATGCCCGAAACGCTCATTTACCCCCTAGGCTCAAATGAAGCTACTCATTACTTAGAGAAAAATGGTATAGACTACGTTGTCCTACCCAATGGACTACAGCTGCTCATGACCCATAAACCAGCTGATGACAGGGAGCGCACTAACCTCAGTTGGCACTTGCGAAGCGGGGCCTATAACGATCCAAAGGGCAAGACAGGTCTACACCATCTAAGCGAGCACCTCATCAACATCCCACTCTATGAAGAAGCAGGGATGCATCAGGTGTCTATAAATGCTGCGACTTCAGCTTGCTATCTTTATGAGAGCGCAAGTGGGACAAGCAATTACAAGGAAAAAGATTTTGGACTCTGGCCACTACTCCCCAAAATAGCCGAAGTATTTCAAAACCCTCTTTCACTGCTTGAAGATGCACAGGCGACTATCGAGTCAGAAAAGAAAGTGGTAATGCAAGAAATCCATGAGAGGAAAGAAAACTTCTATCATACTGTTAGCAAGGAGGCATTTCGAGCAGTGACTAAAGCGACCAATCCATACAGGGTAGAGGTCCCAGGCGATGAAAAGACGCTTACATCTATCTCACTTATGGATATAGCGCAGGGGATTCCACAGATATACTCACCTGCTCATTCGCTTATCATGGCAGATGTCGAAGGGTCTATGGACTCATATAAAGCCATGAAGGAGTTGCTCCTTGAGACGGCATCTACCTATGGTGCTGGTAGACAGCATGCTAACCCTATACTCGACCCCAAACTATTTGAGACAAAACCTCTGGTGGTAGGAGAACGCCATGAGCTCACTATCCCTACGCAACATCAACTTACTTTTATTGAGTTTTTTCGCACCTTTACCTGGAATGAGTTTTCCAAAGATTCACTGAGTGCCCGTCTCATTGCTGATCTTGTACAGGGACGTTTTTTTCAATCAAGTACGCAAGTTAGGACTCTCATACAGTCCACATGTACATATCCAAAATCTCTCACCCAATCAATTGCTAGTGACCTTTAATGTGATCATATCCAATGATCAATACACAGATGATATGATCAGAACGCTCACCGATATTTGTGAAAGGACTCTTACCTCAATCACTACCGAGGAGATAGATCGAGTACTCTCCATGGAAAAGCTGGCTGACAGAGCAATCAAGATATCGAAGAAAAGTCGACTACATGATGCTGGCAACGACATCCTCTATCGAGGGCTTATACAAGATCTGGATAAGAGGCTACAACTCTATCTCGAATTAACTAGAGATGATATACAAAGAGCTATACACAGCATACAAAAGAAGGCCCCCATCACTCTCATTATACGGAAGGGTTAAATATCAGAGTCTGCACCAACCATACAAGCCTTCGACCCATCTGCATAGGTTAGCAAGTGCACATATTGCCCACTCTCACCAAGATATACTTGTACCCTTATAGGACCTGGGACAGTAGCTTCATCAGGAGCCGCGGTCACGTATTCACGATGTACATAACTCGGATCACTGAGGTCTACTCCATACCTTGCACATACAAGTGCGATCATACTTTCTACCTCAGCAGCTGACATCTCTTCAAAACCACGCACATCTTCAGCTCCCATAGTGGTAGGGTCAGCAGAAATGACTTCCCCCTCCATAGCTTCCAACAAACTATCAAACTCTACGAGTAGGTCAGCATATTTTCCTTCAAACCTCATCGCCGCTTCAGCTCCCTCAACTCGGGACCCTCTTTCATCTTTGTCTTGATCCATAATAAAGATCGTACTTGTAATACTAGACTATACACCTACTTTTCAAATAAGGGAAGAAAGGTAACATGGTCTTGCCACATTTGAGTTAGAGTCTCAGCCCCATCATGTACTACTGTATCTGTCTCCCTTTGATACCAAATCTGTGGGGCTGCACTAGGATTAAACAACCCCGTGACATCTTTTATGATGAGTCTATCTAAAACAGGATCGTTTAGGTAATGTTCTAGTGTGCCTAGACCACCTATGGCACTTACGAAAAAACTCAAAGGGACTATCCTTTTGCGCAACTGAAAGATGTTCTTTAGACATTCATCCATACTCCTGTGTACATAGGTCATCTCAATCCTATACCCATGATCCCTTGCGGCGATGATGGTTTGATTTATCCAAGCCTTGTCACGTAGTGTTGTCTCGATAATCACTGACACCTTCTCTGAAAAAGCTTCATACATGAGCCATTCCGCCACATCTCGAGATTCATCTTGGGTTGCGAGGATAGGATAGAGCGTATCTTCATAGTGATCATAGAGGTACGGTCTGATGGCGTCCGGGTCTGTAGGAGTCCAATGGGGATCTGTAGCTAGGATCTGGTCTCTGGTGACGCTTTTCCCTGAGCCTGGGAGTCCAGCAATGATCAGTAGTGTTGGGGGTGACCCTTTATCTTTACTATCTAGTAGTTGTGACTTTATATAGTTATGGTGATTCTTTCGATCCAGACTATAGTCATCTAATGTATTGTCCCAGTAGCGAGCTTTTGTTGAGACATATTCAATATGACGACCCTCAATACGCTTTTTTTGCTTTAGACTTTAAAATCGCAATAGCGGCACTATCTCGGTTATGAAATGCCTTGAGAAGTTTTTTGATATTCTGACTTAGTCAGGCCAAAATCAAATAACTTAGTATCAAGCATGGATAACGACTTTTTGCTTTTTTGCAGTCATGGTAAAAAAGTATACAATGTAGCTTTAATACAAGACAAGTATAGCATATTAGTGTAATAAATACAATAACTAATATTTATTTGGCAATATCTGGCAAGTTTAGGCAACATCAGTCGACGTAAAAGCAACCCCGGGGGTTGTTTTCTCCATGAACATCGGATTAATCTTGCGTTTGATTATTGAGCTCGTGATGTATAATGTTCCTGACAATTCTGTCAGACGAAAGGCTGGTATTTACATGGAAGATCCGCGTGCTGTTAGCTATATCCAGGTGTGGTTTAACCCTAGTCTCACAATTGTCGAACGTGCTGCCCTTGCCGCTCGCGTTTGTGCAGAAGCGGAGCGAGTGGGCGTTATTGCTCACGACACATTTGATAGGGTGATGCTTGGGAATACGCTGCTGAGAAGAGCAAAGGGCACTGACCCTCTACCGGAGGGACTTCTTGAAGATATCAATCGGGACCCCGATATGATTGCACTGGAAAATCCCGGGCTTACTCCTGATACTTTTGGATACGTCATCAGTCCGGTATCTTTTGTAGAAGGTGCTCGCCCTTCACTGAAGGGCACGCTTATATTCGAAAAAGAGGAGGATCGTAATTTTGTAGAGAGATTTCTTCCACAACTTAAGAGAGGAGAAATCCCTTTAAGTTTGCTCGATCGTTACGGGATAGGAATCAATACACTACATTTGGGGAAGCAAGCCGTTTTTTTCAAAGACACGAATGAGATTATCATCACACCTGACTGGGCTCAGGTGAAGGCAGATAGGAAGCGAAATCGCCTTGTGGCATTGCAGCCACGTTCATATTCATGAACGTGGCCTTTTTTTAAAGTATTTCCTCTGGCATGTAGATTGCTGAGTTGGGATATTTCATTTTGATCTTTTCCACACGTTTTACAAATGCAGCGATCTGTGAACGAGCTGTACCCACAAATTCAATAGGCTTTGAGATAGCCTCTGTTAACGTTGCCTTTGAAAGTCCCAGACGAGAGTCCGCCGCCAGCCGATCTATCAGATCATTTTCCTCTGTACCAGAGTTTCTCATTTCCAGTGCTACAGCTACTGCATGCTCTCGTATGACAGCATGCGCAACTTCTCTCCCGACACCATGCTTAATGGCGGTCATTAAGAGTCTGGTCGTTATTAAAAATGGCAGATACTTATCTAGTTCCCGCTCTATGACGGCAGGAAAAAATCCACATTCCTCTAGGATAGTAAGCGTCGTCTCAAAAACACCATCTGTGACAAAGAATGCATCTGGCATGGCGACCCTACGAGTAGCTGAGTCACTGACATCTCCACCATATAGTTGGTCCCCTGATATCCCCGCCAACATAGTAACGTGTCCCATCAAGATGCTTTTGAAAGAGTTAATTCTCTCTCCCGACCTGCTATTCATTTTATGCGGCATCGCTGTTGAACCTACTTGACCTGTCTTAAACCCTTCACTGAACTCCTCAAACCCGGCCATTGATCTAGTTGTCCGGGTAAAACTAGACGGGGCACAAACTAATTGATACAAGGTCGATACTATTTCAAAGTCCAGTGAGCGCGGATATACCTGCCCAACACTACCTAGAACAGTTTTAAATCCCAATGACTTTGCAACGTGCTTCTCCAGATGCAATACTTTCTTTGTATCACCTAGTAGTTGTATTTGATCTGTCTGCGTCCCAACAGCGCCTTTTATACCACGTAGGGGATATGAGTCAATGAAGAATTCTAGACGATGAAATGCACAAAGTAATTCTTCTCCACAGTTTGCAAAGAACTTCCCTATAACTGAAGGCTGTGCTGCAACAAGATGAGTTCTCTCAGGGTACACTAATGATTCGTAGTGTGTGGCTAAAATAGCCATTTTAGCAAGAGTAGCTACCACTTTATCTCTAATCAGCTCCATTGCCTTTTTGTATTGCATCTGTTCGACATTGTCTGAGAGATCACGTGATGTCATACCCATGTGGGCATATTCATAACCTGCGGCTCTATTAAAAGCTTCTACTTTCGCCTTCTGGTCATGTCTAATTTCCTTTTCTCTAGTTCTTATCCAATCGAGATCTATGTCATTTTTTACTCTTTCATAAGCCGAGATAGCCCTCTGTGGGATCGTGAGTCCCAATTCTCGTTGGGCTTTCATCACGGTGATCCATAACTCACGTTCAAATAGGATACGTCTCTCTGTGGAAAAGATCTGGAGCATAGGGGTGCTAGCATAGCGATCGGCTAATATATCAGGGATAAAGGGACGAGATGGTTCATGTGCTTTTTTCATTAGGTTTGTACTTTATGTTTTTAGATCCTGAATCCCTACGTCGCCCAAAGTGCTATTCAAGGCGCGACAAGTTCAGGATGACAGCACGGGTTGTTCTAACCTGTTTATAGCATCTTAAAGTAAGTGGTGCAAGGTGAGACAATGAAAGTAGTATTTGCAGCTACTGATAGTGATCATTTACATCTATAATTTCGATCTCATCCACCTTAACTAGTATGAATATGGCCCTATACTTTCGGTCAATACGAAATGAATAGATTTTTAGATGACGAGGCTCGAGTAGCTCTGTATTGAGTGAAGGATGTTTTGGATTGTGAGTAAACAGCCAAACTTGTTTGGCAAACTTTTTTACCAGATTATGTCTCTGAAGATATTTCTGGAGATCAGATCGTAGTTTTTTTACGATCATAAAGAGAGGATTTAGCTAACCCTTTTACGATACTCTCGATAAATTCCTGCGTATATTTACCTGTCTGAGCGAGCTCAAGAGTCACTTCTTCAGGTGATTTTGGCGGCATAGTATAGAGTTCTAGTTCAGAACGATCGAAATACTTTCTTAGTAAGCTCCTCATAAATTCAGAACGTGTTGCAAACCCTTGTTTCTGCGCCTCAGCATCTACTTTTTTTAGCTATAGGTGTTGGTAAGGAAATTGTTATAGTAGTCATAATAAGCATATTTAACAATATTTGTTAGTTTTTGTCAAGATTGAACTAAAATGACAGCAACCTAGTAGGTTGTTTTGTGGGGGAAACGAAGCTCTCAAAAATTGAGCGTTGCTAGTTAGGATAGTGACAACGCTTGTATTTTTTGCCGCTGCCACACCAACAGGGATCATTGCGTCCAGGCTTTTTCACCGCCACGTTACCCATCATCTCTGGACTTTGCGCCTTTCCTTGCTTTGCTTGCTTCCCTTGCTCTACACTCTCCCCGCTCATTTCCTTTACTGCCTCAACAGCAGACCGTGGTGCTGATACATCTGATAGTGAAGCTTTCTTGAGGAGCTTCTCTTGTTTCTCCTCAAGCTCCTCTTGGGCCTGTTCCACTTGCTGCACAGTGACCTCGACATTCATGATACGACGAAGTGACTCTAGATCTATATCAGAGATAAGCTGCTCGAACATACTAAAGGCCTCATTTTTATACTCAACTGTAGGATCAAGTTGTGCTCGTGCACGAAGATTGATGCCTTGTTTGAGGTCTTCTATGGCAGTGAGATGCCTCGTCCATGCAGCATCTACCGTAGTGAGTAGCTGTAGACGAACAAGTTGTCCCCATACTGCCTCTCCAATAGTCTTTTGTTGATGAGCATAGCGATCAAGGAGTAAAGAGCGCACAGTCTCCCACAACTCTTCGCCCATGAGGTCCTGGATCCTCTTCGTCAATTTTGCTTCTTCGATAGGAAGGATAACACGGACCTCATCAACCAGTGACTCTATCGAGATCTCCATACCAGCATAGGCAGCTCGAAGCCGTGTAATAAGCTGATCAATAAGTGTTACCACCGTTTTCTTAGTCTGCTTATCTGCTTTGTCAGGTAAGCCCAACATGCGTGACCGGTAATCGTAGATGATCTGACGCTGCTTGTTAAGGACATCGTCTTGCTCCACGACACTCTTACGACTGTCGAAATTGAAGCCTTCTACTTTTTTTTGTGCTGCCTCAAGAACACGAGTGATCATCGCATGTTCAAGAGGCTCGTTTTCAGGGACATTGAACATTGTCATGATCCTTTTCATCTGATCTCCACCAAAGATCCGCATCATATCATCCTCGACTGACACGAAAAATCTGGTATCACCAGGATCACCTTGTCTACCAGCACGGCCTCGAAGTTGGTTGTCGATACGACGCGACTCATGACGCTCTGTCCCCATCACATACAAGCCTCCAATAGTGACCACCTCGTCATGCCGAGCTCTCCACTCTTTCATAGCAGCGTGAAGCTGTTTCTCTTTCTCAGCCTCATTCAAATCAGGATCAAAGTCTAATAGTGATGGCTGGGCTCCTCCAAGAACAATGTCGACACCTCGACCAGCCATATTGGTGGCGACAGTCACTGCTCCTTTTTTACCTGCATTGGCGATGATGTTTGCCTCAGATTCATGATTTTTTGCGTTGAGGAGATTGTGGGGGATTCCTTTTTTCTTGAGTAATGATCCAATGATCTCATTTTTATCGATGGAAGTAGTTCCTACGAGTACTGGTCGACCTGCCTTGTGTGCCTCAGCTATTGCCTCAACAAGCGCTGTAAATTTTCCTCTCTCTGTCTGAAATATCAGATCTGGATGATCAATACGGTTGATAGGCAAGTGTGTAGGCATTGTCAATACGTCCATCTTATATATCTTATGGAACTCCTCTGCCTCTGTAGCTGCAGTACCAGTCATACCTGCCAGTTTTTCATACATACGGAAGTAGTTTTGCAGAGATACGGTCGCTAGCGTTTGCTGTTCTTGCCTTATGCCGACACCCTCTTTGGCCTCAAGAGCCTGATGAATACCATCAGAGTAACGTCTCCCATCCAGTAGTCGGCCCGTGAACTCATCCACAATCACGATCTCGTCACCACGCACGATGTAATCCTTATCACGCTTGAATAATGTCTTTGCCTTTAGCGCGGCCTCTACATGAAAGACTGCTTCATAATTGTCCTGGTAGATATTATCTACCTTCATGAGCTTTTCAAGTTTTACTATCCCCTGCTCTGTCAAGTGTGCAGCACGTAGTTTTTCGTCAAGTACATAGTCATGTTCAGGATCGAGACGCTCGATCAACTTTACATACTCATAGTAGCTTGAGACGTCTTGCTCATAAGGGGCTGAAATGATGTGGGGGGTACGAGCCTCATCTATGAGGACAGAGTCTACTTCATCGATGATGGCATAGTGATAGCCTCGTTGCACCTGTTGCTCAGTACTAATAGCCATGTTGTCTCGTAGATAATCAAAGCCAAACTCAGAGTTCACACCATAAGTGATGTCTGCGGCGTAAGCTTCTTTGCGTGAAATGGGCCGTAGGTGAGCAAGTCTCCAATCACGCTCACCTTCGAGTGTGAAATCAGGATCGTATAGAAATGCCTGTTGAGAGATGATAGCTGAGATGGAGAGACCAAGCATGTGGAAAACGCCACCCATCCACCCTGCATCACGGCGAGCTAGGTAATCGTTGACGGTCACCAGGTGCACCCCTTTGCCGGTCAACGCATTGAGGTAGAGAGCTGTAGTAGCTGATAAGGTCTTCCCTTCACCAGTTCGTTGCTCTATCACAGTACTGTTATGAAGGGCGAGACCTGCCATCAGCTGGACATCATAGTGACGAAGTCCGAGTACTCGTCGAGAAGCCTCACGCGTCAAAGCAAATGCCCAGGGCATGAGACCGTCAAGCGTTGCCTTACCTGATGCATATTGTTCTTTTAGCAAAGCTGTTTCTTTGGGAAAGGACGAATCTTTGAGTACACGGGCCTTGTCTTCAAGGGCATTTACTTCTTCGATACGAGTACGAAGCTTTTTGAGTTGTTGTTCGTTATAGTCAAATAGTTTACTAAATGTCTTGAACATAGCGTTATATTGTACCTCACAATGAAGGTATATGGAGGCTTATCGTTGATGAAACTAAGTGCGAGGGCCAATACGATCAAAACCCACGATAGAGCGTAATACCTCGGGGACTAAGATGCTTCCATCTTCCTGTTGATAGTTTTCGAGAATCGCGATCAGAGCACGAGGGAATGCGATTGCCGTGTTATTCAGTGTGTGGACATATTCTTTAGTCCCATTCTGCTTTTTATATTTGATCTGCAATCTGCGAGATTGATAGTCACCGATGATAGAGTTCGACGCAACTTCCCCATATCCCTCTCGACAGGGCATCCAGGCTTCAACATCATATTTAAAATGCTGGGGCTCCCCCATATCACCCGCAGCCATAAGCAATACATGATATGGGATGTTCAGGTCTTGCCAGATTTCTTCCGTGTTTTGTTGGAGCACCTCATGCATCTTTTTTGACTCTTCTGGATCGTTCTTACAAAAAATAACTTGCTCTACTTTCCAAAACTCATGAACACGATATAGTCCTTTGACATCTTTACCATAGCTACCTATTTCCTTGCGAAAACAGGGTGATAGAGCTACAAACTTCTTTGGGAGATCTTTTTCATCAAGAGTCTCATTGGCATAATAGGCGGTAACTGGGACCTCAGCCGTACCAGCCAGATAGGCGTCATCATCGTTCAACTGATAGACCTCTTGCCTTCCCCATGGGAACTGCCCATTACCAAAAAGAGTGAATTCTTTGACCATGGATGGGGCTATAAGTGGAGTAAACCCTTTGGCAACGAACTTTTGAAACACATACATCACAAGTGCCATCTGCAGAAGTGCTAGCTCGTTTTTCAGAAAATATCCCCTAAACCCAGCTACTTTAGTACCGCGCTCAAGATCTGCGAGATCTAATGACTCTACTAGATCAATATGACTGCGAGGGGTGAATGAAAATTGAGGGATAGTCCCCCATTTTTTGATCTCAACATTTGCCTCTTCACCCCCCTCAGGGGCTTCGGGGTAGGGATAGTTTGGTACTTGCAAAAGCAGTGTTGTCAAGGCTTCATCTACTGTACGGAGTTCTTCTTCAAGAGTCTGAATCTTTTCTTTCAGCTGTCTGCCCTGATCTATCAACTCTGGTGTTGGTCTTTCTTTGGAAGCTACATTTCGTTGTGCTTGCAGCTCTTGCAGATTTGTTTGAACTTCTCTTTTTTTCGTATCAAGCTCTAGTATGGCGTCAACATCGACTTCACGACGCTTGAGAAGTGCCCCCTTTTTGATGAGGTCAGGATTTTGTCTGATGAAATCGATAGATAACATATGGTGGTATTATACTCAACTCAACCTCAATCTCTTCAATAAAAATTCTTTGTCTTTGCGCAATAAGTCAAATAACACCCATCCGGCTTTTGGTCCATGGGTCTTACCAAGTAAGACCGTATACAACGCCTGAAATGCCATTTGTGGTGGGATCTCCAATACTTTGGTCTGCTCAAATAGCTGAGACTGTAACTCGTCACCACTCGTACTATGTGCGGAGTCAAGGAAATCTGCACAGTTATGCAAAAACTTTTTTTGAGCATCATCCAGTTTACTAGCTGACTCCGGGAGTTCGGGCAAAACAGTATACACATCTTGAGTATCAGCATATTTCTCGAGCCACGTACGAGCATAGTCAATTCGCCGTGAAAGAATAGCCTGCTCAACCTCATTGAGGGCGCTCCCCTTTCTCCCCGAAAAATAGGCCACTGGATCAACAGATGGGAATTGGATCACCTGTGCTAGATCACGAAATCGGGGTAGGTAGGATTCAGTCTTAGAGATCTCATCGATCTGTGATGCCTGATACATGCGGCCCATCGGGCTATCATCACCGACCTTATACCACTCCTTGGCGCAACGGTCATATTCATCAAACAGGTCAGGAATGGTATTTGAGACAGACGGGTTGAAGTTGATCGCTCTTTGAAATGGAGTGCGAACTAACAGAAATCGGGCAAGTTCTGGAGGCAGAATCTCGACCATATCAGATGCATTTGTCGCATTTCCTTTAGATGAACCCATCTTTGCCCCATCTATTAGAAAAAACTCATGAAGAAAGGCAAACGGGGGAGTTTCATTCAACACTTCTCTCATGACGCGGCTTGCTATCTCGTGACTACCACCTGAGGTCATATGATCTTTACCAGCCCCCTCAACCGTCACCCCAAGCATCTTCCAATGAGCAGGCCAATCAAGTTTCCACATAAGTTTTGCGTTTCCGTCAAAAGGTGAGATCATACCAGTGTGACCACACCCTACAGCCCACTCCACTAAATCTTTTTTACACTCAAACGTTACCTTCTCGCCATCCCAGTCTGTGACTAAACTCGAGCCGATCTTGCCACAATCAGGACAAATGACTTGCAGAGGGTACCACCCCTCTGGCTTATCTTGATCAGCGACTTCTTTGTAGATTTTTCGGACGACCTCAACATTATCTAGGATTTTTCGGATGATGTCATTTGCCTTCCCGTCTTTGTACAGTTGAGAGGACCAAAAAATAGTTGGACGGAAACCCAAAGCGTTGAAAGCACTGATGTACTCATGAGCATATTGTGCAGCCAGACTTTCAGATACACCATCTGGTGCAGGAATGGCGTAGAGCGGCTTGCCCATATGCTCCTGATAGGTGTCTTTATCCAAGTAGACGGGCAACCCATCCATCGGATCCATATCATTGACCACATAGGTAAAGTCAACATCAAGGCCAGCATGCCTCATAGCCTCATAGACCAAGCCATGAGTACCGATAGCACGCAATGACCCCACATGAGCATGACCAGAAGGAGTCTTCATGTCATCCACTCTATGTTTTTTTTGTTTGTCGAGTTTTTCGACTAATCTATCTGCCCAATACATGTTTATTCATTATTCTACTAAAAAGCCCCGTATTACGGGGCTGCGTAGAGATCTATCCCGTTACCGTATCTGCATGATACGATACTCTGCAGTCCCAGCTGGTATTTCGACGGTGACTACATCACCCTTGCGTTTTCCCAGTAGCGCTTTACCAATAGGAGAGGTATCTGACAATTTGTTTTCAGTGATGTCTGCTTCAAGCTCTCCGACGATAGTATACGTCATTTTCTCACCACTGGCCATGAGGTCGATGGTACTACCCAGTGCTACAAAGTCTACATCTGTCCCAGCCTCGATGATCTCGACACTCCGGATCTTTTCTTCAAGAGTCAATATACTGTTATCGATCATAGTGAGCTCTTCACGCGCTGCATGGTATTCACTATTTTCCCGCAGATCGCCCATAGCTCGTGCTTTTTGAAGGCGCGTTACAGCTTTGGGGCGTTTTTTTGTCCTTATCTGTTCGAGCTCCTTTTGGAGCTTTTCAAAACCTGATTGTGATAGTTTGTATGTTGACATAGTTGCGTAAAAACAAATATATTGACACACAGTAGTCCCATCTATGAGTACCCTGGGGTCAATACAGCAGTACTATACATGAGCAAAATTCAAAAAGCAAACACTGAATTGGGTTGCTATGTTGGCCCGTATGAGTATTCTTTCAAGATAACAGAATTGTGACCCTGATGCATCTCTATTCGAACCAATTATAGCACATTTTTATAAGTCTGATACAGTACTATGTAGATGAAGAAGAAAGCGAGTTAAATTTCTTTTCTACAAGTTTATTTTTCACTCTTTGATTGCAGTAAGTATGTAACCGCTGATAAAGTCGTCAGCATTCCTATAATCTGCCACAAACCAAAATAACCTGTCCAGTCAAAGAAATAAATATTGATAAGATAAGCATTAAATAGATAGTCGTGTAACGGCACATAGGTCCAGTCACTTGTTGGGTTGGTAATAAAGAAAAAAAATCGGAAGAAACAAAAGAAAATGAAATAAGATATGTTCTCCATGGTAAGTTTGTATACATGTTCCTTAATATTAACGTTTCCCATAAGTATGTTAGCATTCCCGTTATACTTGAAAGATACAATCCAACAAATACATAAAAAGCTGGATTTAACAAATGGTGTTGTTGTGAAAAGAATCCTGGAAACACCACAATATGTGCGCTAAGAAGGATGATGAAGGTAAGTGCAGCAAATAGCTCTTTTGATTTAATTCTTCTCATTAACACAGAACTTCCGAATACGATCAAAGGAATCAGTAAAAGCATAGCGACTCCCCCAAGCAAAACTTCAAGAGGAGTACTTACCGGTGCAGCAGACGGAAATCCAGGAGGGTCTTGCTGAACGGAGAAGAGTGAGATCGGAGTACCGCTTGAAAACGCCGATATTATCATGAGCCAGATAAATAATAGGACACTTCCTAAGTAGGTCGAAAGAAAATATATAAAAGAAAAGCCGAAAGTATTTATTGTTTCAATCGAGAATTTCTTCTTGCTCCTTTTCATCATATTATTATATCATTTCCGCCTATTCTCTCTCCCTATCTTTCCTATTCTATGTGAACGAGCGCATCTGTCAAAAGGCGGGCATAAATATAAACTGGTTTGAACACCCTTTAGGTTGGAGGCTAGATAAAGATCCTTGGATAATTAGTTAGAACTCGCAGATTGAAGCTATACACCAAGCAATATCAGGTACTGGAGTTTCGGCATCTCGTTTGGTGACCCCAGCGGGATTTGAACCCGCGATCTTCTGGATGAGAACCAGATATCCTAGGCCGCTAGACGATGGGGCCAGTCACTAAACCATCAGTCGAGTTTGACTAGACGATGGGACGTTCAAGGCTGTTACACTGCTATATTGTACCAGTTACTCTCCCACATTACATCTGAAAACCAAGAGAACTTGGTTATTTTTTTTATTTGAACTCCTATAGCATATCTGATATACTATGGGCGGCTCATTTCCAAAAAGGAGAGTTTCATGGTAGATGGCGGCAAGTACGCAGTAGTCAAAGAGGGAGAAGTTCTTCATCTATTCTTTGATCCAGGGATAGGACCCGCACTTCGCGAACAGCGAATGATGCATGTCGCTACTGAGTTGCGAAATAGAGGGTACGATGTTGTAACAAACTTTACCTCAGAGTTGATCGTAACAGAGCGTCAGGCTGGGACTATTTACAATTGGGATCTTAACACAATAGCTAACTGGCTAC
Organism: Microgenomates bacterium OLB22; assembly: GCA_001567515.1. Taxonomy (GTDB): domain Bacteria; phylum Patescibacteriota; class Microgenomatia; order UBA1406; family HO2-37-13b; genus OLB22. The sequence goes on from LLEV01000005.1 coordinate 41,182, forward strand.
GTACCATTCCATTCTTGGCAGTTATCCCCAACTCAGATCACAACCCAACAACGACAGGAAGGTATGTCTATAAAGTTCCTGTTGCCAGTATTGATGACAATGAACGGGATAAGACTGTTCTGGCCACATTTAATGAGTTGAGCAGGGATGACATAGGAGTTATCAACACGTGCACTATGTGGCGGCAATTGCATGAACCTTTTGTGGACTCTCGATTATTCACATTTAGCGAGAAGGTGGCCCGAGAGATTGGTCTTATCTGGAACCTAATTGATGAGTTCACCTTTGAAGGAACGACCTTCCTTGTACAAAATAGAGGGCAGCGATTCCTTATGTTTGAGCCGACATTCTACAGACTCCGAGAGTACTTGTCCTTCGGCATCAAGAAACCTGAGACATTGTAGCGACAATAGCCATGTGCTTTCACTAGCACCTGGCTTTTTTTTATTTGAAATCCTATAGCATTCGTGATATAATCTGGCCAGTATTCACATAGAAGGAGTGTGATATGAGGAAGTGGAATCCAGGACAGGCTTTACACATCGTATTCAACTGGGATCTCCCATCGGTTGAGAAAATTCAGAATATGGTTCGTGTGGCACACAATCTGAGGGCAGCAGGATACGAGGTGATTGATGGATACGGATCCGAACTTGTTGTTGTACCTTATACTGATCTAACAGACATTCAGCAGCAGTTGGCCGACCTTGATTACTTAGTGGCAATTGCCGATACAAGCCATACCCCTCACAATGGAAAATATGGATTCACCATTCGTCTCGAAAGAATACAGTTCAAGGATGGTGAAATTGGGGCAAAGTTTACTGATTTGTCTACAGAGGAGGACGCGCTATTGCGATTGTTCATAAAAATCGGAGGTGAGAAAGGACCCGGATTTAGTGGTGCTCCAGCTCGACTTGTCACCTTCACGGATAAGCTCGTTGAGTGGGAGATGTATGGGAACAATGTCACGGGAAACCCACTTATACGTCGATTCGATGATACAAAGGGAGAGCTGGTTTTCAGACCACTTTTCTGGAGATTGCGTCAGCTAGTACTCGAAGGTCATCAGGCTGTCGCACTGTAGTCTTTTACATTTGCCAGGTGCTTTCATAAGCACCTGGCTTTTTTTATCTCTCCTTTCCCCGTCTTATCGTTTCGATGAACGAGTTTCCCTCTTTCCACTGTGTCCTGTGCTCGGTCTCGTACCCTATACCTGTCAAGTGCCCTTCCATGTGCCCTCGGATATCTCGCAGTGCTGGAAGTAGTTCTCGCTCTATGATAGGTAAACTATCCATAACGGCTGAAATATTTTCACGAATCATCTCCCCTCTTTTGACTCTCTGCGCAATACGTCCTAATGCAGCAATCAGCCCTTCCTTTTCCCTATAGGAGACCAGCCAATCTTCGTGCCTAAATCTCGCAACCATACTTTGTCTTGTAGGTGTCAAGAATCGCGTTCTCTCCTCCAGAACATCATATACGTTTTGTGAAAAGTCCTCCAATGTACCCTCAAAGAGTTCTTCCCAGTGAGCTGCTATGACATGATCAGCGGCTACATCTAGCACTGCATTTTGATAATGGCTGACTGCTGCAAAGACTGTCGATTTGCTTTGTGATAGTGCGGGGAGAGTGTCAAAAAAGCCATCCAACTCATGATGGAGTCTTAACCCATCTTGGATTTGGATCGGAAGATCTGCCTTCGCGACACCAATCATGTCCCCAGCAACAGAGCCAAATAACACATCATCAGGTCCATCTGCAAAAATAGCATGCGCAAGAAAATTCATGAGGGTAGTATATCAAGTCCTTGAGTCAACTCATGCACCCTCGAGGTGCAGTGATCCTCAGCTTCCAAAAGTAAAAAAAGCCGGGTGTTACTCCCGGCGGCGCACATATGGAAAAAGCACCTCACGAATACGCCCAATAGAGGATATCTTTATACCTAGTATACTTCTACTTATTGGCTGATCCTCAAGCAATACTCGACCACCATCCGCGACATGATCCAAACTCTGCATGTAGTAGCCTAGTGCTGAGGCGATTACATCGTACAGCTCTAAGTGGCCTCCAAGCTTCCGTATCCTCTCAAGCTCCTCTAAAGCTTCACCACCAAATTGGATGGTATATTCTCCGTATTCATAATCTCCCGAGTGCTTACCTCCCTGGTCTATCGGAAATATCAGAGTTTTTCCAGACCCATTAGTGCTCATATTAGACTCCTTTGGGTTAATGTGTGCCTACAATAGTATACATGACAGCTCAATTGCTCTATTCAATCAAATATAGTATACTACTATATCCATATTGACATATGAATCAAATGGGGTATACTATAGTTAGTGTTATGCAAACACTAATATGAACCTTAACACACTAAGGAGTGTAGACATGCGGCAGATTATAACATCAAGGCTTGACACAGACCTTTATAAGCTCACCATGGGACAGTTCATATGGAGCTTTTATCCACTCTTGAGAGTACGCTACGCACTGATTGATCGTGGAAACACACAGTTTCCAGAGGGATTTGCTCAGGAGCTGCGGCGTCAGGTTGATCTAATGAGCAGGCTTAGGCTATCGGGCGAAGAATCATCATATCTGAGCAAACTGGGAATTTTCAATGCGGACTACCTGAGCTGGTTTGAAGCGAATAACTATAAGCCTTCACAAGTCAAGATCAGCCAATATGGGTCATGCTTGACAGTCATCATTGAAGGCCCTTGGGTTGAGACAGTTTACTGGGAAGTACCACTAATGTCGCTCATTAGTGAACTCTACTATAAGATGACAGGACAGGTCCCTGAGCTGGTGTACCCTCGTGCAAGTGAGATGGCACAAAATCTGCAACAAGCAGGTGTGATATGGACCGACTTTGGGAGCCGACGCAGAGCGGGATTTGAGGTGCAAGGCCAGGCACTAATGGCCGCAAGTGCCTATATGCCAACAGCTAATACGGCTGGAGGACTCGTCGGCACAAGCAACGTTCATTGGGCCAGAGTCCTTGGACTGGAGTCGAAGGGCACCATGCACATGAGCTCTTCATGGCCCTTGTTGCCTTTTATGATGACAAGACCATCGGAAGTAGACAGGTCCTAGCCGGATGGAGGCTCCTATATGGGGAAAACCTCTCTGTAGTACTGCCTGATACCTACACCACCGATCTTTTCTTGAGTAAGATTCTGACACCTGACGAGGCAAGGATGTGGGCTGCTATCCGACAGGACTCCGGTGATCCAAAGGCCTTTGTAGATAAGGTCCTTGTGTACTATCACAAGCACCGGATTGACCCAATGTCCAAGACAATCATTTTTAGTGATGGGCTGGATACGAGAAGTGCAATCGACTTGGCACGGTATTGCCAGGGCAAGATAAAGTGTCTCTTTGGAATAGGAACCAGCTTTACCAACAATGTAGGACTCAAACCCCTGAAGATCGTCATCAAGATCGTCCAGTTGATGGGCAGTGATGGGGCATGGATCCCTGCTGTAAAGGAATCTGATGACCCAGCCAAGTCTACAGGACTGGCAAGCCTCAAGGCAGCAGCAAGAGCTTAACAAGTCTTCATTGCCCACCCCTCCGTTGCTAGGTACAGTCTTGTACCTGGCGAAGGGGGGGATTTTTTTATCTCAAACCTCCTCTACTGCTATACTACACGTCATGTCCCTATTTAAGGAAACAGTCATCCAGATAATCAGATCTATCCCACGGGGCAAAGTTATGAGTTATGGGCAGGTAGCCCTCTATGCAGGTTCAGCCAGAGCAGCTAGGCAAGTGGGATGGATACTCAATCAAGTTGAAGAGACAGTAGAGCTTCCTTGGTGGCGAGTAGTGAACAATCAAGGGAGACTGACTATAAAGGGTAGTAAATATACCCCAACGGTCATGCGCCAATTTCTCGAGGCTGAGGGAGTAATGATACGAGATGACTATACATTAGATATCGAGGAATACAGGCATAAACCTACAGATGAGGATATGCAAAGTTGGGAACTTCCTGAAGCCTACATAAACTATGTAAATACCAAAGTCTAGAAGCTATCTTGGAAATAGAACAATTATAAGGTATCGTGTAACCATACATGACTATCCTACAAAAAAGAAATTTACTCCTGATCATCCTTGCTACCTGCTCGCTCCTTCAAGGATTTCTGCTCGCAAAGCTTGACTTTTTTGGCTTTTTGACTGGAGAGCATGCTATCAATACGTCATATGTTACCTGGATTGTCTTAGCCGCCTACTGTAGCACACTATGTGTTTTTTTGCTCGACTTCGCTAGGGAAAAGAACACTCCATACCTGTTTATCGGGATGGGTGCTCTATATGCATTCCCGTTTTTCCTCCTCTCTGAGACAGCTCTTTTCACCCTCGTCACTTCGCTCTTGTACCTGAGCTATCTGTATTTTGTGTACTATGGTTGTCAAAAAAAGTCAGCACTATATATCGAGTTCCGACCAAAAGAGATACTTTTTCCCGTGATGCGAGACGGGTTGCTCTTCATGTTAGCTATGTTTGCGGCTATTAGTTTTTTTCGTGCACAGGAGAGGACCCTTCACAATACATTGTTTGAGCCTTCGCTGCTCAGACCTATTACCGCTCCATTTGTACATGGGTTTAACAAACAGCTCTCTCAGGAATTGACCAAGCAGTTTGGACCTGTTGACTCACGACGGATCATCACCCCGCTACAACGAGAGGAGATATACCTTACACTGGAAGCAACAGTTGATCAGATGGCTCGAAGTAATGATAATAAGGTCGCCGGGATTGACCGAGAGGCTATCGAGATACGCAGAACTACTATCTATGATGACGGGAGCATTGACATTGGTCCAGTAGTTGTATCAGCTTTGCCTGAGATAGGGATGGCCCTCAATACTCGTATCAAGGAGTATAGCTACATTGCACCATTGGTTGTCGCTATTGCTATCTTTCTGATACTCCAACCGCTCACCTATCCTATACATTGGATAGAAAGGATGATAAGTAGGCTCCTGTTCTCCCTACTGAGGAAGTATAAATTCATCAAGATAACCAAGGAGTCCAGAGACGTCGATGTTGTTAGTCTTTAGTGACCAAGTAGCTTTTTATCGTCAGGCGATAACGTTGGCGGGGCACCTACTATAGCTTTAAAATCCTCTACTAGCACATCCGCCTGCTCTTGAGTAACTACATACTCTGTCTGGAGATACATCTGAATGTGATCATTATCACCCTTGGTAAAAAAGACCTTATAATACGGTTCATACCCTCTCGTCCTGGCCTCAGCGGCATGGGCTTGTTCATGTCTGACAAGGCGATAGGCTGCGATACGATCGTGTCCCGAGCACCGCAGACACTTATACAACTCCCAAGCGCTCTTGGTGCAGTAACTCTCAGTTGGAAACTTGAGTTCACTAGATCGTCTCAGAGCATCCTCAAAAGGCATGTTTCCTGATTGAAGTTCACGAAGAAAATCGCTATTAGCCTGCTCATAGACGTCATAATCCACCGCCGTGATGGGGAATTCTTTAAGACGCGCAACAACATGAGCGATACGAGGCCTTTTTTCCATAGCAATAGGTACTTACTAGATTACTGGGCCAAAAGTATACTCATAGTATGATGCAAATACAAGAATTGTTATCTAGTTCTTAGTTCTTCTATTACCTCGTCCGGGGACATGACTACCCCATTTGAATCTACCCAATAACCATGTGGAACCCGAACCTCGGAATCAGGACCACCATTTTCTCCACGCATACGCAAAACAATTCCGCTTTTGCGAATCTCTCCAATAGCTTTCGCCCCAGGTTCCTCACTTGAGGTAATAGATGCGGGTCTGGCTAAATCTGCTTCATAAGCCCCACCACTCTGGCCAGGCAAAGCCCTACCTTCGCTACCCACACGCACGTCATCTTGTAGGGCATGCAAGCCAGTCGATCTGTCAGGCCTTTCGCCTTTGTTTGACGCAACTGAGGATCCGACTGTATCAGATAGGTCAACAGGGACTCCTACGGTATCTCCTCCGCGTTCTATACGTTCTGATTCATCCATAAGTACACCCCCTCTCTATTTGCATTGTTTCAATGTAGCAAAGAACTATGCCTCAGGCAAGCAGGTATATCTAGATCAGTTAGCAACTACCCCATCAGCGAACTTGAAGTTCTTGCGGGGAAAGACGAAAGCCCGTTTTAAGACATCATCCATATGCTCAACGAACACAAACTCCAAGTCTTCTTTTACCGCTGTAGGTACGTCTTCAAGATCTTTTTTGTTCTCTTTGGGCAAGATTATTAGCTTTAGACCCGCTCGATGTGCAGCAATGATCTTTTCCTTGACTCCTCCAATTGGAAGGGCTCTCCCACGAAGCGTGATTTCACCAGTCATGCCTACAAGTCTATTTACCGGCACTTTAGTGAGGGCTGAGATCATTGCTGTTGCAATAGCCAGACCAGCAGAAGGACCATCCTTTGGGACAGCTCCTTCAGGCACATGAATATGAATATCTATGTCGCTATAAAAATTTTTCTTCAGACCAAACAGATCATAGCGCGCCCGAACATAACTAAATGCTGCCTGACAGGACTCCTTCATCACTTCACCAAGCTGTCCAGTAATGGTGAGTCGTCCCTTACCTGGCATAACTGCTACTTCGATAAGTAGTATGTCTCCACCTGCTTGAGTCCATGCAAGGCCAGTCGACATACCCACTGTGTCCTCATGCTCGATGACCTGATCTGAATATTTATATTGACCAAGATACCCTAGTACAGTACTCTCTATAACCTTTTTTGCCTTAGTTGTCCCCTCTACCACTTCTAACGCGATTTTGCGATAGACCGTGGCGACCTGACGTTCCAGTTCGCGCACTCCTGCTTCGCGCGTATACCGTCGGATGATCAGCTTGAGGGCCTTATCTGTGATGCTTACCTTATGACTTGCTAATCCATTTGCTTTCATCTGCTTCTTCAGTAAATAGTTTTTGGCGATGGCAAACTTTTCATCCTCTGTGTATCCCGAAAAAGTAATGATTTCTAGCCGATCTCGGAGGGCCGAAGGATGGTATCAAGCATGTTGGCCGTAGTGATAAACATGACATTGGACAGATCAAAAGGGACCTCGAGATAGTGATCAGCAAAGCCGTGATTTTGCTCTGGATCAAGTGCCTCTAGGAGAGCAGAGGAGGGATCTCCACGATAATCAGCTCCAACTTTATCAATTTCGTCAAGCATAAAGACTGGATTCTTTGTCTTTGCTTGCTTTATTGCCTGGATTATACGACCGGGCAGAGCCCCTACATAAGTGCGTCTGTGCCCACGAATCTCAGCCTCATCTCTGACACCACCAAGCGACATTTTCACAAATTCTCGTCCCAGAGCTTTGGCGATAGATTTCCCTATAGATGTCTTTCCGACACCAGGTGGACCGTAAAAACACAAGATAGTAGGTTGTTTTACATCCTTGCTATTTTTTTTAGACTTTGCCTGCATCTCCTTTAGCTTCATGACCGCAAGAAACTCCAAGATACGTTCTTTGACCTTCTTTAGTCCATAATGATCAGCATCAAGTACCTTTTGTGCTTTATTAATGTCCAAAACTCCTTTGGACATTTTGTTCCAGGGGAGTTCTACCATCAGCTCGAGATAGGTGCGAACATAGGAGACTTCCGGATTGAAAGGGGCCATTTTTGCAAGTCGTGCCAGCTCCTTGATAGCTTTTTCGTGTGCCTCTGGAGGCATCTTAGCTCGCAAGATCTTCTTCTTTAGCTCATCCATATCCTTATCTTCGCCAAGCCCATCTGGCATACCGCCAAGCTCTTGCTCTATTGTCTTGAGTTTTTCCCTCAGGACAGCATCCTTCATACCTTTTTCAAATTTCTTTTGTGTCTTATTGTGGATCTTGCGCTCAAGCTCTAGTACTTTGAGTTCTTTGGTAACATACTCTGCTTCAAGCTGCAGTCTCCTCTTAGTATCAAGTTCCTCGATGAGTATCTGACGCTCCTCAACTTTGAGGTCTAATACCATTGCCACAAAGTCGCTAAATGCAGCTGGTGAGGCATTTCCCATGATGTTCATAAGGTAGACTACGTCAACTGTCTTTCCTAGATTTACTGCGTGCTTTAGTTCATTACTGATGTGACGAACAAGAGCCTCTGTCTCAGCATCATCTTCATCAAGTGAAGGAAGTACCTGCACATGTGCGGTCATATAGGGCTCAATACTCAGGAGTTCTGTAACTCTAACGCGCTCCTGACCCTGGATAAGTGCTGTGACTTCGCCGTTATCTCCAGCAAACACCTTGCGTATAGTGGCGCGGATACCTATGGAGTACAGATCTTCTGGAGTAGGGTCATCCTTCTCAGGACTTTTTTGCAGAAGGAGGATAATCTGTTTATCTTTAGAGAAACCATCATGTATTGCCGCTACGCTTTTGGGTCGTCCAAAGACAAGTGCGTTCTCAACTTGGGGAAAAACTATACCATCACGGATTGGGACAACTGGTATAGCGGATTTTTCTATCAAGCTAAAATCTTCGTTCATAATACTAGCAGTATAAGCCAGAAACTGCTAGCTGTCAAGACCTTCAATGAGGACTGTCCTATCAATACAACTTAATCACTACAGCAAGGATCCTTATATCCGCAATTCGAGCAGGTTGCATCCCTCCCTCCTGGCATGCCCTGTATCAAAGATAGGCCACATGAAGGACACTCGCGGATATTATCTCTTGAGAGTGTCTTTGCTAGTCTGATAGTACTATTTGACAGCTTCACGTACCTTTATAGCTCCTGTTGGACAAGAACGAACCGCCTCCAATAGGTGTTCTCTCTTCTCCTCATGGGCACTGTTAAGCACAATTGATTTCTGGTCTTCGTCAATAGCAAACGCCTTGATCGCTGCTGCTATACAAGTAGCAGCACCAATGCAGAGATCTCTGTCTACTGTAATGACTAGATCACCTACAGTGACAGGACCTGAAGGGTGTTTCTCATCTAGTGGTATCGGCTTATCATTCATATAGTGCAGTGTATCAGGTTGATATTACTTTTTTCAAGACTGCATGTACTCCCTGTAGTCCGATCAACAAACAGTTCGCCCGGACTGGGCCCGGATGAATCCCAACTAATTGAAATAACTCCTCATCTGTCATTGAGAGAACCTCTTGTGCTTTTTTGCCCTGGATAGCAGATGCAACCATCGAAGCTCCTGCAATGGCAAATGAACAACCACTGGCTTCATATGTAGCTTCGGTAATGACATAATCTTTATCAACATTTACATACCACGTAATCTGATCTCCACATGATCGATTTTGCGTCGTCCCTCGTGCAGTGGGATCTTTTATCGCACGACAAAATTGAGGATGATGATAGTGGTCTAGTAATCGCTCTTTTGGATCCATGGTCAACGACGATAGAGGGCAACGGCTTCTTCAAGTGCAGTGAGAGCTGCTCGGATATCGTCTACCGTATTATACAGATGTGGGCTGATACGAAAAGTGGCCCCAATATTGAGATACTCATGCAGCGGCTGAGCACACTGATAGCCTGCTCTCACTGCTATATCTTTTGACCCTAGATCTGCTGCGATATCATGAGGATGGACATCTGTAGTGTGACAGGTGATGATACCAGAGTCATGAGCAGCATGGGGGAACAGCACTCGAATGGAGCGAATAGTTGAAAGCTCCCTTACTAGTTCCTTTGCGAGATACTCATTGTGCTTCTGTATCTTAGAGAAATCTTGCTTTGAAAGCCACTCTAATGCAGTGCCCAGCCCAATTGCCTGTGCAATTGGTGGAGTACCAGCTTCAAGTCTATGAGGCATTTTTTGGACTAGTGGCGTATGATCAACAACCGCCTCCACCATCTCCCCCCCATACTCAGGGATAGCAAGCCTGTCATGGAGCTCTTCCTGTAACCACAAGACACCAACACCGGTAGGTCCAAAGACCTTGTGCCCCGAAAAGAACAAGGCGTCACAATCAATATCAGTTACTCGCACAGGGATATGCGAGACACTTTGACAAGCATCTATAATTACGATCGCCTTAGGAAAGATTGCCCGGATAGTCCGTAGGACATGCGGTAGATCCTGGCAGACTCCAGTGACATTTGAGATCTGGTTAAACATCCAAATACTATGCTCCTTTGGATCAATACCTAGCTCATCTATTTTTGTTATCTCAATCATCCCTGCCTCACTAATAGGTAGGACATGAAATGGAATGTTCCTTTTCTTGCTCAGGTGTCGCCAGGGAAGAAAGGAAGAATGATGCTCAGCTACACAAGTAATGATAGATGATTTTTTCGAGATCAGGGGCTCCAATGCTGTTGCTAACATATTGGACGCATGTGTCGCGGATTTAGTAAAAACAATGCTTTGAGAAATGGTACCTAAGAAAGTTGCCACTTTATCACGTGCACCTTCATATGCTTGGGTAGCTCTTTCAGCAATAGGATAGAGGCCACGATGAACATTGGCGCTATACTCTGTATAGTAAGATAGTTCTGCGTCGACAACTACACGTGGCTTAAGAGTCGTCGCTGCACTATCAAGATAATGAAACCCTGGCCGTAGAATGGGAAAATCCGATCTAATCATGAAACATCACCGCTGACAAAACTTTCTGCAAACCGTCTCTTTCATCTGACTCAACTACACCCTCTAACCCTTGATATAGGTCATACACAAACCCTTGGATGAGAAGTTCAGTTGCGGCTGAGGCTGTAATACCGCGAGTCCTGAGGTACCAGATAGCTTCATTTGAGAGTGGTCCAGATGTAGCGCCATGAGTACACCGGACATCATTAGCAGCTATCTCAAGATATGGTTTAGTATCTACTACAGCGGCTGCGCTCAGAAGCAGATTTTGATTTTTCTGATATGCATTGGACCCATGTGAATGTGGTGGGATACCGATGGTTCCTTCGTATGCAAAGCTACTTTCCCCATCAAGGACTGCTTTCACAAGTAGATCAGAAGTGGTGTCCCTGGCAGTATGTAGTTGGTAGGTCTTGAGTGAATGACTATCTGCTCCCTTTAAATAATACAAAGCTCGGATGTACGCCTTGGCACCTGGCTTTTGTAGATCAACAGTGATCTCTCCACTACAATTTACAAAGACCAGCACGTGAGGTCTGCTATCTGTTATGACTATCGGGGTCTCTGGTAATTCACTAAAATAAGTAATCATACTTACCCTACAGAACCTTCCATTTCTAATTGTAGTAACCTATTGAGCTCTATTGAATATTCTAGGGGTATTTCTTTGACTATTGGCTCAACAAACCCATTTACCAGCAGTCCCTCGGCTGTTGCCTTAGGAATACCGCGTGACATGAGATAAAAGAGCTTTTCCTCCCCAATCTTTTCCACTGTAGCCTCATGTTGGATGATAGCAGTAGGATTTTTTGATGCGCATATGGGGGATAGGTGTCAGTGCGCGAATGTGGATCAATCAAGAGGGCGTCACATGAGACATACACTTGAGCATCATGGGCATCTGGATGGACAGATACAAGCCCTCTATATGAAGCCCGGCCAGTACCCTTAGATATAGATTTGGAGACTACTCGTGAAGTAGTGTTTGGTGCGACATGAAACATCTTCGCACCGGTGTCTTGTTGCTGACCCTCCCCAGCAAAGGCAATGGAGAGGACCTCACCATGAGCTCTTTCTCCGACCAGGTAGACAGAAGGGTACTTCATCGTGACAGCAGAGCCAATGTTACAATCAATCCACTCCATGACTCCATCGGCCTCTGCACGAGCTCTCTTTGTCACAAGATTGTAAACATTTTGACTCCAGTTCTGGACAGTAGTATAGCGAACTCTAGCATGCTCCTTCACAAAGATCTCGACGACTGCTGCATGAAGACTCTTGGTTTGGTAGATGGGAGCAGTACAACCCTCTATATAATGGACAAATGAGCCTTCGTCAGCTATGATGAGTGTTCGTTCAAATTGACCAAATTTCTCAGAGTTTATCCTAAAGTAGGCCTGCAGGGGTAGTTTTACCTGAACCCCTTTTGGGACATAGACAAATGATCCGCCTGACCAAACTGCAGTATTGAGTGCAGCAAACATATTGTCATGAGCTGGGATAAGAGTACCAAAATAAGGCTTAACAAGCTCAGGATACTTTCTAACAGCTGTGTCCATGTCACAAAAAATAACTCCATCTTTACCTAGCTCCTCACGAACCTTTTCATATACCACTTCAGAGTCATATTGAGCTGACACACCGGCCAAAAAATCACGTTCCGCCTCGGGTATCCCAATTCGGTCATAGGTCTCTTTCACATCATCAGGGAGCTCCTCCCATGATGAAAACTGCTTCTCTGTTGATGTCTTGTAGTATGTAAGATCATCGAAATTGATAGCTGATAGATCTGGCCCCCACGAGGGAAGTGATTTTTGCACAAACGTGTCAAATGCCCTGAGCCGCACGTTTCTCATAAAGGTTGCTTCCTCTTTATGGTCACTGATATCTTTTACCGTTTGCTTGCTCAAACCCTTTGGAACGGTACGAATACTCGTATCAGGCATAGCAAAACCATATTTGTAGTCGAACTCCAGGTTATCTTGCTGTGTCATACAATACTAGGCAGTAATAAATTGAGAATAGCCATCCTTTTCTATCGTATGGGCAAGGTCTGCACCACCACGGGCGACAATCTGACCTCTCATCAATACGATGACCTCGTCAACCGGGACTAGTTGTAGTAGCCGTGTGTAGTGAGTGATCAAGATAACTGTGCGTTTTTTGGTTCGATATTCTACCAGTGACTTCGCTATGATCTGCAGTGCATCTACGTCGACCCCTGTATCTATCTCATCACAAATAAGAAAAGATGGCTCAAGCATCATTACTTGTGCAAGCTCAATTTTCTTGCGCTCACCACCAGAAAACCCTTCGTGAAGTGGTCTAGATAACAATTCTTGTGGTATAGAGAGCTTCTGCGCAACTGAATTGAGTTTTTTGCGCGCCTCAACGGGATCATGACCCTGTGGGAGAGCATGCCTCAGTACTTGATAGAGATTTACACCAGGAAGCCCTAAAGGATGTTGAAATGTCATGCTAAGGCCCTTCACTGCCCTCTGATCAGTCTCTAGGCCACTCAGTTCTTCTCCGTTAAAAGTAATCTTTGCAGAAGAATTGTAGTCATATTGTGGATGGCCCATTAGTGCAGCTCCAAATGTTGATTTACCTGATCCATTAGGCCCCATCAAGGCATACGTTTTCCCAATATCAAACGAACATGTAAAGTGTTCAAGTATTCTTTTCTTTTGAATACTGACAGAGAGATCTTTGACAGAAAGCATCGACATAGTATGGGTAGTGTAATGAAGCTAGGTAGAAAAAGCAATTCTGCAATAGCTGTAATCTAACTAAAAAAGCATGGTTGAAAAAAAACAACATGGTACAATGGTGATATGAAATCAACATCTTTTGGGGGCACTTTACGTATCGCTTGGAAGAGATCTCAATCACTCTTTTTACCTTATCTGATCATACATGTTCTCTCCGGACTCCTTATGCTGTGTGTACTTATTGTAGCTGGATTGATCGTTATTCCTTTTGTTATTACGAAAAACATTATAGTCCTTGTACCACTGACAATCATCATGGGGATCATAGCTCTAGGTTTTGTGATCTATATCTCAGCATGGTCCACACTTATCGCAACAAAATTACTGAAAGATCCTACCAAATCGCTCAAAGTACTTGCTAAGGATACAAAAAAGGATGTCTTGGCGTTGGTTAAGACCAATGTATTAATGGGTGTATTTTTCATCGGACTCTTACCACTAGGAATAGTGAGTGCATTTACCATATATATAATATGGTCACTTTGGGCTGCTATGACAACGCTCTCCTTTGTTTATGAGAAAAGAAGAGGACTCGATGCACTGTGGAGGAGTAAAGAGATAGTCCAACAAAAGTTCTGGAGTGTGGTAGGTCTATTGGTTTTATCAACTGGTGGATCAATCATCATCAACTCATTGTTCCAGCAATTTGATGTGCCCCTACGAGAGGTGCTCACAAATCTAATTGGGATTCTCCTCAGTGTGTTTGTCCTTTGCGGATTGTACGAACTCTTTACACAAGTTCCCAAGGCAGAGAGCCCTTCTAAAAGGCCACACCTATGGGTGTTGATCGCAAAGATAGGATATGCTGTATTGATCTTGCTTATCGGCCTGGCTATCTCATTTGGTGGTGAACAGTGGAAAGAGATGCAAAATGTGTTGCAGAGAAATATCCCACGAGAAATAGATCGGACAATTGAACAGCTGTGATTCCTCAACGATAGTGATGTCTATTCTTTTTATACGAGTCTTCCAAAGCTCGTATTCCAGGGAGAGTCCTGTGCTCAATATACTCAAGTAGGGCTCCCCCTCCAGTTGAAGTATGCCACGATGGCATGATAAGTCCCTTATCCCTTAGAAATGCACCCGTATCCCCACCTCCGATGAGCACCATTTTTTTTGATAAGCTCTGCGCGGTAGAGATTGTCCCCGCTTGCCCCTCTTGCTCCTCTACATATCCAAGAGGTCCTGCCCATATTACCGATTGAGCACCAGCAACAAGTTGCTCTATCTGTGAAGTAGTAATGGGGCCAAGGTCTACGATCCTATCAAACCTACCGACATCATCTACAGACTTTGAACAATAGGCACCCGATGGTGTCGTTACCATAACATCCAGAGGACAGAGTAGAACCCCTCTAGATTTCTTTTGGAGAGAAAGGATTTTTCGGGCGAGTGGATAAGATACCTTATCAACCAAGCTTGATCCTACTTCACATCCACGAGCGGCAAGCAGAGTATTTGCGACTGCTCCACCGACGATTACACTATCACATGTGTGTAGCAAAAAGGGGAGAACCAGCAACTTTTTTGATACCTTAGCCCCTCCGATTATACCTATTGATGGTCCCTCTGTACTATCTAGAAATTGATCTGCTTGCTCAATCTCCTCTTTAAAATGAAGCCCCATACTTGAAGGCAGGAACTGCGGGACTCCGATAATACTTGCCTCTTTCCTATGGCTAGTCGCAAAACAGTCATTGACATACCAATCGCCAAGATGGGCTATGTGCTTGGCAAAGCCTATGTCACCATCATATTCTTCCTGATGGTACCGCGTGTTTTCTAGAAGAATCAGTGTTGATCTTGAACGCAAATCTGCACGAACAATTTGGTCTAATGGGGTCTCTATAAACTCCACATGCTCCCCTGGGAGTAGTGTCTGTAGATATCTACTAACAGGTCTGAGACTGTCGCTCGATCGGGCTAGGGAGGTGGGCTTACCGTGTTTTGCCAGGCAGATAACTCGATTATGGCGGGCTAATAAAAGCTTGAGCGTGGCAACGTTTGCTACAATCCGACTATCATCGGTATATTTTTGTGTGTGCAAGGTAAGGGGCATCAAAGTCACATCTAACTATTACAGTTAGGTCTCTAGGGGCAAATACATCAAGACTAGAGTAACTCATGGTAGTTTTTATAAAAAACATCCATTAATTGTCGTGTGAGGTGTCGACATCTATCGAGTGATCTTTGATGCAGATTGCGTCCCAGGGCAGCCCCAGTCAATCCCCGTGCCCTGTATGCAGAAAAGGTTTGAATCATCTCTTTCTTCATTTTTTGACCCTCCAGCCAACAATACCCCAGTGTTCCCTGCTGCCGCTATTACCTCAGAGAGTTCTTCGGGGGTAGGGAGCAGTTCTTTTGGGAGCTCCAATTTGACAAAATCAGCTCCCAAAGCTGTTGCCACTCCTGCACATCCTGCCATCAAATGAGCGTTGTTCTCACTCCTGAGGTGCGAACCTTTCGGATAAACCCAGAGGATAGCTAGTAGACCATGCCTATGCGCCTCATACACTACCTGGGCTGCCTCCGCTAGCATGTATTGCTCATAGCTGCTGCCTAGGTAGATCGTATATCCTACACCTACTATCGAAGCGTGAGAAGACCTCTTTAGATCAACGACATCATCTATCGTATACCACTTAGTACTCAAAGGATCTATGACACCCGGTGTGATCGCATTTGTCTTTGAATTGATCTTTACTACATATGGCGTATGAGGAGCCAGATGTCCGTAGCGTGCTATCATACCGAGTTGGGTAGCCATACAGGTACAGTGAGTCTTAGCAGCTATCATGAAGAGATGATGCGGGTCTGAATCAGCCAAAGGAATGCCGTCTCCAAAGTAGTCATCATTGAGGTGCTCAACCTTCTGATCGCCTGCTAACATAAGCATAGTATTGTTGGGAAAGGTGGCCAGCTTGAAGTGGTGCACAAATTGAGTTGACATGCTCTGGGGCACGTCCCCAGGGACAAAAATAGCATCTCGCATAGAACTCTGCATAGATTTCATTGTAAACAAGCCCAGGAAGAAGTCAATGAACGATTGGGTAAATTGATCTCACTGAGGTGGGATGGCAGTAGGAACTGGTGTTTCCTTTACCTCTTTGAAGCGCTGTTTTATACCTTCCGTGACTATCAGTAGTGAACGAGGTTGACCATCCTGATTACAGTCCAGACATGACTTAGTCCCAAGAATATCAGTCAGTATGGTTTTTTCCTGCATCTCTACAGCAGGATTATCAGGCGTCGTCATAGCACCTGTATCTCTGTTGATAGGGACAAACTCTTTGGTCACCACCGCTTGTGTCTCTTTCCCTTCTAAAACGCCCTTTCTAAAGAACTCAAATCGCGTCTGACAAGTAGAAGGTTGATTTGGGTCAGTTTGCTGACTTGGCAGCAAACACACCTGCTTCCCAACCACTCCCTCAGGTCTACGAAGCGGCAGGTCAGGCTGATTTGCCAGAAGCGAACGCATAATGCTATTCCATATAGGGGCTGCTCCAGTAACCCCAGATACCACTCGTGACATTGAAGAGTTATCATTATTTCCCACCCACGTAGCTACTAAAAAAATTTGGGGTATAACCAATAGTCCAGTTATCTCTCAGATCATTGGTAGTTCCTGTCTTTACCGACACTGTTTTCTTAGGGACCACCAGCGATGAAGAGCCCCCAAATGCATCTGAGCGGGCCCCATTGTCCTGTAGGATATGTGAGATGATGAAAGCGGTCTCCTTAGAAAGAGCTCTCTTGCCTTGGATCTTGATAGTATCAGGATACTCAAGGGGCACAGTCACATCATCCACAGTATTTGGGTCTTTGTACTCGTACAATACTTTACCACTTTTATCCTCAATTTTTCTGATGGCTACCAGAGTCTTAGGAATGCCTTCATTAGCAAAAACCGAAAAGGCCTGCGCCATTTCTGTCATACGAACCTCACCGCCACCAAGAGTAAGTGATAGTCCGTAACGTGCTGGATCAGTAAACGTAGTAATTGTAAATGCTGAAGATGAGGCCACGAAATCTTTGACTCCATTTACCGCTAACATCTTTACTGCTGGAATGTTCAGAGAGTTCCCTAGAGAGGAACGTAGCTGTGTCGGGCCGCGATATTTCCCATCGTAGTTTACTGGACAGTAGGACTTAGGTTGTCCTGATGCTGAAAAACACGTGGGGATATCGTTGAAGATAGTAGCAGCTGTCACAAGCCCTCTTTCAATCCCCAGAGCATAGTTGAGAGGTTTGATAGAAGAACCTGGCTGACGCAGTGCAGTAGTCACGTTAAAAGTCCCTGACCCTGTCGCAAAAAAGTCAGCTGAACCCACCATGGCTAGTATCTCCCCCGTAGACGGTCGGGTTACCAAAGCTGCCCCATTGCTAACCTTAAGCCGTCTGAGTGATGTTACTTCCTTATTTACCGCTGCCTCAGCTGATGCCTGAATAGTTTCATCTAATGTAGTAAATACTTTTAGTCCACCCTTTTCTATAATATCTTTCCCAAATTGCTTTTCAAGCAGTTCTCGGACATAAAATACGAAGTGAGGCGCTTTGATAGTGTTAGCAGGAGGATGAATCTTCAGCTCTTGTTTCTCTGCAGTAATGCGTTCTTTCTCAGTAATGTAGCCCAATTCCTCCATGCGTTTTAGTACGGCCTCTTGTCCACGTTTGGCACGCTCAGGGTTGATATGAGGAGAGAAGTAGCTTGGCCGCTGTGGTAAACGGGCAAGTAAAGCTGCTTCCGCTAGGGTCAGATCTTTAGCATCTTTGTCAAAAAATGTTTTCGCGGCCTCTTGAATTCCGTATGAGACACCACCATAGGGCACTTGATTGAGATACAACTCAAGGATCTCATCTTTGGTCATGATCTGCTCAACCCAGAGAGCCAATACGATCTCTTTTATCTTTCGCTGAATAGTCCTCTCTGGTGTCAGCAACGCTGACTTGATAAGCTGCTGGGTAATTGTCGAACCGCCCTGAGTGCCCTGATGGAGGACAAAGGTATCTTTGAGTGCTCGTAGCATGCCTCCTACTATAGATATGCCGTTGTGCTTGTAAAAGTCAGCATCTTCTATAGCTATGGTGGCATACTTAACATAGTCTGGGAGATCTTTTATATGCACTGGGGTTCTATTTTCCTCATTGAAGATCTCGTACAATAGCTCTCCCTTGCGATCAAGTACTAGTGATGAGATAGGTATTACTTGATAATTTTTAAGACCGCGTGGATTCGGGAGACCTCGAAATATGTATATGTATGCGATAGCAATCAACACTACAGCAGAAATACCTAGCAAGAACAATTTCTGTTGCCTGGGTGTCACAGTCATCTGCCAAGCTCCTACCTTCAGTTTTTTTTTTCGAGAATATATGAAACTGTTTGAAGACAGATTTTTTCTTGGTGTCGTTATTACTTGGTTGTTGCTGTGTCATCGCCGTGAGCGTATAAACGATAGGTGGTAGCTCCGATCTTTTGGATCTTATCTACGATAATAGTACCAATTTCGCCGGTATTTGTCACGTGAGGGCCACCGCAAAGCTCTAAGGAGTAAGCCTCGGAGACATCTGTGGCCGTCCCCCCTATCGCATAGACAGTAACCTCATCAGGATATCTTTCGCGAAAGGATGCCCGTGCCCCCTTTTGGATAGCCTCTTCCTTGGACATTGTATGGGCATATATGGGTATTGACTCGCGAATCTTTGTGTTGACGATCTGCACTATCCGCTCAGACAAATCAGTCACAGCAGGTTGATCTACATGAAAATCAAAGCGCAGTCTTTCTTGTGTAATATTAGAGCCTTCTTGTCTTACTGACTCCCCCATAAGGTCGTGCAGAGCTTGATGTATGAGGTGCGTAGCGGTATGGTACTTAATCACTTGATCTGACGAGTCCGCGAGACCACCCTTAAACATACCGGCAGATGCTGACTTTGCTGATTCACTATGTATATGAACTAACCTCTCAAAATCCTGCTCTATCCCATCAGGGATAGATAAGCCATTATGTCGTGCTTGTTCTAGTGAAATCTCTAGGGGTATACCATGGCTTTGATATAAGTTAAAGAGAAGATGTGCGGTTACCTCCCTCCCATCTAGCAACGTCTTGGTACTATCGAGCAGCTTATTAAACTTGTGCAATTCAGCTTGAATAATATCAGTAGCTAGTACTACATCAATGTCTTCGTATACCGATTTATAGAGCTTTGTAAAACTCATTATGATAGGGGATGCATCAAAAGAGTCGAGTCGGTACTTTCTCACTGAAAGGGCAGCTCTTCGCAACAATCTGCGGAGCAGATAGCCGTGCTCTTTGTTGGCAGGAGAGATACCATCCTTAATCAAAAATAGTGAGGCACGTAAATGATCAAGAATGATTCGCGTGTCTACACTGTTTATAGAAGGTAGAAGCGAAGTAATGCTGGTAGCCGCATCCACAAAAAGTTCCGTTTGAAAAATGTCAGGATTATTGAGCTGGGCTGCCATAATACGCTCAAGCCCTCCTCCAAAATCGATACTTTTTTGAGAAAGTTCGTCAAGTCCTCCCGCCTCACTCTTTATGTACTGGATGAACACCGAGTTACCTATCTCCATAAAACGTCCACAGTCACAGTTGGGGTGGCACTTTATTCCATAAGAAGGGTCATGATCTATTGAAGTAAACTCGTAAAATAACTCAGTGTCAGGCCCTCCTATCTCGCCTACCGGCATCTGGGAAGGGACCCCTGAACGCGACCACCAATTCTTTTCTACCCCATACCAATGGATATGATCATCAGATAAACCCAAAGTCTTCCATACATCATATGATTCTTGATCCATAGGCACACTCGCATCTCCTTCAAAGACACTAACATGAAGCCTCTCAGGCGCCAATCCAAATACTTCTGTATAGAGCTCCCACATTGCAGGGATTTGTTCAGCTTTGAAATGTATCCCTAGTGACCAGTTTCCAAGCATCTCAAAAAAAAGTAGTGTGTCTGTTGTCCCCTACTTCATCGATATCACCAGACCGAAAGCACGGTTGTATATCGTATAGATTCCTACCGGATGGATGTTGCTGACTGCTAGATAAATATGGTACTAGTTGCTGCATCCCCGACGAAGTAAATAGTGTGGTCGCATCATCCCTCGGTATGAGTGATGCTGGGGATATCTCATTATACCCACGCGCCTCCCAAAATGAGTTGAATGCCTGGCGAATCTTGAGATAAGTCATATAGCAATTTTAGCATACTGACAGGTCAAACAAAAAGACTCCAGGACCGAAGTCCTGGAGAGTCCTTCTCTTCTATTCAACAGATTAGTTGGTAAGTGATGTCCCCAGCCATGTTCGTGAGGCATCAACATCCATAGCATTAGTCTGACCATCAAGGTTCAGATCATACTGATCTAGTTCATAATTACCTGTCAGAGTCAGAAAATCAATAGAGTTAACTTCACCATCACCGTTGAGGTCTGCTAGTCCTGACTGTTTGGTGACAGTCACACTATCACCTGCCTTTACTAGATAGTTGACCTCGTTATCGAGTATGCTAAAGTCTCCACACGGGTATGCTTGGCCAGCAATACTCAGGCTGCAGGCTGCATTCCCCAGAGTTGATCTCGTGAGACCCTCAGGAACATTGACAAACACTTTACTATTTCCTGCCGGATCAAAGCTCTGGAATCCGCCATCAAAACACTGGTCAGACCCAGTCTTACACATGCCTACAGACAAGCTTACGGCATCAACATCTGCCCCTATAGTCTCAAAGGAGATTATAGCTCCTCCATTTCGGGCTCTTGTCTTTTGGGCATGAGCAGCACTAGGGCTCATTCCTAGCAAGAATGACGAATCAGCAGTGTCATCAGTCTCATAATCAAGATCGATAGTGACATCTCTATTTGGACTACTGGCAATCTTACCAAAGAGCTCCGAATTGCCTTTGAGTGATAGTTTGCCCTTTCTACTATTATTGCTAATACCAATTACACGACATCTGTAATGGTCTACCTCACCTTCCTTCTTTGAGACTATCTTAGTAAAGCCAAAGTCAAGATCACCATCGTCATCAAGATCGATCGTAGCAGTGTCTAGCTCCTTCCTATGATTACCTGCTTCAAAAGCACTTCCGACAAAGTACTCACACATGTAGGTTACAGAAGCTGGGTTTCCCTTATTATCCCTCTTCAAGTCCCTGAAATTGCTTACAGAGACAGTACCATCAACTCTAAATGTAGTTACTTCTGAGGTAACAACATGTTTTGGCATGGCACAACAAGCTTGGAGACTATTAGTACATCCAGGCAAGTCAACAACCGTACCGCCAGAGCTCGTACAGTTCTTATTGTTCTGGCAGCTAAAGCTTCTACTCTCCGTTGATCCTGTACAGCTTGTTGGTAGGGTATCAGATTTTGGCTTTGAAGCGCAACACACTGTTCTGATCGAGCAGCCACCAACTCCAGATAGGCCTACTCCACCGACTTCCTCACAACTATTTGCGGATGAGCAGCCAAGCTCATAATCAGCTCCTTTGAGAGTCACTGTACCACGACAAGCTCCTGTAGTAGTGTCCTTCTTCTCGGGGACTGAACAGCATACTGTATTTAAGCGACAGCTGCCCAGTGATGGAGTACTTGCCCCATTTGCCGCACAGTCACTCCTTGACTGGCAACTGAGATTAAATTTGACTCCTGCAGCCGTAAAGCTTCCAGAACATGTTCCGACTGGAGTGCCAGATGGACGCGTACCACCAGTAGCTGGCGGTGTCAATTGCACTGGGTCGGGTTGAGCACCCCCAAGACAGCAGAGATTATCGCCTGCGATACTGCAGTAACTAGGTCCACTCCTAAATGCGCCGCCTTGAGCTGCACATGCTGAGGCATTATTACAATAACACCCCGGACCACCGGACTGCGGTTGCTCAGTCCTGTCCTTACAACACAACGTCTCATACCCTACTCCTGTCCTTTCATTTTTCGACATACGAGCCGTCTGAGAAAACCCTGGCTTATTTGAACAGTTGCTTCCGCTGGTGGTCTCACAGGCCTTACTAGGCTTTGGCCATAACACTATCGCGGCCTCTGCTTGTGCACCACTGGAGACGTTTAGATTGCTAGCTGCATTAGCGCAGACCACATCTAGCTCGTTTGGCTTACCGGGGTCAGCATTTGGCAAGAGCTCTTTATCGAGAAACTCGACGTTATAGATACCCACCGGCAGCTGATGTAGTCCAAAGTATCCACAACCGACTCTACGATCAGCAGGTATATGGGTATCTCCTGGATTTCTTTCCATCTTGTTGGCATATGTACGTGAACCGATCAGTCTTGCACCTATACCACATTCACCCTCATATGAACGGATATCAGCAAGAAACTTGCCACTTGAGTCATTTACTCTCTTATTCAGGTTTGTTTTAAGAAAGTTCGCATCGCAAAGATTACCTGAAGGTCTCTCACCGGCAATGACTACGTAAGTACGGACATTTATAGAGCCACTACCTGACTGCGCTGAGGCAGTCGGTTCGGTACCACCCCGGCCTGTCGTCTTGATGAGCCTCCATCCATATTTGATATCAGCGCCACAGATGAGCCCTAGATCTTTTATGGTGAGTCCCCCATTGGTAGCCGTTGTCATAGTACACCCGCCAAATGCCCCACGACCATAATCGCAGAAGAATGATTGCATGCCCTGCGCAAGCGCATACCCAGCAGGTAGTTGCAGAGTTACATCAGCCCTCGTGTTATGTAGATTTGAGTTAGGCAAGCCTACCGTAGTAACCCGTGCCGCTCCTACCGAAGGAAAGTCTCCATGGTCTGGACCTATGGCAGTCCTGTTACTCCACTTTGCACCTGATACATTAGTCAACACGTTACCATTTTCGTCTTGAAGCTCAAGAACAGCTTTAAATGAGCACGCAGCAGGAGCAGTGGCTCTTGGTGTTGGTGAATTATCAACACGAAAAGGCGATGTCGGCACAGGGGTGTTCTGGGTAGTAGGCCTCCCAGGTGGGAGCGTGATAGTACTATCTCCGCCACTACCAATGGTAAGTGGTCTTACTACCCACCCATAGTTGATCTTAGCTCCGCATTTGGGAGTAAAGTTTGCAAATGTCTTACTATTTTGATTTTTATTCGTTGGGCAAGAAGTAGCTGAACCAGAGTCAGTACAGAATGTTGATGCGACTTCTAGATCACCAGAAAGATTACCCAGCGTCACAGTAGCAAAATCTCCTTCAACATATGGTGCTATGGAGGTAAGCTGACGAGTAACTGTCCCTGTTGTAAGGGTCTCGGGGCCAGCTGGTGAACGAGCATCGGTAGCCGTCACAGCTCTCCCACCATTTTGGCTACTACTTAGAAGTGTCCCATTTTGGCGATCGAGAAATACGGAGATGGTATAGTCATATGAGCAGTTCTCCGCAGCTCGACCAAAAAACTGCTGAACATTCTTTGATTGCATGACTCCAGCAGCCGACCCAAGAAGCATAAGTCCAATTGAAAGCAGAGTGAGTGTCAGTGCTATTTCTCCTCTAGTATATTTGCTTGAATGAGGTATTCTTTGGAGCTCTACATTGGGGCCAGCATGAAAAATACTGTTTACACTTTTTTTGATAATCGCAGATAAACCTCGCATAAACATTTTTTTGCATGCTTGTTGAATTAAATAGTAATCTGATAACCTTACCATCTAGAGTAGTAATAAAATGGTTGACTGTCAAGCTTTTCTTTTTTTGACAATGTATAACAGTTACTGTATCATGTTCTTCACACTATGAAGAAAGAAACGATACTTTCAGTGGCACTAGGCCTTACCGCAGGTATCGGAGGAGGGATATTGGTACTGACGACGAGCAAAAATGCTGTCCAAGAGCATCCACCTACTGATGACCAGCAAGGGGGCATCACTATAACCCCAGCAGTCACCATCGAGAGCCCACAGACTGATAAACTGAGTATTCAGAGCCCCCTGGACAAGACAATAGTGGCGACTGATACCATAACTATTACAGGTAAAGCTCATCAAGGCTCATTGATTACCACCTTTTCGCCAGCTGGAGAGAAGTCACTGAAATCAAAAGATAAAACTTTTAGTATCGAGCATCCCCTCATCGAGGGAGAAAATACCATTATTGTCACCTCATATGGCCCAAATGGCTCATCTGAACAGGCACAAATTATCGTTTATCTAATAAAATGATTCTAATGAACCCTATTATGAGAACTATCACACTATTATTCATCTGTTTTCTTGCTTTCTTCTCTTTGCTTACTATGCCGATTTACGCTGCTCTTACACCTACCCCAACGTCCACCCCTGCTCCTACTTCGGAGCCAACTGCTGAACCAGGTAGCCTCAATGAGAAAGTAAAACTGCTAAAGGAAAAGATAGAGACTAAAGTAGCGGAGATAGCAAAAAATGACAAGCAGATCATCAGGGGCACCATCAAAGAAGCTAGGATAGAAGAGCTAGACGTCATACAAAGCGATCAAAAGGTAAGAAAGGTCCTTCTTGAGAGTGGTGTCACTGTGATAAAGGACTTTGTACGCACAGAGATGAAGCCTCTTGCTATCAAAGAACTCACGAAAGATGATGTGGTCATCGTAGCAGGATTTCCACTTGAAAGCGATTTCTCGGCCAAGGTAATTTATCGTATCCCAAAGATGATATTTGTCTCGGGGCAGATCACAGACCTCAGCAAAGACTTTGTTATTACCCTCATTGGTGATGATAAAAAGGAAGTCTCCATAGATATCGAGTCATCGACCACGCAGAATCTCCTAGACAGCAAGAACATCATCTATAAGAAGACAGGATTTTCTAAAATTAAGGTGGGAGATAGGATACAGGCAGTAGTTCTAGAAGGAGCATCGGGCAAAAATAAAAAGGCCCTACGGATTGCTATCATTCCTCAAGAATATTTTGCGAGTCAGTAATAGTAGAAAGGATTTCGTTGATAAATAGTATTTTTCTTCGATAATACTCTCTGGTACTCATACCTCCGGATGATTCCTTTAACCGCTCATAATCAATAAGTGCACTGGGATTTTCCTTTAAATGATTCCAAAAAAGTCTATTATTAGTCCAATCCTCAGAATCTTTATTTACCAGAAGTATCTCAAGTTCAATATCCTCCCTATAGATGTTAAAGCGAGCTCTATTTTGGAGGGAAACACTTCCAGGCTCTCCATAGGAATCCTTTAGTTTTACGAGGAATGGTTCAAAGAGTCCCACTTCAACCGGGATGTAAATATCTACATCT
Organism: Microgenomates bacterium OLB22; assembly: GCA_001567515.1. Taxonomy (GTDB): domain Bacteria; phylum Patescibacteriota; class Microgenomatia; order UBA1406; family HO2-37-13b; genus OLB22. The sequence continues at coordinate 66,788 of LLEV01000005.1, forward strand.
CCTTTCCCTGAGATTTCTAGACTACTTGCACCCATGTGATAAATATCAATTGAATCCCCAAGCAATTGCAATAAAGTCTGTTTTTCTCTTTGGAAAATCTCTTTTACAGCTGGATTATAAGGGTATATCTGGACTTGATCTACATCAGATAATTTTTCCAACCACTCTTGTTGTTTCTTAGTTAGCATGATAGATAGGATAACTACTTTGACCTTCCCATATTACATCAAACTATTACTAATTATTTTGACCACCCTGACTCTCCTCATTATTCTGAGCATCTGGATTCACGGATGGCTCTCTTCGGATCGGATTACAGGGGACAGTCTCATGTTCACCAACATATTCCCCCGATGATCCACAAAATCGCTTTGTAAAACCACTCGGTGCGATAAATGGAGAATGAGGAGTCTGAGGATACTTGTATCGATATTCTGATTCTAGCTTATCCATAACTCGCCTCCATATCGGCGCTGCGCCTGTAATACCCGATGTCAACTGCTGATCCATCGGAGTATTATCATTGTTCCCCACCCATACCGCTGTAAGAAAGGTATCAGTAAAACCGATAGTCAAGTTGTCACGTTTGGCGTTAGTCGTCCCCGTCTTTACAGCCGATAGGTAGTCAGTTTTTAGTAAAGAGGCCGATCCAAAAGCTGATGAACGAGCGATATTGTCAGATAGTATCGAGCTTATCCAAAAAGCAGTTTGCTCTGAGATCACTCGTTCGGGCTTAAATGTATCTTTCAGCAGCAACTTACCCCGGTAATCTTCGATACGCAATATAGGTCGAGCTTCTATCTTCATCCCTCTATTGGCAAAGACACCATAGGCAGACGCCAACTCAATAAGCTTGACCTCACCAGCCCCAAGTGCAATTGATAGTCCGTATCTACTCGGATCGTTCCACGTCGTAATACCCATGTCTTTTCCAAATCTCAAAAAGTCTTTTAGAGAGTATTCGTAGAGCGTCCGAACAGATGGGATGTTATAAGAGTTCCCCAGTGCAGTACGTATCGATACTCTCCCATGAAATTGGCCATCATAGTTGCGTGGACTATATACTTGTGAGCCATTTGCAAAGGTCACTGGACTATCATCTACGATATTCCAAGGTCGTTGCCCATGTTCGAAGGCGTATGCATACACGAGCGGCTTGATAGATGAGCCTGGCTGGCGAATACCAGTAGTTACATTGTACGCTCCATAAGGCTTAGAGTAATAATCGCGCGATCCTACCATAGCCAGAACCTCACCGGTATAGGGATCAAGTACGATGATAGCCCCGTTTGTGACCTTGAGATTTTCTAACTTTTGTAGCTCTTCCTGCAGAATATTCTCCAGTTCATTTTGCAGAGTAAGGTCAATGGTCGTATATACACGTAGTCCGCCCTCTTCAGTCATTCGTGTACCATACTTATCCTCTAACAACTGTTTTACGTAGAACACAAAGTGGGGGGCCTTCAGGTACGTCCCCGCATTATCATTAAAGTGAAGCTCCTCCTTTTGGGCAGCATCTGCTTCGGCCTCATTTATGTATCCTTGCTGCACCATCTCTTGCAAGACGTAGTTTCTTCGGTGAATTGCTGCTTGTTCGTCAGTGAAGGGAGAATAGACTGAAGGGGCTTTAGGAAGTCCAGCCAGAAGTGCCGCTTCGCTAAGTGTGATATCACGCACAGACTTGCCAAAATAGCGCTGGGCTGCCTGCTCAATACCATATGAAGAGCCACCATAGGGGACTTGGTTGAGATACATCTCTAAAATAGTATCCTTGGAGTAAACACGCTCAGCCCACAATGCTATCACGGCCTCTTTGACCTTGCGTGTTACAGAGCGTTCAGAGCTCAAGAGAGATGTCTTGATAAGTTGCTGAGTAATGGTAGAGCCACCCTGCAAATGACCTGTAAAGAGCGAGTCCTTAATAGCTCTGAAGATCCCGCCAAAAAGGGATATGCCATTGTGACGAAGGAAATCTTTATCCTCTACAGCAATTGTTGCCTCGACCAGATGTTCAGGAACAACCTTTAGTGATACAGGTGTTCTATTTTGATCACCTGCTATCTCGTAAATGAGTGTACCGTCCCTATCAAATATCTGTGTAGAAACTGAGTAATTGACTGAGCCGATCAAGTGAGGGTTAGGAAGATCAGAAACAGCCTGATACAACCAGACTATTCCTAAAAAAGTCATGCAAAATACTATCCCTAAAAAAAAGATAAGCACCTGTTTGAGACTTTCGGTACCACGGCCCGCGGGGATAGACAGAGGGGTAATCTTTTTCTTACTCACCTTCTTTTTTGAATCTGCGGCTACACGAGTAGACTCAATCAGTGAAGATGCGTAGCTACGCAAAACGGTCCATGCCTTTCCTATGCTACTTAAACCGTCTGCTCCTCTAAGTAGCTTCACAACTTTCCCCCCCGGCCAAGACTATGTAACGTGCCATCTGTTGCGTCCAGAGGACATAACTGGTCAAGAGCACAAAAAGTCGGTTGAGCGCCCAGAGAGTAATAGACCCTATAGTGGTAAAAAAAATTGAAGAGGCCAATTAGTAGTGAGATGATGAGCTGCTTCATTGAGCATGAATTCTATAAGATACTCTTGCTTTTTGCAAGTAGAGACTACCTTAGGGGAGGGAGACTAATGCACATCAGGTAGCTTTACCAGTTCAGTCGCTATCACTAGCCTGCGCAGATAAGTACCTGGCGGAGTGCATGTTATAAGATACAAATAAGGACGATCATACTGCTGTTCTAAGACCGAGACCTGTGATGGCTCTACTTCAAATTTATCAACCACTTGGTACTCACAGGTGATGTCTCCAATAGTTAGGATGACACGATCGCCACTTGTAAGAGTCGCAAGATAGGTAAAGATACTGGTATATAACTTATCAGTAGTAAAACGTGCTAAAGCAGGATGAGTTGAGTGTCCGAAGATAGTTACCTTACCATACTCACACGGTAAGACTCGTGGTTGGAAATGAATAAGTCCCTTTAACAGATCTTCGCCATTTACCTGCACCTTCGCATCATAAATGTCCAACTTGGGGATAGAGATCGTATACTCACTAACCGAGAAAGCTCTTTTCGCAGGCGTATCGTCTGCATACACAGTGGGGAACCAGGAAGCTGCCTTGGTATAGTCAGCAAGATTTGTTGTGTATACTGTACTTTTTTTGTTAGTAAAACCTTCTACTACCGATGAAGATCCATTGTCTGTTGGGCTTATGATACGAGTATTTAGGATAAAGCGAGCAAATAGTTCATATTGGATGATAGGAAACAGTGACCAAAACAAGAATAGTGAACCACAGAGTATTGCCACATAAGAAAAATAGGCAACTGGCTTTTTATAACGATGGTCCTTTTTTTTTGTAGCAGTAAAGAGCCATACATCATTGGATATCAATACTGACAGAAATATTTTGATAAAAAAGTGGCAGAATTGAATTGAGGAAATATAGGTTATTATCAAAACGAATGTCAACTGAGTCTATATCATACCTACGGCTAAGAAGATCCTGGATTGTCCCCAAAGGTTTACCACGAACCTCTTTCTTGACGTTTGCCACGTCGATAGAAGGTACTGGTTTAGCTTGTACTTCAAACACGATGATCGAGTCTTTTTCTTTCAGTTCCTTTACTGATATTTGCAAGGACCTTAAATCCGCAGTGGATTCGTCAGGAAGTTTTTCATTTATCTCCGGAAGTATCTTAACCAAAACATCCTTTCTATCTAAGAGAGCTACTTGTACCTTTTGCTTTGTCTTAAGAGTGAGCAGTGCAGCCTCTTTGCCTGGTTGGGCTGAAAGTGATTCGGTCTTTTCTGAGCTCGATTGCAATTGAGGGATCAAGATCTCATCTGTTGTGCCCAACTGCTTGGAGAGTTCTTGTTTCACTTGTTCTCCATTGGCTTTCTGGAGCTTTTTGACATCCTCCTGAGATGGCGTCTGGATCTGTCTTTTTGAACCCCCAACAAATGCTCTTGTGACAACACCGAAAACGCTCGTTTGGGGTATCCCATTGAATGTAAGCTTCGCATCCTTAGTCATGTTATACTCTTCACCTATGTTCTTAGCAGTGGCACCTACAGCTTGCTTTGATGTGACGGTCAGGATGTTTCCCTCTGACGTAACTTGTGCCGTTGATGATGAAAGCTTAATCTCTTTATCCAATTGGTATTCGAGTCCTGATGCTGACCTCATTACTTGTCCAGGTCCTAGAGTCACCGACTTAGTATCACCACTGTAGACGGTCACCTCACCCTTAGACTTCTCTCCCACGGTCGCTGTCCCCGTAGTGGCCGTGGACGAGGATGTCTCGATCGCCACATCTCTCCGTTGAACTGAGAAAGATGAGACCGGGGCCTCAAGCTCTTGTTTGACAGATACTGGTTTGAGTACTAAAGTCACTTCAGCTCTATGTAGAAAATATAGAAGCCCTGATGCACCAAGGAGAAGAAGAACCGCAAATGATAGTGCTAAAGTTAACCTCTTATGAGGAAGTGTGAATGGCATAGACGGAATAGATAAAGAGAAACGTCTTATCATTGTAGCAAAGGGATTCGACGGACTATCTTGCCCAGAGCCCTGATCGTCATACACAGACTGATCGTTTGATGAGTATGACTCCTGAGACCTCATATCATCAATGACAAAGCCAGCAACTTCTTGTGATGGGACGGACAGCTTCTCTTGATCAGCTTCGATGAACTCCTCACGCCCTGTGCCTGATCCGTCTTCGGGGCGCCGTCGTCTTCAGTCGATGCATCGGGGGCTGCTGCCACGACTGGGGAAGGAACTGGAGGTATCGAACCAGGAAACAATGTGGATTGGACCAATGCTATAGTTGCCTTTTCAAGCGATACAGGATCAAAGTGGGATATAGTAGGCTCGCCAGCACACAACCCCAGAATCCAATAATCCCTGATCGAACAAAGTCTACAACCCCTTCTTTAGTACTGGGAGTGTAAATGACGACCGTCTCTGAGATCGGATTTTTTTCATGAATCTTATGCAATAGCTCTATGACATCGGCACTTGGATCAAGACTTGACTCCTTCGTTTGTGAATCTATGATATGACCTGCTTTGACCAACCGAACAGTCATACTTGTCGAACATTCAACTAAGAGGTAGTCCTCCTCTGTTACTATTGTCTTGATCACATCCAAACTATCTACAAAGCCAATAGCCTTTAGATCGAGCTCGTCAAATAGCTTTTTAAAGACTGCTTTTGAATCATTTGAGAGTACGCCTGTAGTTGGATCCATAAACATACCAGGGACTATCAATAAGGTATCTTTAGCCTTCTTTTGCACTTTAGTCTCAAGTTGATAGAGCAACTCATCAACTTCCTCAACATAATGAGTAAAGTCTGTAAGCTCGATGGTATGGTCACTGATTGCACTAAGACTCTGAGCAGCCTCATCTTTAGCAACAAGTAGGCCCGTCAGAGAAGATTGAAAAATAAACAGAACGAAGACCATATCAACAGATGATGCCTTTGTTTCAGATAGTTCTTTTATCATACTATTGGACAGTTATTTTGTATTTCTTGATGATTTGCTGCACCCCGCTTGCTGCCGTCTCAAATGCAGCACGATAAGATGTCCCTTTTATAGTAGCATTTACAGCATCCTTTAGATAGGCTCTTATTTCATCATTGAGTCCATTGTCGGCTGTTCGTGATGCTAAGGGATAACTTTCAGCCTGACCCGCTTGATCTGCAAGTGGAGCAAGAAACTGATTTGATCTCACAAGGTCGGCCATATCGCGTCTAGGATAAGCTGACCCAAACATACGCATCTTTGACTGCTGTTCAAAAAGCTTTGCTTGTGTTTCTTTTTCTGATAGAAACTTCAAAAACTTCCATGCCTCCTCCTGATGACTGCTTGAACGCGAAACTCCATCTGCCCAGTATGTTGAAATAGTAGTTGATTGAGACTCTCCTGGTAAGAGCGGCAAAGTGCTTACGGCTAATTGAGCCCCGGGATTGATGGACCTTATGGTGAATATTTCCCATGTAGGGGCAAAGATGATTGCAACTTTGCCTTGAGCAAAAGCTTGAATGTCATTCGGCATACTTTCATCCCAGATCCGTAAGGGGTCTTCTGCAAAGCTGCGATAACTCTGCAGGACCTCAACTGCTTCATTTGAAGTCAAGTCATAGAGACTTGCCCCATTTTGAAGTAGCATCCAGCCTAGGATTTCACTAAAATGCTCGATATTTTCCGCAGTACCCAGAGCAACCCCTGAGGTAACAAGGGCTCCTTCCTGCTTTTTGACAGTTACCTCTTTTGCTGTAGATAACAACTCTTCCCAAGTCTTAGGAGGACTTTCAAAGCCCAATCTACTGAGCAATTCAGGGTTGTAGATGAGAACAAGCATATCCATACCAAAGGGCAACCCAATTATCTTCTTATCATATACAAGATCCTTTTTCATAAAGGGATAATAAAGGGTCTCAAACTGTTGTTGGTTTATGATCTTATCCGGAGCAGGGACAAGCACCTCTTGTAACATTGGAGCCCAAGTTGCATGAAAGCGAAATATGTCTGGGCCCTCACCTTTGGGTATACGGAACTGAAGTTTCTCTCGATATTGACCAGGCGACTGCTGTTCATATCTTATGGTAACCGCAGGATTTACTTTCTTATAATCAGCTATAACACTATTCATTACAGAGGTATCTTCCCACAGTCCCCAATAGGTGAGAGTTATTTCTTTTTTCTTGCCGACTCTCGTTAAGACGGTAAAAATAAGACCGACGAGACATAGAAAAACTACTCCAATTCCTAAGAAAATGAGAATTTTAGGGATACCCCCTGGCTTTTTTTCATAAGGAGCTACTATCGAATCTGGATGTTCAGGAGAGGAAGACTCTAAAACTGTGTTAGAGTCTACAGGAGGCTCTGTTTGAGCAGGAGATGGAGGTTGGAGTCCTTGGGCAGGTTCATTCTCCACATGTGAATCTTCCACAGCCGGGGGGAGGAGATGAGGCTATTGGTTGGGGCAATTCCTCATGCATATTTTCATCAGACATATCTATAATAATAGCATTAAGAAATGCTATCACAATGAAAAGAGGACACTTTTACTTTTTTGCTAAACACACAATCCTTTCGCTATGTGTAGCTTTCTTGCTTTGTGCACTTACTGCAGGTATTGTTTTTGGGGCACTCTATTATGCTGCCAAAGTCACATACAAAGATCGCGTCCTCCCCTATACCTATGTAAATAGTTTGAATGTATCTGGGAAGACACCTGGTCAAGTTGAAGAGCTACTTACCAAAGCAACTTAATGAATTGCAGAAAAAAGAGTACCGCTTCGTATACAACGATGTAGAAGAAAAGATAATAGCCGGAGAAGATCTTTTCTTTTCTTATAACTTCGATGGGATACGACCTATCCTCACGAGAGAGAATAAATCCCTCCTGAGCAATCTATACGCAATTTTTTATCCACGTAGTGCTTCATGAGCCAACAATAATTACCATTAAGCCCACGTATCAACCTTCGACCATAGCAGAGTATTTAGATGATCTAGATAAGAGGTATGGGAAAGAAGCAAAGGATGCTAAGTTTCAACTAGAAGGGAGAAAGGTTGTTGCTTTTCAGATTGAAGAGCAGGGGAATAAAGTAGATAGAGAAAAAACAATTGCTGATTTTGAGCGCAGCCTAGGGTCTGAGGCTAGCACTCCAACGATATCAGTGTCGAGCATATTTCAACTACCGCTAGTTCAAATCAAGGATATCAACACCTATGGCATAGTCGAGAAAGTGGCAGAAGGTGTCTCAGATTACAGTGGATCTTCAAATGAAAGAGTACACAACCTGTTACTCGCAGCAAAGCAGTTACATGGTGTACTGATTCCAAAGGGGGAGATATTTTCCTATAACAAGGCAGTAGGCGATATCTCTGTAAAAGACCGGATATAAACAAGCATATATTATTCAAGACGGCAAAACTGTCTTGGGTGACGGAGGTGGGATCTGTCAGACATCTACTACCATGTTCAGAGCTGCATTAAATGCAGGCCTGCCGATCATAGAGCGACATGCTCATTCATATAGAGTACGATATTATGAAAATGACCAAAAACCTGGACTAGACGCTACTGTATTTGCTCCCCGTGTTGATTTTCGTTTTAAAAATGATACGCCAGCAGCTTTACTTATACAGATGCATGTTGATAAGGAGAAAAGGAAGCTAACTTTTTTCTCTTTATGGTACCCGTGACGGACGAGTCACTACTATTAGTCCTATCAGGGTATCTGGGTATCGTCCAGCTCCTGAGCCCCAGTATATAGATGATCCAACACTTCCAAGAGGCACACAAAAACAAGTTGATTGGGCAGCCACTGGGGCCACATCAAGGTTTGACTACCTCGTAAAGAGAGACGGAGAGATCTTGCAAGAGAAGACATTTGTATCCAACTACAGACCATGGCAAGCTAAATTCCTCGTGGGAACAAGAGACTAGACTATTTATTACTATTCTGCCTTTCCTTACCTGACTCGCTTTCTTTACCTATCTTGCTATTCGCTTGTCTAGCTTAAAGCCATTATCTCTTTGGAGATTGTTTTTGTCGTCGAGACTTGCCTCCCGTACCGGGTTTTCTCCTCTCGCGTATTCGAGCATCTCTAGTAAGGAGTCCCTCTTTCTTAAGAGGGGCCCTCATAAGTTGATCAACAGATTGCAGTGCTCTGGCTGCCCCAAGAAGTACAGCCTCAAGCTGGCCTTCCTTTCCGCCACCAGAGGTTGTAATACTGACTGCAAACCGATCAAGCGCAGAAACTAGATCAAAGACTTTGTTATATCGTGCCTGATCATGCTTTGAAGTAAAATAATCAGCTAAAGTGATTCCATTAATCACGTGTCTTCCCTTTTTCAAAGCAAAAGAGCTTACAGAAAATTCTTGCCCATCCTGCGGGATATAGAGGCGTACTCTAGCTACGGCGGATCTGCGTCTACCGACTCCTTCGTGATATAGTTGATCTTTCTTTTTAGGCATAGTTGATATGAACAGTTAAGATTGGGTGATAGGCCCTTGGTCTTTATGGATAAATAGACGAGTCATCATCTGTGCGCGGAGTTTGTTTTTTGGAAGCATACCATATACAGCATGACGCATAACCAGCTCAGGACGGATACTCATTAGCTCTTTAAATGTTTTCTCCCGAAGCCCTCCAGGGAAGCCTGTATAACTAGTATACAGTTTTTGCATCTCTTTCCTTCCTGTCAGACGCGCTTTTGAAGCATTGATGACTACGACTGTAACTCCCCGTTGTGTGGTGGGATCAAATGTACGGATGTCTTTACCTATTAATAGTCGGGCAATGGCACTTGCGGCTCTACCTACCACCTTATTTTCTACATCAAAAATGACTTTCTCCTTATCGGAGGTCTGTGGAAATACTACTTTGGTTTGTTTGGTATAGCGGATCATGGTAATAATATTAGGCAGCTAATTTCTTTGTTTTTTTAGACTTAGACTTGCTTTCAGGTTGCTTTCCTTCCTTACCTTTTGTTGGTACTGGGTCATCCCCTTTGGGAGTAACTCTTTTCTTGGTTGGGAAAGGTGGCACTTCTTTACCCCAGGTGACAACGACCATATTGGCAGAATCACCCATACGGATAGGAAGTCTCTGAAGAGTGGTAAATCCTGAAATTTGATCAGAATATGCTTCCGAGACGACTGACGTAAGGTATTGTATCACATCATTATGAGGAATATGACGTAAAAGGACGTTGTGATCAGCTTGGGTATGTGTTTTTGCCTTACCCACAAGACGATCTATTAAGCTCCTGACATAACGGGATTTGGTCTTTGTGGTGACTAAAACGACCCCTTCGTATGAAGTTATAAATCAACTTCTTCATCGTAGCATCTTTAGCATCCTGCCCCTTACGGATAACGACTTTTTTTTATCCCCTTTTTCATGCTTCCTTAAATCCAACACCTAACTTGTGTAATTCAGCCTCAATGAGGTCTAGTGATTTACGCCCTACACCCTTCAGATCAACAAGTGTTTCTTTGCCTTGCTCAATAAGATCTCCTACTGTTTCAATGCCTTCTCGAAGGAGGGCGTTAATTACTCTGGTAGGAAGATCTAGTTCATCAATAATGGTTTCATAGACTTTTTTCGTCTATTTTCACACTCCCGGTGATACCACCAGCTGCATCATCCTCTGAAAGGAGAGCACCATTAAACATATGAGAATAGAACTGTGCAAGGATAGCCGCTGACTGTTCCAAGGCGTCTTTTGGAGATACCGAACCATTAGTCCAGATCTCAAGAATTAATTTATCAAAATTAGAAACACGTCCTACACGAGCTGGTTCAACTCTAAATGTCACCTTAGTAACAGGGCTAAAGATAGAATCAACAGCAATCATGCCATGCTCTTTCTTCTCTTTATCTTCTGATGAAGAGAAACCCAACCCTTTTTCGACTATGAAGGTCAAATCAAGACTACCCTTAGCATCTGTGATCTCAGCGATATGATGATCTAAATTTACGACCTCAAGACCTGTTGCCTTGATATCTTTACCAGTCACACTCTTTGCTCCCTTAAGCGAGACTGATACCTCAAGTGGTTCTTTTGAATTGAGGACAAATTGAAGTTCCTTTAGATTCATGATCACCTCTAGCGCAGTCTCTTTTATTCCTTTCAGAGGACTGAAGACGTGAGGTACCCCGTTCATCTTAACATAGGTCACAGCAGCACCTTCTATAGACGAAAGAAGCACGCGGCGAAGAGCATTACCGAGACTGTGAGCATATCCATAGGGAAGTGGGCTCAATTCGAAAACACCATAGGTAGATGTATCGGTAACTTGTTTTGTAGTAAAGCTTGGTTTTAGCATAGGGGAAAAAAATTTATAAAATCTCTTATCGAGAATAAAATTCTACAACGGGTTGTAAATTGATAGTATCATGGAACTCTTCAAGACTAGGTTGCCCTTTTATAACACCCTTTGCGTCTTTACGTTCAAGCCATGCAGGTACTGGAGTTTCCTTCTTCTCCAACAGCTCCGCAATATAAGGTATCTTTGAGGTCTTCTCCCTCTTAAAGGATATCACATCTTTCTGTGAAACTTGAAATGAAGGGATAGTTACCTTCTTTTTGTTTACCTCGATGTGTCCATGCGAGACCAGTTGTCGAGCTGCAGCTCTCGTTGGGGCAAATCCTAACTTAAACAGCACATTATCAAGTCTTTGTTCAAGAAAAGTGATAAGTAACTCCGCGGTGTTTCCTACAGCTCTGTTTGCATGGTCAAAGTAGGTCTTCATCTGCTTCTCTGATATACCATACATTCTTTTAATCTTCTGCTTTTCACGCAGCTGCATTCCATAGTCAGAAATCTTGCGCTTATAAGACCTACCATGCTGACCTGGCGGGATATTGAGTTTCTTTAGTAAACTGGCATGTGCCTTTGACCCTACTGTCTTTAGACTCAAGTCTGTGCCTTCTCGACGCGCTAATCTGTTTTTTGGACCTGTATATCTCATAGAGTATGTAAAGTTTTAACCTCTTTTTGGCTTTGGTGGACGAACTCCATTATGTGGGATGGGAGTAATATCGATAATCTGATTGATCCCGAGTCCAGAAGCTCTGATTGCACGAAGTGATGCATCTCTCCCGGGGCCGATACCTCTCATATAGATGCTGACAGCCGAAAGCGCATGGTCATCCATAGCTTTTTGTAGCGCATTTTGCACCGTTACAGTGGCGGCATAAGGAGTAGATTTTCGAGTACCTGAAAATCCATTTTGGCCACATGATCCAATCAAAAAGGGTGTGCCCTGTTGATCAGTCAAGGTTACAATTGTGTTGTTAAAGGTCGCATTAATGTAAATACGGCCTGTAGTTACTGTCTTTTTCTCCTTTTGTGTCTTTTTTTAATAGCCATAGGATAAAGTTACTTTTTTGCTGCTTGCTGAGCTCGTGCCAGATCTTCTTTCTTAAATGATCCAACAGTCTTCTTCTTTCCTTTTTTGGTACGAGCATTGGACTTGGTACGTTGACCATGAACTGGTAGACCATGTGTATGACGACCTCCACGATAACTGCCAATCTCTCGAAGACGTTTGATGTTTTGCCTTATTTCCTCACGCAGATCACCTTCGACCTTGAGTGCCTCGAGCACATCCTGAAGTTTTCTTAGCACTGTTTCATCTACATCTTTTACCTTGGTATCTAATGAGATTTTCATCTGGTCAAGAGCTACTTTGGCTCGTGCGTTACCCACACCATAGATGAGTGTAAGGGCATATGCCATGCGGCTTTCTTCGGGTAGATTGATTCCAAATAGTCTTTTCATAATGATATGGTGATTATCCTTGTCTTTGTTTGTGCTTAGGATTTTTACACATCACAAAAATAGCTCCGCGCCTTTTAACAATGATGCACTCAGCACACATTTTTTTTATCCGATGCTCGAACTTTCATAAGTTATAACAATATGTTTCAAAAACGATAGACAATTCTTCCTCTATTGGGATCATATCGAGTAATCTCAATACTGACTTTATCCCCAGGAAGGATTTTTATGTAATTTTTACGCATCTTACCTGACAAGTAGCAGATAATCACCTTACCACTATACTCGGGATCAAGCTGAACGCGAAACAGGGTATTTGGGAGACTCTCCATTATTTCCCCTTTTACACGAATCACATCATCCTTCATAAACAATATATTGTATCACAAACGTGTTAAAATAAAAGGCCCTTTCGCAGTAGCAGTTACGGTATCTTCAAAGCAGGCACTTACACTCCTATCTAATGTACGCAGTGACCAATTATCGTCCTCAAGAACTATCTTATCGGATGATTTGGCATAGATTACTTCTACAGCCAATGTCATCCCTTCTTCTATAACAGGAGTCTTTTCCCGTGCTCTCGATACATATCCTGGGATACTGGGATCTTCATGGAGCTTTTTCCCTACGCCATGCCCTGTCAGCTCACGTATTATACAATAACCAGCACTACTTATCGAGTCATAAATAGCTCTAGATATGTCACCAATATGATTGCCAAGCAGCACTTGTGAGATAGCCTTATCAAGTGTTTCTGACCCTATTTGTAAAAAAGTAGCGTGTTTTGGATCGATTGCATCTCCTACGATAAACGTTCGTGCACAGTCAGTATGAAACCCTCTATAATAAGAGCCAATATCAAGCGCCACGATATCCCCATCGTTAATAATCCTATCTGAGGGTGGGGTATGAACTACTTGTTCGTTGATTGAGATACATATAGCATCATGATAGTGTGGGACCCTATAAAAGCTTGGCGTGCAGCCGTATTTTTTCATGCTGGCTACGACTAGGTCATCTACTTGGCGTGTCTTCATACCCGGGTGAATCTGGGGGACCACTTCATTGAAAATCGTAGCTAAGAGCATCCCCCCTTCTCTCATTATCTTGAGCTCATTAGCTGTTTTCTTGTAGATCATAGATACTAGGCAGAAGTCGCCCCCAATGCTTTGAGAATGGAGGCATGAATAGACTCAATCGAAGAAGTGCCATCTATTTGAATAAGTTTGTTGGCAACTCTGAAGACCTCTATAACAGGAGTAGTGACTTCTTTGAAGAGCTTAATCCTTTCATAGACGGCCGATAAACTTGTGTCATCTCGATCTTCAACTCTACCAGCAAGACGCCATAATGCTTCTTTTTCATCTAATTCAATGTGGATAAGGTAGTCCAAACTGTCTAAAAATTCACGTGCCTGTCCTACCGTCCGTGGAAATCCATCTATAACAAATCCATTAGCGTAGTCTGGACCGGTTAGGTGCTGCTTCACAAACCTGATGGTGAATTCATCTGAAAGCAGTTGGCCAGCATCGATTGCCTCTTTAACTTGTTTGGCTTCAGCGGTATCGCCTTCTGCAAAAGTTCTCAGGAGCTGACCTATTGAAAGATGAGGAATGCCCAACACGTTGGAAAGTAGTTTCGCCTGTGTTGTTTTGCCAGATCCTTGTATACCGAGTAATGACAGCCTCATGTAATTAGTGTAGCTTTTTCATCTCCTTATGGGGAGTATGTTTTTTACAAACAGAACAATATTTTGTCAGGTCAAGCTTATCAATCGTGTTTATCTTGTTTCTCTCGGTCACGTAGTTCTGCGATTTACATACACTACATTGCAAACCAAAGAGTACTCGCGCACCTTTTTTCTTTTTTGCCATAACTATAACAGTAACTTATTATCTCTGAAGATTATCGTAACTTTTCATTACGAGTTGTGCTTCTATCAACTTAAATGTTTCCAGGACGACCGAAACTACGATAAGGATACCAGTACCTCCCACAACTATCTGACTTACGCCAGTCATCTTTGATACGATAAACGGTAGAATTGCTATTATACCAAGAAATAGCGCTCCTGCACTAGTAATCTTATAGACCATAGTTCGTAGATACTGAACAGTCGAGGTACCTGGTCGAATCCCAGGGATGAAACCACCTTGCTTTTGTAACTGTTCAGCAATCTTATCTGGGGCAAAGAACAATACAGTGTAAAAGAATGTAAAAGCGATCACTAAGAAAAAGTACACTATGTTGTAGATATACCCTGTCGAGTTAAATATGTTCATGAGCCCCGAACCTATAGATACAAGTAGACTGTTGGGCGATTGACGCAACATGTTTCCGATCATTTGGGGGAAAATTACAAATGAAACGGCAAAGATTATGGGCATGACTCCAGCCTGATTCAACTTAAGTGGCAGATAGTTTGCAGCTTGCTGGTACATCCTATTACCGCGTATCCTACGTGCATACTGCACAGGAATCCGACGTACGGACTCATTGATAAAGACGACTCCTGCAATAACCGCAACGAAAAGTAATACTATGAGGGCAGATGTAAAAGTCGACTCACCAGTAGATGTGCTGAAAGATTGTGCAAAAACTACAGGTATTCGAGCCACAATTCCTACAAATATGAGCAAAGAAATGCCGTTACCGATACCGAACTCAGATATCAGTTCTCCAAACCACATAGCTATAAATGTTCCTGCCGTGATCGTGCTGACAAATCCGAGAAACTCAAAGAAGCTCAATTGAGTAAGGATACCCTGATTTTTGAGTAAAAAATACATGGCAACTGACTGAAGGATCGTTATTGGGACCGCTAGCATTCTCGTATACTGATTTATCTTATACTTGCCGTATTCACCTTCTTTTGAGAGTTCCTCAAAAGAAGGAATAATGATAGTCAATAACTGTGTGATGATAGAGGTAGTGATATACGGTCCGAGGCCAAGTGCCATGATAGAAAAGTTGACAAGAGTGCCCCCGGAGAAAATGTCGAGCAATGCAAAAAATTGATTTGAGGCAAAAAGCTCACGCATTCTATCGGTATCGATAACAGAGACAGGGATGAAAGCAAATATCCTGAATATCCCAATTAGCAAGAACGTGATAAGGATCTTTTTACGTATTGCTGGATCTCTCCAGGCTAATTGTAGTTTACGTAATACTTCTTTCATGACAGTATGGTTCCACCAGCTTTAGTGATCAGCTCAGCGGCACCTTTTGTCACACGAACTTGTATCTTAACCGCATTAGGGACTTCGCCTTGAGCATACAATTTTACTGAGAGACCTTTTCGTGCTGGCAAAAAACCTTTTGCATACAATGTCCGTACTGATACCTCTTCATCTTTATCAAAAAAACGAAGTACCCGGGTTGGAAGGGCAATAATATCTTGTACAGATTTGTTTTTCGATTTACCTCGTAGATAAGGAAATTTCTTTACCAATCTATTTTGCCCCCCCTCAAAATGCGTAGGGATTTTTTCACGAGCTCCTTGATGTCTGCTGGTGCCGTGACCAGACTTAGATCCTTTACCACTACCGTCACCACGGCCAAGCCTCTTTTTTCTTCTGTCGATGATAGCGGGTAATGTATGTATTTGCATAGTTCTATAAATTAGACAATTTTACTAGCTTCTATTTTTTTCCTTTAACTTCTGTAGTGCCTTTACCACAGCATAGGTGTTTGTTGTCTTATTACGCGTACCTATGATCTTGCCTGAAGCGTTAGATACTCCAGCCACTGTCAGCACAGATCTCAGAACACTTCCCACTTTCAATCCCGCGCCCTCTGGAGCTGGCTTGAGGATGAGTCGTGCTGATTTGTATTTTATCTTAATTTCATGTGAAAGTGTGGTCCCGTGACGCTCTATTGTAAATAATTTTTTTACGTGCCTGAGCTATAGATTTTTGTATAGCTTTGGGGACTTCTTTTGCTCGTCCAAGTCCAATTCCTAGCTTTCCATTATGATCACCTACAACTACTAGGGCTGTAAAACTGATGGCGCTACCACCGGTAGTCTTTTTGGAAACTCTTCGGATGAGTAATACTTTCTCATCTAAATCTTTTTTTTCTGCTTCAATAAATTCTGCCATATGATTATAAAGAAATCTCAACACTTCTAAGACCCTCGGCAAGTGCTTTGACCCGACCACTATAACGATAATAACGCCTGTCAAAGACTACTGCTGTTAGGCCCTTTTCCCTAAGCTTTTTGGCAAGCTCCTGACCTACAGCAAATGCCCGTTCGGTTTTATTTTTTGCGTTCTTTACACTATCGTCATAAGCAGCGGCCAGGGTAATACCTTTTGAGTCATCAATGGCTTGTGCGCTAATATGTATATGTGATCGATATACAGCTACTCTAGGTCTGGTTGGTGAACCTATGACCTGAGCTCGCACTCTGCTTATGATGCGTTTTCTTCTTTTATGTAGTGATAGTGTGGACATATGCTAGTTAGTTAGTGTTAACCTGTCTTTGCCTTTTTACCAGGCTTCAACTTGATGTATTCTCCTTCATATCTGATCCCCTTACCTTTATATGCATCCGGCTTGCGGATCTTGCGGATCTTGTAGGCAACTTCGCCGACAAGTTGTTTGTCAATACCTGTGACAGTGACAATTCTATTGTTATCAACGGCATAGGAAACACCGTCTACTTTTGCGAAGACTACTGGGTGCGAGTATCCAACATCAAAAACAAGATCCTGGCCCTGCATACGGGCTTTATATCCAGTGCCCACAACTTCCAAATTCTTCTTCCAATATTCTTTAACTCCTATTACTGCATTCTGGATGAGTGAACGATAAAGACCATGAAGTGCTTTGACACCTTTCTCCTCCTTTGAGCGGGCAACTGAAACAATGCCATCAGAAACAGTAACCGAAATATAACGAGGAAGGGTAAAGCTCAAGGTCCCCTGCTGCCCCACAACAGACACAGTATTATCAACCATATTAACGGATACTCCATCCCCAATCGTTATTTGTTTTTGTCCTATTTTTGACATAGTTGTTTTATATAGTGGGCCAATCTAACTACCATATGGCAAACAGCAACTCGCCTCCGACTTTCTCTTTTCGAGCCTGCTTATCAGTCATGATCCCTCTTGAAGTGGAGATCAATGCAATCCCAAGTCCTCCTGTCACTGGGCGAATCTCCTTTACCCCGCGATACACTCGTCTTCCTGGCTTTGAAAATAACTTCACCTCACTAATAGCCGGTTTATGACCTTTGTAAGAAAGAGTAACGCTGATAGGCTCCATGATATTTTCAGGAACATCAAACTCTTGGATATATCCATGCTTCTTCAAGAGCTCAAGCGAACGGACAGTTCTGATAGAACGTTTCACATCTACTACCTCTTTACCTGCTAGGTAGCCATTTTTTATTCTGATGATAAAATCTATAAGTGTCATATGCCAAGAAATAATTAGGTCTTATCCATAGTCCTCTTAGTAACCTTACCGTGTCCTCTAAATGTACGAGTCTTTGCAAACTCTCCCACCCTATGTCCGACCATAGCCTCGCTGATGTATACCTCGACAAATTTATTTCCGGTGTGCACACTCAGGCGCTGACCGACAAAATCTGGAGAGATCTGACTAGCACGAGCCCACGTCTTGATTGGGGTATTAGATCCGGTTTGTTTTTGTACAAGGACTTTTTTCAAAAGCTTTTCATCTATATAAGGTCCTTTTTTTAGTGAACGTGACATACTTTTTTTACCAAGAGATTTTTTTAACACCAGGGATCTCCCCCTTTAATGCTTTTTCTCGAAAACAAATGCGACACAGACCGAATCGTCGCATATATCCACGAGCTCTACCACATAACGAGCAACGATTTACATCGCGTGTTGTAAACTTTTGTTTTTTCTGGAATTTAACTACATCTGATAATTTAGGCATATTACAGTCAGTCAATAAATGGCATCTTGAACGCTTCAAGAAGAGCTTTAGCAGCGCTATCGCTTTTTGCAGAAGTCACAATAGTGATCTCCAATCCTCTAACTTTGTCTATTTTATCATATTCTATCTCAGGAAAGAGGGTCTGATCGCTTAAACCGATATTTAGGTTTCCCATCCCGTCAAAAGCTTTTGAAGAAAGGCCCTTAAAATCTCTAATACGTGGGAGCACAATCGAGATGAGCTTTTCCAAAAAGTCGTATGCACGTTGTCCTCGAAGCGTCACTTTTACGCCGATAGGTAGTCCTTTTCTAATCTTAAAAGCGGATACAGATTTACGAGCCTTGCATATGAGTGGCTGTTGGCCTGTGATAATCTTGATATCTTCAACGACTGCTTGGACTGCATTTTTGTTCATTGATGCCTCACCTACTCCAACATTTACTACGATCTTTTCGAGCTTTGGAATAAGACTCACATTCGAGAAAGCGAGATCTTTCTGCAATTGTTTACTGATTGTGGTTTGATAGTGATTTAAGAGTGACATGGTGGTTATTTTTTGCGAGCTATAGGTGCTCCACATTTTTTACATACTCTAGACTTGACAGCGCCATCGATCTCATATCCTACTCGGGTCGGCTTCTTACATTTGCCGCAGTAGAGTTGGACCTTAGATCCATGCAAAGCTCGCGGGATCTCTACGATACCACCAGTTGGAAATTGCTCCGACTTAGGAACATGCTTTTTATAGAGGTTAAGACCCGGTATAAGTACCTTGCCACTCAAGGAATACACCTTGGTGATAGCACCTTGCTTTCCTTTGTCTTTACCTACCATGATCTGCACTAGATCTCCTGTATGAAGTTTCATAGTTAATATATTTCTGCTGCCAAACTAGCAATCTTGTTATATCCGGCTGTTTTTACTTCTCGTGCTAAAGGGCCAAAAAAGCGAGACCCCTTTGGTTCTTTAGATGTTCTACTTTCAAGGAGTACACAGGCATTGTCATCAAAGCGTACATAACTCCCGTCGTCACGCTTAGATTCTTTACGGGTCCGCACCACTACAGCATGCGCCACATCTCCTTTTTTTACCTGCCCGTTTGGGTCAGCCTTCTTCACAACTACCGTGACAACATCAGATATGCGGGCTATCTTCTTGTTCCCTTTACCTGGCACACCAATAACATGAGCTGTAATAGCCCCACTATTGTCTGCCACTTGTAATACTGATCGAAGTTGAACCATAGTTATTACTTTGTAACGTTAGCTACAACGATGAAATGTTTGTGTCGAGACAGAGGACGCGTTTCCTTGATCTGGACGCTATCTCCTTCTTTCATCTCTACCCCATTTGATCCTGCTAGATACTTCTTGTGCCTCTTGATTGTCTTTTCATACAGCTTATGCTGAAAGGCTCTTTCGACCCTTACCACAACTGTATCCGTCATTTTCATGGAGACTACTGTACCGGTTAGTGTTTTTGCCATAATTAATTAGTGTGTGCTACTAGATGATCTCATTAGAGTCGCGATGACCGCAATTTTTCTTTTCAAGATGCCATAGGCATTTGTATCTTTTTGTGTATGCGCAAGCATACCCTTTTTTAGCTCTACAGCCTTCTGTCTTAGGGCTTCTAGTTCCTTCTGTAAACCTCCTAAATCCTTCTGTGCTTGTTCTTGCTTGTATTTACTGTGTTTCATAGGTCCTTAGATACAAAGCGCGCCCTAACAGGGAGCTTTGATGAAATGTTCTTAAAAACTTTACGAGCATTGGGCTCATCTAGACCAGTTAACTCAAATAACATTCTTCCAGGAGTTACAGATGCGACGTAGTGCGAAACTTCACCCTTGCCTCCACCCATAGTTACCTCTGGTGGTTTCTTGGTGTAAGGTTTGTCAGGAAATATTCGAATCCAGAATTTTCCTATCTTGCGAGTTGCACGTGATAGTATAACACGACAAGCCTCAATTTGGCGATCAGTTATCCAACCAGGTTCAGTAGTTCGGATGCCATAGTCGCCAAAGGAGACTTCAACACCCTTAGTTGCTACTTTTCGCCAGGTCCCACGGAAATGGCGTCTATGTTTCATTCTCTTAGGTTGCAACATGTCTTATCTGGCAATCCAAACTTTTATACCAACGTATCCTGATTTTGTGAGAGCGGGGTAACGAGCAAAGTCGATATCCTCGCGAAGGGTAGATGTGGAGACTGTTCCCTTATGCGACTTCTCAATGCGACTAATTACAGCACCACCAATACGCCCGCCCAGCTGAATTTTCACGCCTTTTGCACCTGACTCCATTACTTTATCCATAGTTAGATGCACAACTCTCCTATGTGGAAGATTGTGTACGAGCTTACCTGCAATATCTGCAGCTACATATTGAGCATTAAGAAATGGCTGTTTTACTGGCTCAATCTTAAAGTCGGTCTTGATCTTTGTATTTGTCTTGCTGGTCTTGTTAATTGTTTCATCGATGAACTTCTTTACATCCTCAAGGCCCTTTCCACCTCGACCGATGATCATCCCCGGCTTTACGGCATGGATAATAATAGTAATCTTATTTATGGCACGCTCTATCTCAACTTGTGTGACAGCTGCAAAGTTAAACTTTTTCATGATCCCTTCTCTGATCTTTATGTCTTCAAGCAAAAAGGTCCTAAATACTTTTTTATCAGGGAAAAGCCATCGTGATTCCCACGTTTTGTTTACTCCCAGTCTATATCCATGCGGATTTACTTTTTGTCCCATATTATTTGGTCTTGCTCTTGCTAATTTTTGATACTGCTTTTGCTATTTTTATTGGTTTTTCTCCGGTAACTGATTTTTCTACTTTCTGTTCAACCCTTGGTACTACTGTGATCTCAGATCCTTTAGTTTTGGCTTCTCCTTTGGAAGGAGCTACAGTCAACATAATAGTAATATGTGATGTCTTACGAACATATCTTTTAGCTGATCCCTTACTACCAGCTCTGAAACGCTTAAATCCGGGCCCTTCATCTACACGTACTTCCTTAAAAGCTAGGGTCTGAACCTCAAGTTGCCTCTGCTTGGCACTATCCAGGGCCGCTAGGATACTCTTTCGAAAAAATTTTGCAGCACGATCTTGCATCAAAGCCAAACGCTTGGTTGCCACAACAGGATGCATACGCTTGATAGCTGCACGTAAAATACGTAGTTTCCTAGGAGCAATATGTATATACCGAGTTGATGTCTTGATTTCCATACCTTATTTAAGATCGACCTTGTCTCTTTGTCTTGATAATAAACTTATCTGACCACTTTGGTCGTCGTGTTTTCTTACCCATTGCTGGTTTACCCCATGGGGTTTTTGGATGAGATCCAGTACCACTCCGACCCTCTCCTCCTCCATGTGGATGAGATTTTGGATTTTGGGCAACACCTCTGACGGAGGGACGGATCCCGAGCCACCTTTTTCTTCCTGCTTTACCAAGATGAGTAAGTTTATGTTGACTATTGGCGATTCTACCTATTGTAGCATAACAATCGCCCAGAACCCTTCGAATTTCACGTGAAGGCATTCTGATATCTACATAGTCACCATCTTTGGCTGAGACCACTGCTGATGAGCCAGCACTTTTGACCATCTGGCCTCCTTGACCGGAGTATAGTTCGATGTTATGTATTTCTGTCCCAAGGGGGATATTCTTGATAGGCATCGCATTCCCTGGTCTGATATCCGCTTGAGTAGAAGACATTACTACATCGCCCACGGCTAGTCCTTCGGGCACGATTATATACCTCTTCTCACCATCGGCATACTCCAGAAGAGCAATTGGAGAGGTACGATTTGGATCATATTGTATATCAATTATAGTTGCTGATATGTCTTTCTTGTCCCTTTTCCAATCTATCACTCGATAAAAGCGCTTATGTCTACCCCCTTGATGACGAATAGAAATACTACCAGAGTTATCTCTTCCGGATCTCTTCTTTAGGATTTTCTTCAAAGACTTTGGTACTACTGATGATTTCATAGGTATTACTGATTAAATAATTCGATGGTGCCCTCCTTAAGAGTGACATAGGCAATTTTTTCTATCTGGCTGCTTTACAAGCAGACCTTTTCGTCCTTTTCTCTTTTTCTTTGCCTTTTCGGACGACGACTCTAACAGCACCAACCTTCACCTTATATAGCAAAGCAAGTGCTTGAGAAACATGTTGCTTTGTCGAAGAAAGAGCCACCTCAAAAGCAACCACCCTCGTATCTTTCTTAGAGACGCTCTTTTCTGTGATGATTGGTTTGATGATATAGTCGGTGAGTAGCATATTAGATTCGTTGTAATAGACTTTCAATACTTGCCGGAGTCATGAGTAAACAAGTATGAGTGATAACATCGTAAGCATTGAGACTATCAGTATGCACAGGACTAACCCGCGCCATATTGCGAGCGGATAGACTAATAGCACTATCTTGCGAGGTACCCACTAACAACACACGACGAGGGTCAATATCTTTAACTGCAGTCATAAAGGTGGCAAAGTTCTTAGTCTTACCCTTAAAATCAATTCCCGTGTCCAGAACTCGAATTTGTTTGTCGATCACTTTTTGACTCAGTACGGCCATCATGACTTTCTTTAGCTGCTTTTTATTGATTAATAGTTCTCTCTTGAGTGCTCTAGGACCATGAGTCACTCCACCTCCTACAAATAGCGAAGCTTTCCTGTTTCCGTGACGAGCATTTCCTGTTCCTTTTTGGCGGTAGATCTTACGGCTTGAACCAGCGACCTCTCCACGCGTCTTTGCTTCTCTACTCTGAGGATGCTGATTGCTCATATACACACGCATATACTGAGCTATCAAGGCATCAGATGCACTCTGCGCAAAGATTCTTTCCGGAAGTTCAATCTCACGAACAACTGAGCCTGTACTATCAATAACAGGTACCATTAGCCCTGCTTTTTTTGCTTTCTTCGTAGTAGTAGTTTTTACATTTTTTTCCATGATCTTTTCGTATATTATTATTCTTCTGAAGTTGAATCTTGCACCTCTTCAACTACCTGCTCAGCAACTGGCTCAGCATCTTGCTCGATCACCGCAGCAGGAGCATCTTGACGCTTGTGAGCTTGCTTTTTTTGACGAACGTATCAAAATGACGCCTTGCTGTGGCCCTGGGATAAGTCCCTTGACAAGAACTTCGTCTTCGGTGAGACCAACAATTCGTAGATGCTTGATAGTCACAGTCTCCACACCCATATTACCAGCCATCTTCTTCCCCTTATATACTCTACCAGGAGTTGCGGATTGGCCAATAGAACCAGGGGCACGGAGCCTATCTGACTGGCCATGTGTCTTCGGACCTCCAGCGAAGCCATGTCTTTTTACCACACCCTGAAATCCTTTACCTTTTGAAGTCGCCTGGACATCTACTAACTGCCCTTTATAAAAAAGCGTTGATGGGACCAGTCTTGCACCTATCACTAGATCGACATCACCAAGATGAAGCGATTTCCCATCTTCAGATACTTCAAAAGAGTCAATTCTGATCTCTCGGATATGACGAAGCGGCTCTTTTACATTGTAGCTCTTGAGCTGACCCTGCTGGGTCTTTCGGATCCTCTTCGCCTCATCATATGCGACTATCAAGGCATTATACCCATCTTTCTGTGCAATTCGATAGCCAAGGAGGATACAATCATGTGCCTTTACCGAAGTTACAGGCATACGAATACCGTCCTCGTCTATATATTGTTCTGTCTTATTTTTATATCCAATTATTGTTTGCATGTTCAAAAAAAAAAGATCCCGATAGAGATCAGTACTGATCTTACACGTCTGTATTTTGCATCGGTGATTATAAAGAGAAATGACTGTTAAGTCAATCCCGCTTCATAATAGACTTAAATCATTTTTACTTCGACGCTGACACCTGCTGGAAGATCCAAATGTGTTAGGGCGTCGATCGTCTGATTAGTAGGATTTACTACGTCTAACAACCTCTTATGTATTTTCAAACCAAAATATTCACGGCTATCCTTATCTACAAAAGTAGACTTTGTCACTACATATTTTTCAATTCTAGTAGGTAGAGGAATAGGTCCAAGGAAAGATGCCCCTGTCTTCGTGGCTGTATCAACAAGTCTTTGGCACACATCATCTAGTATGAGGTGATCAAAAGACTTGAGTCTTATTCGTATTTTTCCTTTTGGCATGGTGCTTGATAATAATGAACCGGGCCGCCGAGGCGGCCCGAGTCAATTTTTACTTATGTATCTTGGTAACTACTCCTGCTCCGACAGTTTTACCACCTTCACGAAGAGCAAATTTTGTTCCCTCTTCAAGTGCGATTGGGTAAATGAGCTTAGCATTAACTTTAATATTGTCCCCTGGCATAACCATCTCCACACCTGCAGGTAGTTCAACTTCACCAGTCACATCAGTGGTACGGATATAGAATTGTGGTCTGTATCCAGTAAAGAAAGGACTGTGTCTACCACCTTCTTCCTTGTTGAGGATATAGACTTCTGCTTCAAACTCGGTATGAGGAGTTACTGAACCTGGCTTGGCAATGACTTGACCACGCTCCACATCATCCTTTTCAATACCTCGGAGAAGAAGGCCAACGTTATCACCGGCTTGGCCACTATCAAGAGTCTTACGGAACATTTCAATTCCAGTTGTTACTGTCTTAACGGTCTCCTTGGCTAGTCCTATGATCTCGACCTCATCATTTACTTTGAGGACACCTCTATCAACTCTACCTGTTACAACAGTACCTCTACCTTTGATGGTAAAGACATCTTCAACAGGCATGAGGAATGGCTTATCGATGTCTCTCTCTGGATCAGGGACGAATGAATCAACTGCAGCCATAAGCTCTTCAATAGCCTTTTCTGCTTCGGGATCCCCCTCTAGAGCTTTGAGTGCTGAACCCTTGATGATAGGGGTAGTATCACCTGGATACTCATATTTATTAAGAAGATCACGTATCTCCATCTCAACAAGTTCCAAAATCTCAGGATCTGCAACCATGTCTGTCTTATTCATGAATACGACGATAGCAGGAACACCGACTTGTCGTGAAAGAAGAATATGTTCTCGAGTCTGTGGCATAGGGCCATCAGGAGCTGAAACAACGAGGATAGCCCCGTCCATCTGCGCAGCACCAGTGATCATGTTTTTAATGTAATCCGCATGTCCTGGGGCGTCGATGTGGGCATAATGCCTTTTTTCAGTCTCATACTCTTGGTGAGAAATGTTGATGGTGACTCCACGAGCTCTTTCCTCTGGAGCACTATCAATCTGATCATAGCTTCGGGCTTTTGCCAAGCCCTTTTTTGCAAGAACGGTAGTAATTGCAGATGTAAGTGTAGTTTTACCATGGTCAACGTGACCAATAGTACCTATGTTTACGTGAGGTTTTGTACGTTGAAATGTGTCTGCCATAACAAATATGTAACAATAACTGTATAACAGTGGTTATTGTACCCAAACGGACTCTTTTTTGCAACAAAATACTCTTTGAGGTAATCTGTATGGAGACAGGAGCATATTATTCTACTTTTTTTGCATAGCTGGAAGATATCCAGCCAAAGAGCCCTTTCTTATATTCAATCTTATACCACCCAGTTTGCTGACCAGCAATAACGTACTTCTCCCCCGGATTTACCTTAGCAGCCTCAGATGCTGTTGTAGAAGGCTCAACTCTCACTCTCAACCAACCTGTGGGGGTATCCAATATCTCAATGGAACTTCCACCCGTAGATGCTGAAGCTGTGGTTTGTGGCGTAGGAGTTGTTGACCTTGTGGGAGTCGGGCTTATTGACTTAGCTGATGAGGTAGCAACTTGAAGTCCGGCAGACCCAGATGCAGCAGATAGCTCGTCGATCTTCTTCACTGAAGAGTCTACTGCTAGCTTGAAATAAGCTATTACCTCATAACCCTTTTCTACACGTACTTTCTTCTGTTTTCTGAAAAATCCGGATGATACTATCGTGATCTCATGGATGCCTTGCTCAGCTTCAACTGATTGTAATGGCGATATACCTACCTCTTCACCATCTATAAGTACTAAAGCCCCCTTAGGATCAGTATCAACACTAATGAGTCCTTTATCACGAGCGTTATCCGATTTTCTTACAGTCAGTATGATGCCTGAAGATGAGTTAGCATCTAGACCAAGCTCTTGTTCAACCTCTGTGCGAGCATTGGAATACACATCAATGGTTCCCTCCCAAGGGATAGCGTTGGTACTTGTATCTACAGGCTCAAGTCTCAAGGTGTATGATCCCACTGGATAGGTCTTTTCTAGTGACGTTGTCCCAAGTTCCTTACCATTTATTATGACCTTAGCTAAGGGGGAAGAAAGTACTTTCAAAACGCCATTCTGAGATCGACTCTTGAGAAAGAAAAAAGATAGTACAATGGCTGTTAAGAAACCTGCAACCAGGATAAGTAGGAATACTATCTTTGATTTCATGGGCATATCATAATCCAATAGGACACGTCAGACAACATTACTAACCATTACTATATATATCATGGCAGCGAAAAAAAGCACTTTTGTATGTGAAAACTGCGGAGAGCACCACCTCCAGTGGTACGGTAGATGTCCCAGCTGTAATGCATGGAACAGTGTGGTCGAGAATACCGATCCCTCAAAACGATCAGGGGGTATCAAGGCTGCTCAGACTATCAAAGCCTCACAAGCTGCAACAATCTACAATAAAATGCATACCGCTATCGGCGAGTTCGATGATGTCCTCAACGGAGGCTTCGTCCCTGGACAAACAATTTTGTTGACCGGCGAGCCAGGAATAGGTAAATCCAGTCTTGTAGTCCAGGTTTGTGCCGCTTATCCAAGTTATTATATCGCTGGAGAGGAATCGGTCAATCAGATAACAGCCCGTCTTGATAGGCTAAAGCTCCAAAAAAATGCTTTTACCTTTACTGAGGAGACCAACATTGAGGCAATCAGAGAAAGTCTCGATATCCATAAGGATAGCTTTAGGCTTATCATAGTTGATTCCATTCAAACGGTATGGTCGCGAGAATCCTCAGGTGCCGCTGGGACAGTGGGGCAGATCAATGCTTGTACACATGCTTTGATCGAATTTGCAAAAGAACACGACAAAGTGGTCATAATAGTTGGACATGTCACAAAGTCCGGCGATATAGCAGGGCCAAAAACGCTTGAGCACTATGTTGATACTGTCGTCCATTTTGAAGGAGACAAAAATCAGGGATATCGTATCTTGCGTTGTAAGAAAAATAGATTTGGTACAACAGATGAGATTGGTATTTTTGAGATGAGAGAAGATGGACTTCATCAACATTCTTCATCGACTCTCTTAGACGACTTTAGCCCAGCTCCTGGCAAGATCATCGCTGGGACACTCGAAGGTCGGAGAGCACTTTTTTTGGAAATACAGACTTTAGTCGTAGACACGAAGTTTACAAATCCCCGTCGCGTATGTGTAGGCTATGATACCAACAAGATTTTGATGCTATTGGCAGTACTACAAAAGCATCTCGCCATTCATCTAGAGCAAAAAGACATCTACATCTCAATCATGGGAGGAGTTGAGATAAAAAACCCACTTGTAGAGCTCGGGATCATCGCATCAGTTCTATCTTCCTACCGAAACAAACCGTTCCCTGCGACATTCTGCTTTTCGGGGGAGGTTGACCTTTTGGGAAGAATTAGGACACGGTTTAGATTAGATAATCTTGTAAAACAGGCTGCAAAATTACCTACTCCCCAACTCATATCAGCTGAGAAAGTTTCCAATGTCCTCGAGCTTTTCAAATTGCTTTAGGCGGGCGCAAATCATGATGATTTTTGAGCGGTCTGTGATATAGTCTGGAGTATCCATATAAATAGTCCTAGCAATATAAATACAGAGAAGAATGCAAGTAGCTTTTCTCCAGTGGTCTCTAGAAAGAGGAGACTTGAGCCAAACAAAAGAGAAACGAAGAGATAGAAAAGAGATATTCGTCTTCTTCCCCATCCCGCAGCTAGGAGGCGATGATGAAAATGCCCCGCGTCTCCTTGAAGAGGGGACTTTCCGGAGAAAACCCTTCGAGTCATAACATAACATGCATCTGTAATAGGGATAGCAAGTACTACACCAAGCGTCCCTACTTTAGTATATGAGAGTAAGGACAAGAACCCCAGCAGATAACCCGCCAAAGTACCCCCAGCATAACCGGGCATTATCTTCTGAGGATAAAAACTCCAAAAGAAAAAGCCTGCGAATATACCTGAACACAGATACGCAAAACGAGCAACATGCACAACTGAGACTTCATAAGCACCCACTCGATGGGCAAAGTACCCCATAAAAGAAAAATGCAACAGCGACAAATCCTGATAACTGTCCATCCAGACCTGAACTCCAACTCACGAAGTTCATGAGTGAAAGTATCCATATAATGGCGACTATATCGGCAAGTACCAATATGTTCTTCCCCCAGATATCTAACGTAAAGAGTGGTGAATCGAGACGAATTACCCCTCCAAAGGGATTAGATATGTATGGGATACCGAGTCCCGACATCACAACCGTTGATACTATAACTGCTGTAATAATAAGTCGAAGTAGGGGTTTTAGATCATATCGGTCATCCAACAATCCCAGTCCTACTATCCCACCCGCACCTAGGAGGATTGAAAACAATTGCTTATCAACAGGAAAACGCAACAATACATAACCCATGAGGATACCCATATAAATTGCAAGACCCCCAGCACGAGATACTATCCCCCGATGGGTAGTTGCTGGATGAAAAACGCTTATCTGGATCGTCTACCAAACCGACTCGAGGGGAAAGAGCAATTGCTAGTGGAGTGGTGATGTTAATAAGAAAAAAATGCTGTGATGAACTCTATCATAGGTCGTTATAGCAATCCAACTAAAAAGCCACATGTTCTTATCATACAATACGTAGAAGAATCTGGATAAATAGTAATGTTGTAAAAATCATGAGTGATATGTTCATATACATAAATATGGACTGATATAGGGAATTTTCCTTGAGCAGGAACTTAACAAGTACTTGATTTAGAACGATCGAAAGATACAGACTCAATGGGATGATGAAGATATGGAGTAAGGGAGCAATATGCTTTTCCTTCTCAATATAGCTGTAATAGAGTGGTATCTCGGGCGGCAAGCGCAGAAAAAGAAGAAAGAATGCAGCAAACATAGTAGTACTACAGACAGTAAGAAGTAGGAATATGTTTCTTTTGGACAAAACAGGGGTTTGCATAGTTTATTAGAAAAGCGAATTTACTTGTATGCGCTGCGCATCGATGTAGAAAGACTTGTTGGGGTATACTAACTCACTTCTTCCATATGCATCTTTTGGTATAAGGACCTTACCTACATACTGGGGGACATCTTTTTCCTGAGAGTCGATCTTTACATGAGCATCGGGTATATAATAGCGCACGACAAAGTAGGGAGTGCTACTTTGCAGTACAAGCTCGTCCCCTTTTTTTAGCGATGTCTCTAAAATCTTCATATAGGTTTTTGCCTCGTTTCGTTGTCGAAATTGTATCATGTAATAATCGAAGTGCCCTAGTAGTAGGAGTAGTATTAGTCCCATCCCCACCTTCAATTTACTCGAGACCATCGACTCTTTTATTAGGTATATGTAAAGGAATAGTAGCCCGTAAGTAGAGAAGAGAACATAGCGGACCACAAAGATTGGTTTGACAAATGAAATGCCCGCTACTACTAGTGGTACTACGAGCCCCCAAATCAGCAGATAGGCTTTTAATCCCTTCACAAGTCCCTTCATTTTATAAGGAAGCATTAGTAGGACAAGCAGTATACCAATTAGAGCTACATTGGTCACGATACGATACCTATCATAGTAATTCCAGAAGCTATCGTAGCTGGTGAGAAGAGAGAAAGGCAACAAGAATAGCTGCATCCAGGTCATCTGAGGGATCCAGAAAGATGAGCTTGAGCCAAGTACCCTGGGGATAACGAAAAGTACCCAGGGCAAGAATATTAAAGATGATAGTAGATATGACTTCATTAAATGTCGATATTCCTTATGTCTTAGTATGACCAGTCCCTGCACAAAAAAAAAAATCAATGCAAAAAAAGTAATGAGTGTACAGGCCTAAGACGGTGGAGATGAGGTATAGCCGTGGTTTTTTTTGAAAAAGAGAGCATATGTCGAGGCTACGCCGAGACTAGCCATCAGACTATACATACGTGCCTCAAAAGCAAAATAGAGTGTGCCGGGTGTTACAAGTAGGAGGAGAAATGCAAACTGACGCTCTAGTACAGAAAAATGCAAAACCTTTTTGAAAAAAAGATCACTCACATATACGGCAACAACAAAGGCAATAAGAGATGGGGTCCTCAAGGCAATTTCACTGCTTCCCATGAAGCTTATCCAGACATGCATTAGAATGTAATATAGAGGTGGATTAAAGTCCTGAGCGGTCTTGGCAATGATCTCATGAAAGGGAAGAATTGACATGTAATAGGTGAAAGCTTCATCCCTCCATAAACTCTCAACAAAAAACCTGAGGGGTGTCCACGTGAAGATGGCGGTCGACAATTCTTGCATATCCTATTATGCAATAGTTTTTTGTTTAGTTTTGTATAGTTGACAATACTTACAGCTCTCTCTACAATGAGGCCGAATGATATACACTCTGCCCAAGCTTTCATACGATTATAGTGCTTTAGAGCCTCACATTGATGCTCTCACGATGCAAATTCATCATAGTAAGCATCATGCAACCTATATAGATAATCTGAATAAGGCTCTTGAAAAAGCCCCACAGCTTTCTGAGAAATCTTTAGAAGAACTATTATTACTAGGTGAAAAGTTGCCAGCCGATGTGAAAGTGGCAATCCTAAACAACGGTGGAGGTCATATCAATCACAGTTTCTTTTGGGAAAGCATGTCGCCTACTCCTTCAAAACCCAGCGAGCGTCTCCAAAAAAGTATAGCTGACGGTTTCGGCACATGGGATGAGTTTCAGGCTCAGTTTGCTCAGGCAGGATTGACTAGATTTGGGAGCGGGTGGGCATGGCTCGTCTGTCATAATAATAGTAAAGAATTGTCCATCATCTCAACTCCAAACCAAGAAAATCCGTTGCAGACAGGACACACCCCTATCCTGGGAGTAGATGTCTGGGAACATGCCTATTATCTACATTACCAAAATAGGAGAGCTGATTACATTGCAGCCTGGTGGAATATCGTTGACTGGGATCGCGTTGAGAATAGACTTGCAGAGGCATTAACTTCTTGACACATGGTGTTACTCTTAGGGACACTTATACAAGTTAGTGTGGTTTTTATACAGCTGATCACTCAGCAGGTTCATGCATATACTGGAAATCGTACTGCTATCGCTGCGTCTCTTCCTCTAAAGGAGCTTCCGACCCCAACAATACTGCCCACACAAACACCAAGTCCAACACCTACTCTGACACCACAACCGACAAGGATACCTCCAAAACCCACTGCGACCCCAGAATGGGGGGTCGCAAAGAAGGTCGATGACCACACATATACTATTGCTTTCCAATATGACTCAACGATGACATCGCCCGGAGAACTATTTAGCGCACTCAATAGTTATCGCAATACCCATGGAGTGGCAACTTTGGCATGGGATGACAAGTTAGCAGGATATGCCCAAGGGAGAGCAGCACATTTTAGTAGTATCAAAGCCACTGACGCACATGCTGGATTCAATGACTATCTAGATAATCACAACGGCTTTGAAGAACTCGGCTATTACAAGCTGGGTGAGAACTCCTATTATGGTGGACCAGTCAGTGGGACTCATGTTATCGAATGGGTATTCGCCCAAAGTCCCGGTCACAATGCCAATCAGTTAGGTACAGCCTGGAGTCATGTGGGGATAGGTGTCAGTGACACGGGGATAAATCTCGTATTTGGAGGAGATAAGAAGTAGGGATGAATTACTTTACTCGTGCTTGAGCTCTCTCGTGCTTGCTCAATTTTGCTTTCTTAGGCTTCTTTTGTTCTTTACGATCTCTGTTTTCTCCTTTTGCCATAATATAAGTATATCAAAAAATGCGAGGCTAGTAGTACTATACCTCGCGAGTTACATCAACCTTATTATTCGTGATAATTCCAGGCTGATGCAAGAGAATGCCAGTAATTGTCAGCTGTCCCGCCCTACTCTATGTGCAAGCTATATTGAACAAGCTCTTATGGGAGAAAATCCAGATTTTAATGATATTAAGGAGAAACTACGTAAGTCAATGCATGCTATGCAATTTTTTTTTGATGAAAAAAAACTATCACACCCAGAAGAAGATTTCGATGCATGCATGAAGATTGATTCGTATGACTTCGTCCTTCGAGCACAATCCTACAAACAGAATTTGTTAGAGCTTGTAAAACGTGGTGTCCCGACAAAGCATTAAGCACAAGCTACGAGGTAGTTTTACTTACTAAGTCGTATTCCAGATTTTCTTTTATGATCCGTATACCATTTAGGTTCTGCATCTTATGATAGTAGGGGAGCATAAATAGACTTTTAAGAATACTATTTCTACGAAGTCTCTGGGGGAAATCGCGTGACATGGATTCTCCCGAGTATCCAGCCATTAGCCATTCAAGTGGCAGCTGTTTTCGATACATGAAATGCCAATGAGTAAAGTCAGCAACTGGGTCCCCACCACTTGCTCCCTCGAAATCAATAAGCCCCGTTAGTTCATCTTTCTCATCCACAAAAAATGTGGTCAGGGCCGAGGTCGTTATGAAGAAGTCGAGGGGTATCTGTGTACTCATGCGTACGTTCCCTAGCAACAGTCAGGGATTCTTCAAGTAATCTCACATCAATTTCATACTCCTTAGCTAGATCGTATAACTGCTCATTTTCTATGATAGGGTTTATAGCATCCCACTCTGTTTCATACTCTGCCCTGCCTTCGCCATCGATTCTCCCAAAACCATGAGTCTGAATGCCATGCATAATAGCCAGGATTTCCCCCGTCTTTCTTAAGATAGATTGAAGCCTCCTGTCTGAGATTCCTTCAGATTGCTGAATGTCTCGAATTGATCTGCCTGCTAGTTTTGTTTGAACACTAGCCCAGGATGGACTATCTGCTCCTTCGAGCGCAGCAATATAAATGACATTTGGAACAGGTATTCCAGCCTTTTCACACTGCGTCATAGCCCATTGCTCCCTTTCAAATCGCCTTCTGTCTTTGCGACTAATACGCAAGATGACTTTATGCGCACTCGTTAGTTCAACTTCATATACTTCGTTGCTTTCTCCTTTTACTATGCGCTCCTTTCTGACTAAATCAGAACCTGTTGCCAGCTTTATCAGAGGAATCAAAATTTCATCTGGAGTATTGAAGCCCAGATGAAGACCATCTAAATAAGCCTTATGTTGTGCAGCATGATCATTGTGTGAAGAATCTGAGGAAGACATGTCTATTTCACTTTTGCTGTGACTTTGTATTCGATCTTCTTACCTAGAAGCAACCTGACATGTGTATCGAGTGCGGGCAGGGATGAGAAAAGGAAGGAGATAATGGGCAAAAAATACCACTGTATAAATAGTAACGGGACCTTGGAGATATCAGTCTTGATGTTGACATAGTTGCGCAGTCGAAAATCGAAGTAGAGGATGAGGAAGAGAAGTAGGGTAGTCATCGTCAAAAGAGCTGATGAAAGTCGGGGTAATAGGTAACCGAGCACTGTCCTCTCAAATGTTGGGTGAACTAGGGTCGGGATCCAACCGCTGATAGTAAGTAGGAAAAAGGATGTCGGCCAAAGGATATGTGTCTCAGAAATATAGGACAATTTCTTTATCCGTTCGATGAGCGGAACATGCGTAGCGATGAGCGACTGCCGAAGAGCATAGGAGATGTCCGAGCTCCCCACGCCCACCTTTTTTCTTGCTGATAGCGAATCTGGAGGGCTTTCATGAGTTTTGGAGCATAAACACCATCACGTACAATTGGGAGATAGATAGGGATTGTCTGAACTTCTGCCCCAAGAGTATAGAATGCTTGTAGATGGATATGCCAGTCCTCTGGGATGATGTCGGTATCCCAATATCCGATCCGGTGCAACATATCAATCGAACAAGAATACGTGGAAATCTGTATGAACTTGCGCTCCTGTGGGAGAAGTGATAGTCGCAAAACAGAAGAGATGATAGTCTGTAGCCTGACGGGAAGGGCCAAAGCCCAAAAATGGTTGTACAGCAGCACAGGCGCCGCAAAAAAATGGAAATCGCGCTTAGCATCCTTGAGATATTTATAGGTGAGGCACGAGTAGTATGAGTGATGGAGCTGACTATCGGTATCCATCACAGTGACCACCACTTTCTTAGGATCCAGGCCCTTCTTCTGTACATACTCATAGAGTTCTTTTGCTGCGAAGGCTGCGTTACTTGCCTTCCCGACTACTTCTCCAGGTAACAAGGGATGATATGTATCGATGATATCTTTAAAAACTCCTCGGTATTTTTTCTTTATAAAGTCCGCACGAGCTTTTGCTGTCTCCTCAAAACGCTTTTCTAGAGCAAGCAGAACTATAGTCTGCTTTACAGGAAATGTCTGGTTTTGAAGACACTCTACTGTGCGGTCCACTATCTCTACAGGCTCGATAGCATTTGTGATTAGTGCCACATGGATGACATCGGAGTAATCCATCTCACTCTCCTCTAGAGTACCTTGCCAATCAAGGTTGACTGAACGTTCAAATATTGCAAAAGAGATCCAGGCATAATAGATCGTCCGGATTGATTTGTACGAAAAGTAGACTATATATGCCAAGACCAAGTATGCAACTATGGCTGGATGAAAAGGGGGGAAAGCCATATAGGTAGGGTGATTAGTGTTATGGAAGCCACTGGGACAAAGCGTTCTGAAAGCCAGATAAACCACGAACTGTTTGCGATATTAGACATATAGTATCTAGATTGTATCATGGCGGGATTTATCTGAACGAGAGAGATGCACTACATAATAAATACAGATAAAGAGCGCTACGCCTGATATAAATCCCACGAGATTGATAAATGAAAAGGAAAGCAGCCCAATCAAGATACTAATACTAGCTACTGCAACAAGTGAAAGCCTCCCTATAAATGCTACATGAAGAGAAGAGCCAATTATCGTTAGCAATAAAGTTGCAAGCAGCTTTGTCATAGTCACAGGCTCAAAGTAGGAGAATAGGACTCCAAGAAAAAAAAAGGATATGCTCATCATCAAGAATGGTAGGATCTTTTTGCCCTTTCTCATCATTTTCTTTACAATATAGTACATGACGCTTACCACCAAATCTCTAAATATCCTCATCATCGTTCTGGCAACAGTTCTTGGTATCATCATCATTGAAAACATCAGGATCAATGCACCACTCACAGACGAGATGAAAGTCGACAAACATGCTAGTGAGCCCACTATCACACCAGACATACAAGAGCCAGTTAGCTGTATCCTGCCTCCTGAATTCGCATCTCTGCAAGGACATACCTACAGAATAAAAACTACCTTCACCATGGAGACGACCCCTGAGTCCATAACAGACACTCTTGTCGTGGAACCCAAATCTTCTTCAACAGCAGAGGCCTCACTAACAGACTCGTTATCACTTGTAACAAAGCGATCAAATAAGATAGTCAATGAAACCACACTTCGGTGCCACTCAGACATAGTATGGGGTTTTGGAGTACCACTCATAGTGCAGGAAGAGACGCCCAGCCAGTCACAAGAGTTTTCTATCATACAAGTCATCAACAAAGCATTCAATGAGATACCCTACATCCCATTTGTGACCCCTCCACTGTCAGAAGTCCCCCTGCAAAAAGAAGTAGTCATCGCCAGAGACTTTAGTATTCACTACTCTTACTTTAAGAAGGATGATCTCTATCACATCACAGCCACCATACCACTAGATATTGGTATCGGACTCTCACCGCTAGAGGGATTACTCGGATCATTACCAGACATGGGAGACATACAAAACATTTTGCCGTCGCCTGGAAGGGAAAACACCTTTGTCCTTACGTATACAATACACACCCAGGACTATTCGATCCAGAAAGCGCAGTTACAGGGGAAGATTGATAGCGCATCCATCATCTCAGTTGTTGAACGTGAACGATAAAGGACACGCCATGTTTTGTAGTTATACTTTCTGAGATCTGAGCCGTTCGACGACATTTGACGGGACTTCTTCGTAATGGGCTGGCTCCATATAGGGGACACCACGACCTTGAGTAAGAGATCGGATAGTGGTGACGTACCCAGACATCTCAGCTAGAGGCGCAAGAGCTTGGATGACGATAGAGTTACCTCTCTTGTCACTACCCAAGACACGACCACGTCGACTTGAGATATCACCAATGATGGTACCCATGAATTCTTCTGGCACTGTTACTTCGACTTTCATGATGGGCTCAAGAAGAACCAAATCTGCCTTTTTTGCGGCCTCCTGCAGGGCCATAGTACCGGCTATCTTAAATGCTATATCAGATGAGTCTACGTCATGAAACGAACCATCATAAACAGCTACCTGAAGGTCAGTCATAGGACTACCCAAAAGCACACCTTTATCCATGGCTTCGATGACACCTTTCTCGATTGATGGGATGAATTCTGAAGGAATAGTGCCACCTTTGATTTCGTTGATAAACTTGAATCCTTCTCCCCGACCAAGAGGCTCAACACGAATCATACAATGTCCATATTGACCTCGACCACCTGACTGCTTGATATACTTCCCTTCAGCTTGTGCAGATTTCTTGATCGTTTCTCTATAAGCTACTTGAGGCTTTCCAACAGTTACATTAAGGCCCATTTCACGCTGCATACGATCTACTAAGATCTCTAGATGGAGCTCTCCCATCCCCGATATAATCGTCTGACCGGTGTCGTGATCGACCTTTGCTTGGAAAGTAGGATCTTCATCTCCTAGTCTTTGAAGCGTATATGAGAGTTTTTCTTGATCTGATTTGGTCTTAGGCTCTATTGCAAGAGAGATGACTGGATCTGGGAAAGAGATCTGTTCAAGAGTTATCTGATCATTCTCTTCACAGAGAGTGTCACCTGTTCGAGTGCCTTTTGGCCCGACCAATGCTACTATCTCACCCGCGTATGCAGCATCGATCTCCTCTCGCTGATTCGCGTGCATGAGAAGGATACGACTGACTCGCTCTCTTTCTCGCGATTGCACGTTGTAGAGCGATGCCCCTGACTTCAGGACTCCTGAATAAACACGAGCATACGTGATCTTACCCACGTGTGGATCGAGCTGGATTTTAAATGCAAGTACAGTAAGCTTTTCATCCTGAACCAGTTTACGTATCTTTTCCTCACCGGTTGCTGGATCAACGCCTACGATCTCCTTAAGATCTGCTGGTGATGGAAGGAAGTCGACCACTGCATCGAGTACTGGCTGAACAGCTTTGTTACGAAGAGCAGTACCACAATAGATAGGCACGACCTTGTAACCGATAACCATTTTCCGTAGTGTTGCCTTGAGTTCCTCGACACTTAGCTCTTCACCTGCAAAAAATTTCTCCATTAAAGCCTCATCATTTTCAGCGATTTTTTCTATAAGTGCAGCACGATACTCCTCAACCTTATCAACTAAATCAGCTGGTACTTCATCAAGTGTCTCATAGGTAAGACCAGTCTCGTCCTTATCCCAGAGCATTGTCTTGCGAGTAAGGAGATCAACTACTCCTTTGAAGGAAGATTCTTGACCAATCGGATATACCATTGGGAGAGTATCTACGTCCAAACGAGTACGAATATCGTTTACGCAGTTTTCAAAATTGGCACCCAGCTTATCCATCTTATTGATGAAGACGATACGCGGCACCTTATATTTGTCTGCTTGTCTCCATACAGTTTCTGACTGTGACTGGACCCCCTCCTCAGCGTCAAAAACGCTGACGGCTCCATCTAGAACACGTAATGAGCGTTCTACTTCAGCTGTAAAGTCTACGTGTCCTGGCGTATCAATGATGTTAAAACGAACATCTTTCCAGAAAGTAGTTGTTGCTGCTGATACGATAGTGATTCCTCGCTCTCTCTCCTGCTCCATCCAGTCCATGACGGTATTCCCGTCGTCGATATCACCGAGTTTATAGCTACTACCAGTATAAAAGAGGATTCGCTCAGTTGTAGTCGTCTTACCAGCATCAATATGAGCGATAATACCGATGTTTCTGATGCGATCTACCGGGACGTCACGATCTTTTGTAATGATATTTTGTTGAGCCATAAGATGATGATACTGATAAGTTAGTTACAATTGATAGTAAGATTTACCACTTAAAGTGAGCAAAGGCCTTATTAGATTCGGCAAGCTTTTCGATCTGTTGCTTTTTCTCAACTGCACCACCCTGCTTCTGATAAGCATCAAGTAGCTCATGGTAAAGTTTTTCTGCAAATGTGTGATATTGCTTGTTAGATCGTGCTCGAGCTGCGTTTACAATACCTTTTAATGCAAGATAGAGCTTTCGAGATGATCGTGTCTCCATAGGTACTAGATATGAGGCTCCTCCTACTCTTTTTGGTTTTACCTCCATATCGGGGGCTGCATTGAGGATAGCGGTGTTGACGACATCAATCGGATCTAGCTTTGTCTCTTTGAGCGCTTCGAGGACTGCGTAGACGATCTTTTGAGCAATCTTCTTCTTACCATCCACCATAATATAGTGGATGAGTTTAGTGATCTCATAATGATCATAGATAGGATCATTGAGAACAGCTACTTTTTTATATGGTCTGCGTGGCATAGGTTGTTGTATTATTTAGAACTTTTTTTCAATACGGGCGCCGTATTTAGATCGAGAAGTCTTACGATTTTCGACCCCTGTAGTATCAAATGATCCCCGGACGATATGATACTTCACGCCTGGTAGATCTTTTACTCGTCCTCCTCGTACCAGAACTACAGAGTGTTCTGCTAGCTGGTGACCAATACCTGGAATGTAGGCTGTTATCTCCATACCATTTGAGAGTTTCACACGGGCTACCTTACGTAGAGCAGAGTTAGGCTTACGTGGGGTCATAGTACGGACTACAGTACATACCCCCCTCTTCAGAGGGCTAGGATTAAGTACACGTTTACGCTTAATGCTGTTAAAAGCATACTTCAGCGCAACAGCTTTACTCCTTCGTTCCTTTGGAGTACGTGATTTTTTTATAAGTTGATTAATAGTTGGCATACGAACAATATAATTATAGTTAAGCGGAAACTTCGACAGCTACTTGACCTGTTTCATCGAGGATTTCCTGGGCTAGCTCTTCTTGCGCAGCTGTCAGTTTTTCCTTCTTTTTGGTTTTGGTAGCTGATTCTTCAGATGATTCTCCATCGGCCGGAACAGTTTCTTCACCAGACTCTCGTGCCACAGGATCACCAAAGTAGGCTTCAAGCAATTCCTCTGTCACAGGGATAAGTCTGCCTATTATAACATTCTCTTTCAAACCAAGCAAACTATCTACTTGGCCCTTGATCGAAGCCTCAGTCAGGATCTTAGTCGTGTACTGGAATGATGCTGCTGAGAGCCATGAGTCTGAGTACTGAGCAGATCGAGATACCCCAATCATGGATACGCGACCAACTGCTGGACGCCCACCTTGAGCGATGATCTTGCGATTTTCTTTCTCAAAGCGATATCGAGAAATGACTTCTCCGACAATGAATTTAGTGTCACCTTCGCTCTCGATGATCAACTTATCACTCATCTTACGAATGATAACTTCAAAGTGCTTATCATGAATGGGAATACCTTGGGACTCATAAACACTCTGTATCTCATGAAGTAGATACATCTGTGCTTCATGGAGCCCACGAACATTGAGGATTTCTTTAATATCTAGATAACCTTCACAGAGCTGATGACCTATTCCGATAAGCTGCCCATCTTTTACCTCAAGCTTACGATATGTTGGGATGACATATTCACGCTCCTCTTTAGAGGTGTCTTGCGAGACTATCTTTATACGATAAAGCTTCTTTTCTTTATCTTCCTTTAGCTTCACTTTACCTGAGATATCAGATATAGGAGACAAGATCTTTGGTGTACGGACTTCGAACAGCTCCTCAACTCTTGGGAGGCCTTGGGTCACATCAGCTATAACGATTCCACCGAAATGACGGACTCGCATAGTGAGCTGTGTCCCTGGTTCTCCGACGGATTGGGCTGCCAAGATTCCAACAGGGGTACCGATCTCTACAGTTTCTGAGGTGCTCCAATCAATACCGTAACATCTCTGGCAACAGCCATACTCAGTCTTACAAAAGAGTGGAGAGCGGACTTCGACAGATGTGATTTCCTCCTTTTCGATGAGCTTTAGAGCATCCTCATCTAAAAGGTGGTTTGCTGCAATAAGAACCTTCTTGTTCTTACCGGCGACTGCTTTAGCTGTATAACGTCCCTTGATCCTATCGATAAAGGAATTTTGTCGGGCATCACTTTCATCAATGATAAGACCTTCCTCAGTACCACAGTCTTGTTCACGGATGAGCATGTCATGCGAGACATCCACTAGTCTTCTCGTAAGATATCCAGCATCGGCTGTCTTGAGCGCTGAGTCAATATAACCTTTGCGAGCACCACGCGCATTGATGACGTACTCGAAGATGGTAAGTCCTTGTCGATAATTAGATTTAGTAGGGACTTCGATGATATTACCCATCGGATCTGATACCAGTCCTTTGATAGCAGACAACTGCTTGAGCTGTTCACGTGAAGCACGAGCTCCACCTGACTTGATGATGATCTTAGCTGGATTTTCTTCACCGATGGCGTCCCAGGTCTTATCTGCTAAGCTTTCGGTGACTTCGATCCATACTTTGTTACAAAGGTCACGTCGTTCATTGTTACTAATGAGTCCTTGTAAATACTTTTGTTCGATTTCTTTTACTCTTTTGTCTGCATCTGCAATGATGGCATCTTTCTCTGGGATGATAGTACAGTCAAATGGTGAGACTGAAACGCCTCCACTAATGGTGGCTCCCCAAAATCCGAGCTCTTTGAGGGCATCTATAAGCTCGGCCACCTTATCATTATCAACACCGTATAGCTTGCTAGCTTTACTTACGATAGTCTTAAGATCTCCTGCTTTTACAGCTTCATTGACAAATCGCAGTTCTGGATGTAGCTTCGCATTGAAAAGCAATCTTCCAACACTGGTCTTAAGGACTTCACCCTCTACACGAACAAATATTGGTTCACGGGTCTCGATCTTACCCATTTCATAGGCAAAGAGTGCTTCATTTTCATTGGGATAATAACGAGTCTCCTCATCTTTTCTATCTAGGAACTTGGTGTCGATTGAGGTGACGTAGTAACAACCCAAAGCCATTTCCTTGTTAGGTACAACGATAGGCGATCCATCGGCTGGCTTTAAAAGATTCTTAGAAGGAAGCATGCGTGATCGGACCTCTTCGATAGACCTATCAGAAAGAGGAACGTGGACACCCATCATGTCTCCATCAAAGTCTGCATTAAATCCACTACAGACGGTAGGATGAAGTCTGATAGCATAGTCATCAATAAGTACTGGATAAAAGCCTAGCACAGATAGCTTGTGCAGGGTAGGAGCGCGGTTGAGCAAGACAGGGTGCTCTTTAGTAATCTCTTCCAAAATGTCATAGATGACAGGGTCTTTGGTTTCAAGGAAATTTTTGGCTGAGCGAATATTCTGAGCAAGACCTCGCACGATAACTTCGTGCAGAAGGAATGGCTTGAATAGCTCTAAGGCCATTTCTTTTGGAAGCCCACATTGATGCAATTTGAGATCAGGACCACCGATGATAACCGAACGGCCCGAATAATCGACTCGCTTACCCAGTAGATTTTGTCTAAATCTACCTTGCTTACCCTTGAGGACATCTGAGAGTGACTTGAGTTGCTTTGTGCGAACCTGACGAGTTTTCCCACCGCGAGACTTGGTAAGATCGATGAGAGAGTCGACGGATTCCTGAAGCATCCTCTTTTCGTTTCTCAAGATAATCTCAGGAGCCCCAAGATCGATAAGGTGCTTAAGTCGGTTATTTCGATTTATGACTCTTCTATAAAAATCATTAAGATCAGATGTTGCAAATTTTCCTCCAGAAAGTTGTACGACTGGTCGTAGGTCAGGTGGTATAACAGGTAGAACCACCATTATCATCCAGCGCGGGCTGATATCAGATTTGATAAATGACTCAAGGAGTCGTGCCTTCTTGAGCAATTTTGTGCGTTTATCTCCTTTACCCTTGGCGAGGTCTTTGAGCACAGTCTTATACTCTTCCTTGAGATCCATTGATGAAAGAATCTCTAAAAGCACTTCTGACCCCATCCCCAGCTTAAGGAATTCATCAGCTTCTATCTCCTGAAGAAACGCATAGTCCTCTTCTTCGAGGATATCGATACGTCCGAGACTCTTGACAATCTTGTGGATACGCTCAAAGTAAACCATTTTTTCATTTTTCTTCTCGTCATACTGCTGCTGCAGGCTAGCTAGTCTTTCACGAAATTTGAACTCTACTTCGTGGAGAGTAAGGTCAAGCTGATCTTTGCTCTTTACTTTTTTAGAAGTATCTTGCTTGGCCTTGTCTTCCTCGGCTTTGATCTCATCTTTGCGAGCTTTGTGCCAATCATCTAGCTTAGCCATCTCCTCTTTAGTCACGTCGTCGATACGCTTTAGGGC
Source organism: Microgenomates bacterium OLB22 (assembly GCA_001567515.1). Taxonomy (GTDB): domain Bacteria; phylum Patescibacteriota; class Microgenomatia; order UBA1406; family HO2-37-13b; genus OLB22. The sequence goes on from LLEV01000005.1 coordinate 109,686, forward strand.
GATCGTTCGTTGCTCTTCATCAATGTCTTTTACTAGATAGAGGGCATAATAGATAATCCTCTCAAGATTGGTAGCAGTGATATTCAGAAGAATAGAAAGCGGTGAAGATGCCCCCTTGAAATACCATATGTGAGCGACTGGGCATGCAAGCTTTATATGCCCCATACGTTCACGTCTGACTGCACTTGCTGTGACTTCAACACCACAGCGATCACAGACTATTCCCTTGTATCTGATCCTTTTGTACTTACCGCAGTAGCACTCATAATCCTTGGTAGGACCAAAAATGCGCTCATCAAAAAGACCGTCTTTCTCGGGTTTAAAAGTACGATAGTTTATAGTCTCCGGCTTGAGGACTTCACCATATGACCACTCCGTTATGACTTCTGGTGAAGCCAAACGTATCATGAGTCCGGAGAAATCGAGCATCTTTATATGTTTTTCTTGTTGTTGATTTTCTTCCATTTCGTTGGTTGATGGTTCAAATGGTTAATTGACAGGTCGGACATCCAGTCCGAGTGCCTTGAGTTCATTTACGAGAACATAAAATGACTCTGGAACTGTTGACTGCGGAATATCCATACCCTTGATGATAGCCTCAAACGCTTTGCGTCTTCCATAAACATCGTCACTTTTTATCGTGAGCATCTCCTGGAGAACATGAGGGACTCGATGACTTTCAAGCGCCCAGACTTCCATTTCTCCAAAACGCTGTCCCCCCATCTGTGACTTTCCACCGAGAGGCTGTTGCGTAACTAGTGAGTATGGACCTGTAGAACGAGCATGGAATTTATCTTCTACCATATGTCGCAGTTTCAGAATATACCCTACTCCAACAAGGACAGATTTCTCATATGGCTTACCTGTGCGACCATCGTAAAGTACGATCTTGCCATCATCAGGGAGATTTGCGTCACGTAGTTCTTTCATCAAGAGCTCTTCACTGATACTTTCAAATATGGGGAAAGCGTACTTTTTATTGAGTCGTAGGGCAGGCATACCCAACATCGTTTCATAGAGCTGTCCCAGATTCATACGAGAAAGTACCGAAAGTGGTGATAGGACAACATCAACTGGAGTTCCATCTTCAAGATAGGGCATGTCATGTTCAGGAAGTATTCGTGTAATAACACCTTTATTTCCATGTCGACCAGCGAGCTTATCACCTACGCGGATCTTACGTAACTGGGCAACTGTCACGATAATCCTCTTGATAATACCAGCGTCCAATTCATTTGGATCTTTCTTAGCATCTATGACTTGAACATTGACAACGATACCCTTCTTACCGTAGGGAATACGAAGCGATGTATCTTTTACGTCTTTAGCCTTTTCTCCAAAGATTGCTCTGAGCAATCTTTCTTCAGCGCTGAGTTCTTTTTCTCCCTTTGGAGCAACTTTCCCGACCAAAACATCTCCAGGGCCAACATCAGATCCGACTGTCACTAGCCCATGTTTATCAAGGTTCGCCAAGATCTCCTCACGGACACCTGGGATATCTCGAGTGAGCTCCTCTGGACCAAGCTTGGTATCTACCACATCAGCGATGTATTCTTCCATGATGATCGAAGACAGGAGATGATTTTTGACTACTCGCTCGGAGACCACAAATCCATCTTCATATCCAAGGCCATCAAGAGAGGCGTAAGCTACTACTAGATTTTGGCCGACTGCGAGTTCACCATGTTCAGTTGTAGGGCCATCTACGAGGAGTCCACCTTTAGCGACTTTTTGTCCCGGACTAACTCGTGGTTTCTGGTCAAAGACAACATCCATGTTTGTTTTGAGGAAGCGATCTAGCTCATACTCATATCTCTTTCCTGAAACACCAGCAAATTTGACTGACGCTGAGTCGACAGCCACTACCACCCCATCTTCAGGAGCAATGACTGTTCTTCCCAGTCCGCGAGCTATAGTCTCCTCGCTCCCGGTACCAACTAATGGAGCTGTTGGCGCTACAAGTGGGACAGCCTGACAAAACATGTTACTTCCCATCAGAGCACGGCTAGCATCATCGTGCTGGAGGAATGGGATCAGAGAAGCTGAGAGTCCTACGACTTGCCGTGGGGAGAAGTCAATGAGGTCTATCTTATCAGTAGTGATCTCTTTCACATCTCCTTTATGCCGCGCGGGCACTCGGTCATTGAGGACATAACCCTTTTCGTCAGTTTTGACATTACTATGCGTTATGTAATATTGTTCCTCATCATCTGCTTGGAGATAGACGATCTCATCGGTGATCTGGACTCGAGTCTTACTACCTTCTTTAGTTTTTTTAACTTTCTTGTAAGGGGTCTCCAGCAGACCATAGTCATTGACCTTAGCAAACATAGCCAAATATGTGACCACACCAATACTCGGACCCTCTGGAGATCGGATCGCACCAATACGTCCATACTGGGAGGCGGCAATATCACGAATAGAGAATGAAGCTCTATCCTTGGTGATACCACCTGGTCCACCCACAGTCAAACGACGAAGATTGTCCAGCTCTGATAAAGGGTTGGTTTGATCAACGATGGTTGAAAGTTGGCTAGTTTTGTAAAAAGAGTTTATTGCAGCAGCAATGGCCTTACTATTGACTATCTGCGATGGGACAACATCTTCTTCTACGACAGTCATACTCATGCGTGACTTGATATCTCGCTCTGCTCGCACCATTCCTACACGGATGCCGTACATCCCTACGAGTTCACCGACCGCTCTAATCCTTCTATTGGAGAGGTGGTCGATATCGTCGAAAGATCCTTTATTGTCAGTTAGACCAACTAAATAGGATATGATAGAGACGACGTCTTCAATACCCATGGTGACATGATCTTCGTCAATTGGGGTGGATAGATTGAGCTTTTTGTTCAACTTATATCGACCCACTGGAGCGAGTGTATATCTGCGGTTATTAAAGAACATGTTATGTAGCGTTTCATTCGCTGTTGAAAGGACTAATGGCTCACCTGGTCGAACTTTTTTGTACATCTCCAGAGTGGCTTCGTCTTTAGTCTTTGCAGAATCTTTTTCAAGTGTGGGGACTATGTATTTTTGGAGTAGTGCTTTGTCAATGTTCTTAAAAAGACCCAAAATGTCATTGTCCGTCATCTGTTGCATAGCACGAAGGAACGATGTGGCATGAAACTTTCTCTTTTTATTGATTTTGGCTTCGATGATATTATTTTTGGAGATAGTAAAATCAAGCCAAGCCCCTATGTAGGGTCTGACTTCAGCGTTATATGTCGTTGCTCCTGAGTTCTTGTCCACTTCTGCGGTAAAGTACACACCTGGAGCTCGGACCACTTGGCTTATGACTGCTCGCTCAATACCATTGATCACAAACGTACCTCTATCTGTCATCTTTGGTAGGTTGAAGAAGTAGATATCTTGTGTCCTCTCTGTCCCTCTCTTTTTATTGTGAAGCTTTACTTTGACATACACAGGAAATTGGTAGGTGAGCTTCATCTCAAAACACTCTTCTAGTCCATATTGGGGTTCGCCATAAAAAACATCAATAAGCTCTAAAAGATAGTTTTTACGCGTGTAGTCCTCGATTGGGAAAAACTCTTCTAGAATAGACTTGACGCCGCCGTCCAAGAAGGCACTCCAGGACTTTTTTTGAATTTCAATAAGATCTAAAGAGGAAAGGTTGTCTCTGCTTCCAAAATATACACGAGATGATGAGCTAGATGAGTTTGGTAAAGTGTTTTGAGTTTTTTTTGCCATTAGGCCCAAAAGAATAACTTGTTATAACAAGATACTAATCGGTGTGCAATAGTACCATATACTAGAAAAACTAAGAGTACTCCCTTATATAAGAGGCTTTCTTAGGATATCTGCTATCGTTATGGAGTTTATTATTATGTTGCAACAGTATATTACTATACAGCACAGCACAAGAAAAATCAACAGAAAGATATTCAGTCAGAATATCTGACCAAGACGGTAGAGTACTATTTCTTTTCACTAGGTATAAGCTGCTTCAGTTTATCAATAACTTTTGACACATGCAACCCTTCTGTATCACCCTTCTTATGCTTTGTATTTTCTTCTGAAGAAGAATGAGCACCGACTCCCTGAAAAAAAGTCCGAGATGAAGTCATCGGATGACTCGATCACACCCATAAGAGATCGAACCATATCTCGGCCTTTTTTTAGTGCCAAGAAAAAAAAGAGTTCCAGCTCCTACCGCAGCACCTAGGAAGAAAGAATTGAATTGGGACTGTCCATGCTTGTAATCGGGGCTATTCATGATTCCTTACTCGCAGAGCTCTTTTTCTTCCTATTACCAAAGAGCTCAACTATCTGAAACAACTTAGTAACCCCCATGACAAAAGCAACTACCTCAGAATACCCTCCTTGTAGGCTTACTCCAAATTGCTCAAGCGTATTGGTTAGGTTCTCTACTCGATGTAATATCCTCTTTACATCACGAAGTATAAAAAAAAGCTGTATACCCAAGACCACGAGTATAATAGTGAGTAAGCTGACTGATACAAGGATGACTATTTGTGTTGGATCATACATATTGTATATTAGGTATACTATTTACTTTGTGCATTTGCAATAATATCTTGTGTAGAAAAAATCTGAAAATTCAATGAAAAAACAAAAAGCAGTAATCGTCATAGCAACTTACAACGAAAGAGAAAATATCTCCAAATTGCTACCTCTCACTTTAAAATACACTTCCGACATTCTCAACTGGAATGTGTCTATCCTTGTAGTCGATGATAATTCTCCAGATGGGACACAAGAGGTGGTCAAAGACTTTCAAAAAGAACATAAATCAGTTCATCTACTTACTGGTGAAAAGCAAGGACTCGGTGCTGCATATCGACGTGGATTTAGTTATGCTATAGATACTTTCGACCCGGATATATTGTTTGAGATGGACGGAGACCTCCAACATGATCCAGGGCTCATCCCCAGTTTTCTGAAAAAGATAGATCAAGGAGCTGACTTTGTTATCGGATCACGATTTATCAAAGGCGGATCAATTCCAGAAAATTGGGAACTTCATCGAAAGATATTTTCATTAGGGGCTAACTTAGGGCTTTGTTTTGGATTTATGAACTTTAAGGTACATGATTGGACCTCTGGATTTCGAGCAATAAAGGCTGATTTTATCAACAAGACGCTACATAGATATACCCCCTATGACGGTTATGTCTTTCAGATAGCGGTACTCGATACAGCAATCAAAGAAGGGTTAAAAGTTGCGGAAGTTCCACTAAATTTCAAAGATCGAAAACATGGATCTTCCAAGATCCCTGCACTACAGTACATCATAACGATAATGCTTTATGTCATGCAGCATTCCTCTTTTTTCAAATTTGCAGTAGTAGGGGTGATCGGAGCTATCATAGATTTTGGGCTTTCTTACGTAGGTATTGAGTTGCTCAGCTGGCCCGTAGCCCTGAGTACCATAATAAGTGCAGAAGGGTCAGTCTTAAGCAATTTTTCTCTAAATAACCTGTGGAGTTTTGCGCACAAACGTATCGACAAGAGTTCTCATTTGCTTAATGCATTCCTAAAGTTTCACGTAGTGGCATTGGGCTCGGATTGGCCTACAAACTTTTCTGATGCACTCTGCTACCGATACTTTTGGCATTACCTACTGGTATATATATAAATTCTTTATAATCCTCCTTGTGATCATCCCGTACTCATACATCTTATATAACCTCGTCATATGGAAAGATGATAAGAGAAATGAGCTTGGATGATTTTGGTAGTATAAATTTCACCAATTGCGCTTTTGATTTCCCAAGAGTACATTAATTAATGATGGCAGAGACCAAACAATTGTCCAAAACTCAAAAGATGCTCAATGTTTGGGCTGTAGTACTCATTCTATGGAGTCTCTATCGCACTGCTAACATCGCCATGCCGCTCTGGTTTGATGAATTTATTGCCAAGCCAGCAGTATTCATCCTGCCAGTGTTATGGTTCATCCATAGATATGAAGGTGCCACTATCTGGGATGGCCTATGGCTATCAAGAAAGAATATCCGATCATCTCTCTATTACGCACTCGCAATAGGTGCTTTTTTTCGCTGTCATGGCGGTCATCGGAAACATCACGAAGTATGGCCACTTCTCTACGGATGCCACGCTATTTTCACTCTCATCGTCCACCTTGGCGATGACCATTGCCATCACTGTTGCTACAGCAATCTCCGAGGAGATTCTATCTCGCGGCTTTGTCATAAAACGCCTCTATGAAGATTCAAAGTCGGTGTATGGGAGTGCATTCCTCGGTAGCGTACTCTTTCTCATACTCCATGTCCCTATACTTTTCGGAGACTATAAGCTATCCGGGCCATCCATCATTTTACTGCTATCTACAAATTTTATACTTAGTTTCATCAACTCCATCGTGTTTATAGATAGAAAGAGCCTCATAGCCCCCATCCTCATACATGCATTCTACAACATAGCGATCCTTCTCTATACCTAAGCAGTGAAGGCTTGTTACTTAATTCTTTCTAAAACACCCCGGCGCTTGACAATATTTTTATAGTCCCATTGGATATCTCTCGCTTTTTTTAGCCAGCGATGCAGATCAGATACGTCGATTTCATCTACATGGGTGTATCGCGCCTCTGCGGCCTTGAAATTACCTTCAACGCGCAAATCAGCTTCATCAAACGATTGACCGCTCCAAAAAAGGAGACGAACACTATCCTTTAGTTTGCTATAGCCTACAACTGGATTACCATCTAAAAACCAGACTGGATGTGCATGCCAGATCTTACTCTTTGCCTCCGTAAGAACAGTATCAATTTCTCTATTGAGCAGTTCACAAATCTCTCTATCACTAACATTTTGAGACAGGTTGTATGACTTGATATCTGCATTCATAGCGTCCTAGTTTTCCCTAAGGGTATTACTTGTAACAGGATCATACACTTCAAAGATAGACTCGGTCCCAAGTTTGATTTCTTTCGACTGTGAAAGGTTATCTGACATCTCATCAGGATACCCAATGTAAAGAGACTCGGGATCATTTTTTGAGGCCGGAAGAGAAAAGACATACTTATCAAAAGACTTCACTTGTGAGAATCCATATTCATCAGCTCCTGTATATGAAGCATTCTTTTGATAAGTCGCGGGATCATATTTGAGATACCAGAGATAATATATGTAGGGCTGGCCATGACGGGATGTCATATGGACATGCTCCTTCATTTTCAGCTCCTCCCCGTAGGTTGTGAACAATTCTTTGTAGCCACACTGCCATGACCTGATGACATGCGCCTGAGCAGGGTAGTGCCAGTAGTACATACTGAAGGCAAAAACACTTTCGAGGACGATGAAACCAGCGAAAAATGTCAATAGACTTACTCCCACATAAGATTTCTTAAGATATGTTATAGCACGGACTATACCAACCCCTCCAAAGTAGGCAAGTGGGATGATCATAAGATACTACGTCCTAGAGCGGGTTGCGTCCAAGTAAGTGCGCTGACTACCGGAGAAGTGAGCAAAAGTATCAAGAGAAGCACTTCTGTTGGCTTGATCTTCTTAAAAGAAGCAACGATTCCACCAAGAGCAGCAATAAATGCCACATATGAGAAGGCGTGAATGTCCTCATACCCAAAACGGACATTGTCCTCCAGACTACCATTGAGAAAAGGAAATGAAAAATGATTGACATAATGATTTATGAATTCATATACACCTACCGTCAATTTATTAAACACAATTCGGACAGGGAAGTCCTGTAGAAGGGAATTGATCTTGAGAGAGAAACCAACAGAGGAGGTCAAAAAAAGAGATTGTACACGGGCGGCACCATGTAACAATTCAATAGCAAGTAGTGCTACGCCAAGTAGTGCCATAAGTGATGTCCACATTACAACAGATCTCCCAGATACCTTCTTTGCTTTAAAGTTGGTGACAAGGAGGTAAAAAAGATATGTAGTAATAAGCACTATGATCAATCGACCAGTGTGATATGAAAAGGCAGCAAGTGCCCCACAGAGGAGAGCGCCAGCCGCTTGCCATCCTCGCAACTCCTCCCTAAATCGATCTGCAAAGTAGATCCCCCATACGGCAAAGAGCATGACTAGGACAGACTCATGAGCTTGACGTACAAGGAAAAGATACCATGGGGCACTTGCTAACAAAATTCCTACAACTATGCTAATTACATTGGATCGAGTGAGTCGGCGCGTAAGAAAAAAAAGACCAATGAGGAGTAGGGCTCCTATGAAATAGTTCGCAAGTCGGATAACATGGTCTGCCGTACCAAGAATCCAAAAAAAGGGAACTAGTACATAGCTATACATCGGCATTTTAAAGTCATTAAATGACACCAATCGCAGGGGGAGGAAGTTGCCATGTTCGTCACTGCCCGTTTTCATGATGGAAAATGCATTATAGGCATACGCCACTTCATCGGCATTAAGGCAGGGCGGCGTAACAGTGCTACGGAACCACCATAGAAATGAGAATAGAAACATGACGACACCTATTCCTGCAAGCACATTTGCGTACCTTTTCATCTTGAAAATAATGACAGAACTTCCCTGTCAGTGCGACGTATATACTTCTTTTCAGCAGCTCTATGATGCCCGACTAAAGGATAACGAACTATGGCGTCTAGGATACTCATCCCAAGTCCGATCGGAAGGCACTCCAAAATAGCTGTGGTAAGGATATAATGTGCTGAAGACATAGACTCTTATCCGTAGTATTGCCCCACATAAAAAGCAAATGATTTCTCAGCGCAATTCGTGCCACTTGCTTTTTAGTGTAATACTTCCCAATAGTGGACTCGTGATGATGTTCGACTACTACTTGCCCATCAAAGAGGGATTTCCACCCTCTTTTATATGCGCGGTAAGACAGATCGATATCTTCATGATAGAAGGGACTGTATAAAGGAGAAAATCCTCCTAATTTCTTATATTTCTCAGTACTGACCATACAAGACCCTGCCTCAGCCCATGCTGTCAAGCCTGTGTCAAGATCCTTAGCATACGTATTTCGAATCATCCCATGCTCAAAGTAAATACTGTTCTTGCCACCTAGTGAACCATCCTTCTCTCGTTGTTTTACTGATACAGCAAATAAGTCGCGGTCCCTTTCAAACCATTTTGTCAATGTGAAAAATTTCCTATCGAGTAGAATAACATCGGAGTTAAGCAAAAGGATGTAAGGGGGTTTTTACTTCCATAGCAGCCTTATTTACCGGGCCCCAAACCCTACATTTACCCTATTTTTTATATACTCTCCTTGAAAGTTAACTTCCTGTAGAGCCCCTTTGATATCTTCTGTTGAAGCATCATCAACGATAACAACATGGTAACTTCCAAAGTGAGGAAGATTCGCCTTCAAAGTTCGTACTAGAAGTTGAGCATTGTTGTAGACTGGGATGATGATAGTAATTTGATCTTTCATGATAGGAAAATTTCAGCTGCCCTTTTCTGAAACTGTGTGTATGAATAGGTGTTTTTCACCAGGTCATGAGCATTATCTCGCAGTTCGGTTTGATCTCTCTGACTTAATAATTGCATGGTTTCATAGAGATCTTGCTGTGTTTTATAAAGAAACCCATTTTTGCCATGCGAAAAGATCTCATGGGGACCTCCCGAGTCATGAGCTAGGACTATACAGCCCGAAGATGCAGCCTCAAGAGGCGTGATACCAAAGTGCTCCACGAGTTCCGGCTCTTCTTCTGATACTCCTAGTCCAGTTGCATGCCAATAATACTCTGATTCCCGAAACAACTTGAGGAGTGATTTTCGATCTAGATTAGGAGCTAGGATGATAGATGGCTCATTTCTGGCTAACTCCTGTAATTGTGAAAAGTAGTCACGATCTTGCTCTCTCAGACCCCCAACAAGAAACAGTGAATATTTTTTGTATGATGACTCTTTCTTCAGCATCAAAAATGTTTCAATTCAGAGCTTTGTGATTTTTTGTATGAAGTTGACCAAAAAAACGACCTACATTGAGTATAGTTGGCTTACGCTTATGATTGATAGGAGCGAGAAGATCATCCTCGATATACGGATTTAATATGCTTGATCGCTTCCCTACCCACTTATCGATGTAACGAGCCGTAAATGTAGATATAGATATAAAATCCCAATTAACCCACTTTAGGCAATTTGAGAGAGACATTTGATAAAGGGAGTGTGATGGGTACATCGAATAGACAAAGTTTTTTTTTTGCTCCCGAGAAAAAGTAGCTACCATCAGTTGCATAAAGGACTATGTCAAACTGTTGTAAATAGCGGTAGCGAGATAGAGAAGTCAGAGTATTCCACGAAGTTTTGACTTCAGCTCTCCGGAGATCAATTGCAAACCTTTCTAGTAATCCAGTGATGAACTCTTCTGAATGAAATGGGAGCTCGAGGCTATATCCATTTTTCAGAAAAAAATCACCTATTGAGGCAAGGTGTTTTTCTCCTCCCCCCCAACGTGTCCCAATAGGGATTAATGATGAGAGCCTTTCTTGACATGTGTCTTTTCATACACTAATAAATAGGTAATTGTCTTTGAATAAGCCTGATAAAACGATCCGATAATCCCCATAGTTCCGTCTAAGTATCCAGACTGTTTTAAAAAACGGCGATACAGCTCAGCTAAGTATTTACGGAAAAAAATAGGTACTGATGCTGGCTTTTTGGCCTGAGCTAATAGGTCACTCTCAGCATTTTCAAATAGTATTGTTTTGCGTACCATATCATCCAAATCTCCCTGTGAAAAGTGAATGAGTGGCTCTCGCAATGTCCCTTTTGATCCAGTGATTACTGGGGTAGAGTGTATGTGGGCTGGCCACTCCTTGAATGCTTCCTTCTTTATGAGTCTAGGGATATAGTCAGGCCACCACTTACCATGCTTTAGCCATATTCGACGTGCAAACATGTTTTTTCGAGGGATCAGATAGTGGGTAATACCATCAGTGTCTGCGTTTTTTATCGCCATTTTGATCTCAGCTGAGAGTGCTTTGGTAATGCGCTCATCAGCATCCAGGACAAAGACCCAGTCACCTGAGGCTTTATGAATACCAAATGATCGTGATGGCTCGACTATCCGGGGGTAAGGAAAAGAATACACATTAGCACCTGCATCTTTAGCCAAGGTAGCGGTCGCGTCTGTACTCTCAGTGTCTATGACGATAATCGAATCAGTAAGACCACGCGCACTTTCGATACAATCGACTATATGTTTCTCTTCGTTGAAAGCATTTATTACTACGGTGAGCACTGGTTCATTCATACTATATGTAGTACTATTCTACAGATTATACTGTAAACCACATGGGCAAAAACGAATCACAACATAGTGGACTGATCTGGTGGGCATGGGCGTCCCTAATTTTATTAGTAGGCATATACTCATATGCTTTGATAGATCCAAATCTTACTCTCATCAATCTGCCAGCATGGACTGCATTTCGAAATGTCATGGTGCAGTTGGGTTATCATAATGGCAAAATGTCTCTAGTACTTTATATAGTCGCAATAATTATCATGCTCGTGGTAGCTCTAAGGATACGTCGCAATGAAATTGATCCAAGTCCCAAGTATGTTCTTATCTGTGGTTTGATTTTGCTCACCTCCTATCCATTTCTCTCACATGATCTCTTCAACTATATTTTTGACGCAAAGATCTTTACTGTCTATCATCAAAACCCCTACCTCATGAAGGCTAATGACTATCCCCAAGACCTAATGGTGAGATTTATGCACTGGACTCATAGGACCTATCCATATGGTCCCACATTCTTGCCTATTACTATACTTGTGAGTTTCATAGGAGCGGGGAAATTTCTACTCACCTACCTATTGATGAAACTACTATTCGTAGCTATCTTCATCATCACCTACCTTCGGCTGCAAAAACATAATAAAGCCATTGCTCTAGCTTTTTTTACCTCACCACTAGTGATCATCGAAGGTCTCATCAATGTTCACAACGATTTTTTGGCTATAGCATTCGTCTTACTATCTTGGAGTCTTACATCAATAGGTCCCAAAGTACTACTAATACTTTTGTCAGGAGGTATTAAATACTTCACGATCCCTTTTGCGCTGAGCATAGTGAAGACGCACTATCGTCAACATCTTATGGATGTGACTTTTCTACTGATCACAGTATTGACAGGACTTGCCATTTATCTCAATGGCGCCCATGTATGGTACCTATTAAATTTCACACCTTTCCTCATATTCTACCCCCCCCTATTGTCGCTAGTTATTGAATGTATCGCTTTACTTGCCTACTCACCATATATATTACTGAGTGGATGGAATGGACCAGGTCGAGTTGCATACCATGACGCATTTTTTCTATGCTGCCTTTGCCGCAATCGTAATAACTTACTTTCTATTACGAAATAGGCGTGGGAGTATGTTTATTATCAAGTGAATCTTGGTGCGCAGTGGCGCATATCTTAGGCCAAAGCGAAGTCTGTTCTGTTCTTGATACCGTAGATGAGTCGCAGATCCTGATCCACCTGTTGACTGGGCATTCTTGTGCCAAAGAACTATTGATGGTACGTACCATAGAGTGAGTCCCTGACGAATGGCTCTCTCTGACCAATCGGCATCTTCAAAATAGAGAAAGTAACTCTCATCCCACTGACCTATACGGCGATATGTTCCCAAACTGAAGGCTACAAAACAGCCAGTAATAAATCTTGTCATCTCTTCATTGTCATACTGCCCTTCGTCTACCTCATTGACACCCCTATGGTGAGCAGTCACATGAAGCCAATCGATATGGCCTCCTGCATACCAGAGTACCTTCCTTGTTGTTTTTTAGGCACGGTATGAAACTCAAAACCTGGATGATAGTAGATCTTGGCCCCGACCAACCCATGTGGATGTTCAGTTAGAGCTATCTTCACTTGCTTTACAAGGTCTACGGCTACCTCCGTGTCATTGTTTATGATAGCAAAGTGCTCATACCCCATTTTCTGGGCTTCCCGAACGCCACAATTAACTCCATAAGAATAGCCCCCATTAGGCCCATCAAAAACACTCACCCATGAGGGCCATTCATGCTCCTCAGTGGAGGTAGAAAGATCAATGATGAATACGCGGAATGCATGATCTGTCTGCTTTCCGAGGGATGCCACGAATTCCTGAGTTACCTTGTAGGCGTTGTAGTTTACCGTGATGATGGCTAGCTCGTGCAGTTTTTCTTTTTGTTCCATGTCTCACTACTATACTGATAAAACAGCTAAAATTCTAAATACTCTTTCCATATCTGGGTTTGATGAAGGTGTCGAAATCCTGTACAAGTTGCTCTTTGTTGAAAAGAAGCTGAGCTAATCCATAGGAGATAGCGCCCAGAGCAAGTGCCAATACCAAATAGAGTCTTTCTGAAAGGCTTAATGATACCTTCAGGTATAGGAGTATCCCAAGTGCAATACACATAGCTACAGTAGCATAGACATTTTTTTTCTATAGACTCCCAGAGAGAGACATCAACTAACCCTCGACTGACAAAAAGTGGAATGAGAAACGAAATAGAAAACAACAAAAATCCTACCGACACACCCATGTAGCCATACCACTGTACACCAAGGGATACAAATATCCATGTGAGGGCAGTGAACAAAGCCATGCAGTAGAGACTCCAACGTACTTTACCTGTCGCGTTAAATAGATTGATAAATGGGGTAGAGAATGAAATGAATAGTGACGAGAGAGAAAAAAAGTAAAATGAAAAAACAGCAGTCTGCCACTTATCCAAATATCCGGGGATAACATGTAGGATACTCGCAAATATGAACATGCCGCCTGCCAGCATGGGGAAGATCAAAAGAGATTGATAATAGAGGACTCTCTTCATACTCTTAGAAAGCAGAGCTCTATCATCTTGAAAGCGACTCAGCACCGGGAACCCGACTCTGTTGATAGTATCCATGATGAGGCGGATAGCAAACTCTGCGTATTTCTTTGCAAAGCTCACATATCCCAACTGGGTGAAACCAAGTCGACTGCCAAGATAGAGTATAAGGAGGTTGTCTTTTATAAGGGCTAGAAATGAGTTACCTTGGAACTGGATACCGTAGGTGAATAATGATCTTGCCCGATCCCATGAAAACTCGAGTGATGGGACCCAGGGGTGCAATACATTTATACTCACTACCCCTACTACTGCTCTAGCCAGTACTGCAACAATCAAACTCTCGATATCATAGCCAAGAGTCACCATCAATATGATCACGACATAAAATACAGTAGCCTCAAGTAGTTGCGAGATCACTACCTTTTGTATCTGAATCTCCTTCTCCAAGAGTACCGAGGGAATCATCTTCAATTGCAACAGGAGGAGGGAGCAAAGTATAGCCCAATAAAGATATGCAGCATTGGACGGAAGGTCTGGGTAAGCGCTCATGACAAAGGGGGTGATAATAAATCCTGCTGTGACACCTACGACAGCAATTCCCATCTGCATAAAAAAAGCAGTATTGATATCTAATGTATCCAACTTAGATCTCTGCATCAAGGCAGCAGCCAGCCCAATATTGGTCAAATAGTTGAAAAATGAAAGAGTAGCTTCAACTGTACTGTATATCCCCAGTAAGTATACTCCTGACTGCTTTGTCAGGATAAAGAACGCAGCAAAACCAAGTATTGCCGAGAAAGAACTTTGCATAAGCAAACTCACTGTGCTGATAAAACTCCGGGATTTTACAGTTTGCAGTTCTTTTGACATGATGGTATCGTTAGTTGATTATAGATCACCCCTTATGATGAAGCGACTACTTCATATAGTACTCCCTATTATCGGGATAAGTGCCCTCATATTTCCTACCTATATCATTCTTCTCAGTCAAGGATATCCCACAATGCATGATGATCAACATATAGCACGGATGTATGCCCTCGTTGAAGCCATGGCTCATGGTCAATGGTATGGGCGCTGGGTACAGCATCTCGTTTTTGGACTTGGGTATCCATTGTTCAACTTTTATCCTCCGCTTACCTACTATATCAGCCTTCCCTTTTACTTATTAACTCAAGAATTCATTTCTTCCATCAAACTGATGATGCTAGCTGGTCTCATCACAGGTGCCTACGGGACATATCTATTTGCGAAGGAGATCAGTAATAAGTGGGTTGGGATTGTAGCAGCAATATTATATGGATTTTTCCCATATCGAGCTGTTCTAACCTTCGTAAGAGGAGCATTCGCTGACTTTTGGGCTGTGTCGCTTTCACCCTTTGTTTATTGGGCTATCTTGAGGTTGAGTAAAAAAGTGTCATTGGGGAATTGTATTCTGCTTGGGATATGTGTCGGCCTAGTCATTCTTTCTCACCAAATCCAAGTGGTGCCAATGGCACTTTTTGGGATCCCTATTGTGGGGTATTGCTTGTTTACTACAACTCCCAAAAAGAGATTTGTGTTCCTCCAAGCATTAGTGCTTTCAGGGGTGATAGGTCTTGGGACTTCAGCTTTCTTTACTCTACCCCTTTTTTTGGAAAAGAGTTCTACATTGGTCGACGTACTCAATACCTCTAATCTCTATGACTTTCACCTTCATTTTGTTCTACCATCTCAATTATGGTACTCTCCCTGGGGATATGGTGGGTCTGTTGCAGGTAGTGGAGACGGGATGTCCTTTCAAATCGGTAAGCTGTTTATAGGAGGCTTTCTACTAGCCATAGGGGCTTCGCTATTTGTGGTCATAAAAAAGAGAAAAACTATAAGTCTATGGCTACCTCTAATCAGCTTACTTTCTATCTTTGTACTCATCATGACAACAAGCTATTCTCAGATCATATGGGAGACTCTCCCCTTTCTCTATTATGTACAATTTCCATGGAGACTAATGGGGTTTGCCAACATCTTTATTCCTGTCAGTATCGCCCTTGCAAGCAGGGTAATCCTTGATCAAGTCAAGCTGGGGCGCATCATCAAAAATCAATATGTTGGGGTCTCTGTAGTCGTAGGGATCTCTTTGCTTTTTGGATATAAATATGGACATCTGTTCAGACCACAGGAGATGCGCAACATAGATGACGAATATATGACTAGTGAGAATAAAATAAAGTGGGAAGTGAGTAAAAGCTCATTTGAGTTTGCCCCAAATGGGATCTCGCTATCTAAGACACCTCCCTATGGCAACCTCTTCCCTCCTATAAGAGAAAAAGATATTCCCATACCAGCTGTCTTTCCCTCTGCAGATGTTCGAGCTACAGTAATATCAAGGATCCCAAATCATCAGTACTATCATATAACTAACACAGGACTACCAACGCGCGTGAGACTTGGGACTTTTAACTTCCCAGGATGGCAAGCCAAAGTAAATGACAAACTGGTAACTATCTACTCAGACAACCCCCTTCAGCTCATAGAAGTCGTAATCCCCTCAGGCGAATCTAAAATCGAATTGTTCTTCACGGACACCTTGATCAGAGTAATTGGGAACACAGTATCTCTTGCTACATGGACCTTGATTGGGATGTATTTTCTCTCACAACAAAGATCACTGGGTAGAGGAGGGAAGCAGTTCAAATAGTGTTATCTCTGATTCATCACCTGGCTTATCATATTTCTTGATCAGTCGAATAGGCCACTCAGACGGAAACTCTCGTCGATGAGCAAACACTACGTATACATGTTTATCTGAAAGAGTCGATTGGTTTTCGATCAGATTCTTCTCATCAAGGGGCCAGTAGCCTTTTATCTCTATCTGATCACCAGGCTTGACAAATGTGTCTAGCACGTCGGCTGTCATACCAAATGTCCCCTCAACTACAAGCACTACTGGTCTCTGTTGACTCTTTTCACGCGCTATATCCATGATCTCACGAGCGCCCCATCCCGCTGGCCAGCCCTCAATATATTGACCCCTGTCAACAGGCGGAAACGGAATGTCGCTAGGTTGGAAATAGGTAGTGTATAACCAAGGCGCCATGCAAATGGCATAGACAATCATCACCGGGACTAAAACACCTTTTTTTTAAACGAGAAAGGAAATAGGCTGCCGGTATGACAAGGAAAGCGGCAACGGCCATAATGTAGCGGGGAAATAGGACTCGCGCAACCAATGCGATTAGGACATAGGAGGCAAGAGTAATGAGAAAAAGAACAAGTGCAGGGCCATCTTTTTTCTTTAGGAGTAGGTAATAGCCACAGACAGCAAACACCATAACAATAAATCCTAGCTCCCAAGTCAGGTACAATGGGACTCGATAGAGATTAACAGGGAAAACTTCAAGGGGATTTGCCAATAGCTCCTGAGTCGTTAAGATAAAAGTGGCGTTCTTTTGTGAGACAAAGTGAAAAAATGGTGATAGGCGCTGGACATTATAAAGCACTAAGGCAATGACCATAGCAACACCATAGAGGACGGTAAAATCGGCCAGTTGCGCCCATGAGCTCCTGATCCCTTTAGTAGACTTTCCAATAAGGCTAATCAGATGTGCTTTCATCGCCTTAGCAGGGAAGAAGATCAGCAGCGATGTGCTGTAGAAAAGTCCTGCATAGAGCCTGATAGATGACTTTGTCAACATGGTTAGCCCAGTTACTATCCCCAAAGTAAGAGCCACATCCATTCTTCTAGTACGAGCAAGCAAAAAGGCCAGAAATAGCATCCAGATTGTACCTGCAGTAACTGCACTATCTGCCAAAGCAAGACGATCATAGAAAAAGAAATAGGGAGTTGCTACCATGAGCAATCCAGCAAAGTAGGCTGGCTTTCTCCCATAGAGATAGGCACAAAGGGTCATCATCCCTACAAATCCCATAAATCCTGCAAAGACCGCAAATAGTCTTCCTCCAATCAACAGATTGTCAGGGAACAGCTTGAGGAAGGGGATGGTGGCCCATGTCTGGAAAGGCTGCCTACCATCAGTTAGTGAAATAAATCTCCAAGTCGCATCGTGCCAAGCTGTTTTTGCCCAATGGATGTAGATGCCTTCGTCAGAGAAGATAGGGAAGTGGTCTAGACGAAACAACCTAGTGAGCCAATAGGCAAGTATAAGAGCTGCGACGATCAACACATCTCTTAGAGTAATACGTTTTTTTTATCCACGACCTTATTGCAACTATCGAGAACATACTTAGTATCGTATCACAGAATATTCTGGATTTTGATAACGCAGTTGATACTTAATACCATCTATTGACTTCAGGTCTCCATTTTCTAGCAAGTAGAGGGTTGATGTTGGTTTCTTCAGTCTTTTCTCAAAATCCTTTGTTTCATAGAGAGGGACTACCTTCTTGTTGGAATAATAGTGAGCACAAGGACTACCGGCATAGCGCCAAGTCATACTTGTATAAAGATTCGGATCTGAGAGAATGGCTTTTGCCTGCCTCTCTGCAAAAGGGACATAATAATAAAACTGTGCATCTTTTTCTTTTGAAATAGCCAAATAGGCCTGGTTACGCGTACTGAGGTTTGTGTCCTTAAAGAAGTGCTTTTGGGAGACCAACGTATATGGGGTTTGAATAGCTAACACTATTATTGCCAGAGTAACGATCTGATAGGTATGTGTCCCCCATATTCTGATCAGCGACTGAGCGATCAATAGTGCCAAAAATGGATACATAGGCATGGCATACCATGAGATCTTGGTTGCCGCTAACGTCAAAAAATATGAAGCTAAATCCAACTATGGCGATCAAATGAGTTTCTTCTCGAAACCTATCGTAGAGTACCGATAGATGCTTTAGAAGTGACTCCCGTTTCTTAAAAAAAGGTAAGGAGAATCATGTTTGCTACGATCACCGGTGGTACTAGCCATAGTCCAAACTCTCGCCAGATCTCTTTGACATAATAGAGTCGCCCTCCAAAATGAAACTCGATAGGATACTTCCCTCGCTGGATGAGATTTTCCAAAAAAATACATCTTTACAAAGGCGTCACCAAAATTGAGATAAAAGAGGGCATACACGGGTAACACAATCGCCGCGCCAATCACCCCCGCGGCTATAAATAGACGAAGGGAAGCCTTCTCAAAGAGAGTAATCATCAAGAATACAAGAACAAAAGGAAATATAGATAGCCCTTTGATAAGTACAGCTAGCCCAAGTAAGGCCCCGGCCAGCAGGGATAGTCGCAGATCTTTCATTTTAATAGCTTTTTTTATAGGTAAACACCGAGCACAAGATGAAGAATACAAATCCTGGATCAGTACTCATGCGCGTCAAAAACATGCTATTGATAGGAGCCACTAGAAATATAAGCATAGCAAGCACTCCCACTGTACGATGGCTCATATGCTCATGTGCGTACCAATAGATCATCCACACCACTCCAAGACCAAAGAGCAAAGAGGGAAGTCGTAGAAGCCATTCGCTGTCTCCAAAGTAAAGAGGTATTTGGAGTAGATACGTATAGAAGGGCAATTTATCAAGAAACACTCCATCACTCCACATGTTCGCTGCAAAATAAGCGCTACTATGCATGTTCCGTGCAAATCCCGCATACATACACTCATCCCAGTCATCTAGTAAACCTGTTTTTATGGAAAGAAAGAAAAAAACCGAAGAAAAAAGAAGTACTAAGAGACCTACAGCGTGTTTTTTTATGAAATCTATAACTTTCACTTTTGACTTTTGACTTAAAAAGTATATTTCCCTGTTAATGCGTACCATCTCATGGTAGCAAGGTCTTTCAGTGTCTCTATGGAGTCTTTCCAAAAAGCCACTCGCTTCGTCTCAGCATGTCTCCAGACAACAGGAACTTCAAGGATCTTTAGTCCCAGTTTTTGTGCAAGAAATATAAATTCGAGATCAAAAGCTGCAGAGACCGATGGCCCAGACGCCTCTCGTCTATCGGTAAATACTCGCATTTTTTCGATAATAGATAGAGCTGCGGTACGACTAAATCCTTTGCACCCACATTGGGTATCCCGTATTCCCCATGTACCCATGAGTACATTACGGATGATCATAAAACCATTGGATTGGATCTTGCGGATCAGAGGTGCACCTTCACGGCGATTTGCACGTGAGCCTATTGCAACATCACATCCTTGTTCAAATCCTTTTATCAATTTTTGTGTTTCCTCTACTGGGGTAGCTAGATCCATATCGAGGAAGATGACATAGTCTCCTTTTGCTTTTTTTCATGCCAGTGATAACCGCAATAGCTTTTCCTTGATGCTTATTGCGGACAAGTTTCAGCTTAGTGAACTTAGGAAGATACTTTTGTGCAATCATATTGGCAGACTTATCATTTGAGCCGTCATCTACTATGATCACTTCTACAAATGAGTCGCGGCTCGCTGTATAGTTCCCTATTCGATCAAGAACGCCTTTTTGGATGTTAACTTCTTCATTGTAGCAGGGGATGATAAGAGATACTGTCATAGCTTTATCGAATGAGTTTATATAGTGTAACACCTTCTGACTGCCAAGTCTCTACGATCTTAGTTGGGGCAAAATAGGCAATATCCCATTGAGGATCACCGATGACACGACATGGTGATTGGCATGCCACGAAGAGCTCGTCACCTCTATCTAGAGAATCTTTAGCAACTGGTGTTTTTCCCCATTTCTCGAGCCAATAGCGATAGGTGCTATCGCCAAATTTATCTGGCAACCCCGTGATCTGATATTTTTCTTTGGTTATACGTGGCATTATGGACTCTGCTATCTTCCGAGACATGCGGATCTGATGGTTTGGTTCTTCTCGAAGAAACCAGTAATGAGGGATCTGATAATAAGCAAATATCAAAACAATCACTATGACTATTTTTCTAGTTATCTTATGATCAATCAGTGAGGCGGTCACCCCAACCATGAGATACCATATCACTATAAGAAATGCGATGTAGTGCATATACACCACCCCTTTAAATAGGGTGCTAGATAATAGACTTGTTACGAAAAAGATTAGGAGCGTGAGTGCCAGAGCATGACGTCTGTACAGAGCTAGAAGAGCAGCGAGTATTGTGGTTGAAAGCATGATTTGTGATGCAAATGGAGTCAGGAGCGCAAATTTGGCAGTCTCGTCAAACATATATGACAGCCCACCTCCTGATGTATTAGCTGACTCGGAGAACAATCTTATAAAGGCATTAGTATTGACGAACTGGTGTCGTAGATCAAAAATGATCAGAGGACTGATCGCTATGACAAAACCAAGGGCAAAGGATAGTCCCAAGATGACTGACTGCATTACCGGGCTTTTCTTGAGAACATGCGCTACTATAAAAGTGATGACGATAGGTAGCCCGAGTACAAGTGTCAGATAATGCATCTGTACGATCGCTCCAAGCAGCAGTCCACTAAGCAAGTAATGGATCCACCCCCTGCTACGGAGTGACTCAAACCACAATAGCAGCCAGATCACTATGAAGACTGGGATCAGATTTGGATTCCATGAAAATCGTGATAACCAGATGAGACTATGCGAAGATCCCATCACAAAAGCGAGCGATAGTGCATAGACCGCACCTACATATTTCCGGGTAAGAAAAAACGTAAAGATTGGAAGGAGGGTTGAAAGCAAGGCCACCCCCAATGCAGGACCAACAGGGCTAAACCCTGTTAGGGCAATCCACGGAGCAATATAGTAGTAATAAAACGGACCGAGCAATACATGCCCAACGGAGCTGGATGCCCCGACAAGGGGAAAGTGCTCAAAGCGCATCATCCGCATAAAGACGATAGCATCCCTCCCCTGATCGCCTAGGAATGTTACAAACCCCTCAAATTGATAAAGACGTAGGAAAGCTGCAACGAAAGTAATCAGCCCTAAGATGACGAAAAGAAATTTCGGTTTCATGCTACACTAGTATCAATGGACAAAAAGCGTTCATCCTTTACATTATATCCACAACTGCAAGATATTTTACTACTTTGTCTCACTACTGTCGGGACCACCCTTCTCCTATGGTTACCCTTTATCCTTCATATACCACTGAACAATCTTCCAAAGGAATTATTCACCTTTGATACCATACTCAAACATTGGGATGGTCTACTCTATGTCATCGTTGCCAAGACATGGTATGACCCTATGAATCCCATACTTCAGTCAGCGCCACTCGGACTTTCCCCTATATACTTTGCAGCTCACCAACCACTCTATCCGATCACAATAGCCATGTTAACTAAGCTCTTGTCTTACCCCTATGCGATGCTAGTATCGACTCTGATTGCAAGCTGCGGTCTTGCCACTATCTTTTACCTACTGGTGACACATCTTAAGCTTTCTAAGAGGCCCCTACTACTTACGCTTTGTCTGATGCTTCTGATACCTCGATTTGTGCTAGTCAGGAGCGTAGGCTCTAGCGAACCTCTCTTTATGCTACTTATTCTTCTTTCAGTGTGGATGGTGGCGGAAAAGCACTTCTTTTGGGCTGCCCTGGCAGGGATGTTTGCCATCATGACCCGCACACCCGCCGCATTACTGGGCATAGCTTATGCGATCATTGCACTACTGGAGTGGTATCAGACAAAGAAGATCAATTGGCAGTGGGGTTGGATTCTCCTCATGCCACTCGGACTTCTCGGCGTATTCTACTGGTACGGGTTGCAATATCAAGACGTCCTGGCCTATTTTCACTCAGGAGACAATCTCCATCTGACTCATCCACTAGCAGTGTTTAATCACAGTGAGAGATGGGTCGGGACAGCATGGTTGGAGGATGTTGCTATATACTTCATACTGTTTGCTATGACGCTCATATGGCGGTGGGAAACAGTACAAATGAAGATAGCGGATCTAGGGACTAAGGATCGTTTTGAGATGATAAGTACAATCTTTATGTTCGTCTATATTTCTGCGACCATCATGCTTGATCACCGAGATATCCCACGCTATAGCCTACCTATGATTCCCTTCGTACTACTGACATTTGAATCATTCTTTACCAGTAAAAAGTTCCAATGGGTACTCATCTTAGCCTTGCCTATCATCTACTTTTATGCACTGAATATGCTCACTTACAACATCGCCCCCATCACCGACTGGAGACCATTTTTGTAATACCAAAATCAAGCAGGGGCCAGCTGAGGAGGCGAATTTGCCATCACATGTATCCTTCCAGCCATCTCACCAACCTCAGTTCCTAGTTCTGATGCTCTACGAATTAAAGTAAAGCTCCCTCTAGCTGTATTGACTTCGGTTACTGTAGTAGTTTGTTGTGTCTGAGGTTGCAAAACTACCAGGCAAGAAATATCCATATCAGGAAATATTGCCTGTAGAGTCTTGACCTTACCTTCTATGTTGAACTTGCTTGGAAGCTTCTTTGTCATCTTTGTCTCCACGATTATTAGTTTTGATCCAATCCGTACAAGTCCATCATACTCTGCGAGAGTAATAGGTCTTCCTGTAAGTCTGTCGACTACTCCAGTTCTATATGCGACGAGACCACCTAAAGAATTAGTCCTTACCGTAACCCTGCCATAGATACCATCTCTTACTGGTTTAGCATCACAAAGTCCAGGTCTCTCTTGATTTGATTGTTCTACAGACTTCCTAATTGCTTTGTTGATGAGATGTTCAAAATACCAGCCCCTTGCACCGCCTTCATCTCTCAATGCCCTGCGCAATGGGGTGTGGTTTAGTTCTCCTGTTGGGAGATCTTCATCACTCGGAACAGCCTCGGCAACTGCTTCGACAAGATTTCCCAGAGCTACTATTTCAAATATCTTAGGATATTGCTTCTCAGTAGTTTCGGATACGCTAGCAATATCAACCATACATACCAAGATACCATAATGTTAATATCGTTCTATCGAAACATATTGATTTGATCGATTTGAATCGATATGTGCTATCCTTAAGCGATAGTGCCGATTTTTTATTCAAACCGAATTGCTTCAATAGGTGAGAGGTTGGCTGCCTTACGGGCTGGGAAGACACCAAAGGTGATACCAATGAGTGCCGAAACTCCCGTGGCAAGTAATACTGAGAAAAGAGTGATCTCAGCTGGAAAAAAAGTTGCGCATAATGAGGACAAAAAATACCTGAAATGATCAACCCACCCACTCCCCCAAGCAATGAAAGCATGACAGACTCGACTAAGAACTGTTGGAGGATATCTTGTTTAGTAGCTCCAAGCGCCCTTCGTATCCCTATCTCCTTGGTCCTTTCCACTACACTCACATACATGATATTCATGATCCCGATACCACCAACGATCAAAGAAATAGCCCCGATAACAACTAATACACTATTGAGCGCTGAGAAGATCGAGTTCACAGCATTGAGTATCTCTGTTTGCTCTATGACAGAAAAATCATCTTCATCATATCTCCTCCCCAACATCATCTCGGCTTCTCTTTGAGTCTGCTTTAGCGTATCTTCGCTACGAGCCTTTATATAGATAGTGAAAAATGTTTTGTCAGGGTTGAAGGTGTAGGCAGCTGTATATGGGATGTAAGCAAATGAATCAAAATTTGGTCCCCCAAAGCCTCCCCCTCCTATCTTTTTGAGCACTCCCATCACGCGAAACCGCTGATCATCAAGCGTGATAGTCCTACCTACCGCCTTTTCTGGAAGGGTAAAGAGAGCAGTTGCTAGCGCATTGCCGATCACTATGCTTCTAGATTTTTTTTTCAACTTCTCGAGAAGTAAATACACTTCCATACTCAGCTTCGAGATTGCGGAGAGTAAAGAGGTCGCCAGTTGTTGCAAATAGATCGGCTGTCTCGGTCTTCTCTCCAAAACTCGCCGAGAGAGTCTTCATAAATGCAGGAGCAACCAGGCTAGCTGATCGGATCTTCTTGAGATTTTGCACATCTTGTATATCGAATTCTGCCCACCCAGGCTCCCCCTCCCGGGCTACTGCGAAAGGACCCTCCTTGCAAAACTTGACCGGGGAAGACGATCAATAAATTTGTACCAAGACTATCAAACTGTTGTTTAATAAAGTTCTTCAATCCAACTCCTACAGCCTGCAGCAATACTACAGCGGTAATACCGATGATGATCCCCAGTGTCGTCAAAAATGTTCGGACCTTATTGCGTTTGAAGTCCAAGATCGATTCTTTGATGATATGAAACATAGTTAGTGTGTTGCTTTCTTTTTGGCGTAACCCTTAGATTTGCCTATCGTCATGACCCCATCTCTGATAGTGACACTTCGGAAGGCGCGACGAGCGACCTCCTGCTCGTGAGTCACAACAACAATTGTCTTCTTATCTTTCTTATTCAGGTTATCTAGTATCTCTAGGACAACATCACCAGACTTTGTATCAAGATTTCCTGTGGGCTCATCAGCTAGGATGACTTCAGGGTCCATGATAAGTGCGCGTGAGATAGCTGTTCGTTGTTGCTCTCCTCCTGAGATCCTATTTGGATAAGACTCCGCTCTATGCGCAAGCCCAAATCGCTCCATGAGCTCCTGTGCCCGCTGATGATAGTAGCTCTCAGGCTTGCTATCATCATATCTCCCGGGGAGCATGATATTTTCACGGATGGTCAATTTTGATATCAGGTTAAATTGCTGGAATACGAATCCTATTTTTCTGTTTCGTAGGCGAGAGAGACTTGCGTCCGAAAGCGAGATGTATCTACTCCATCAACAAGAATGTGTCCGGATGATGGTTTGTCCAGGAGACCGATCATATTCATAAGAGTTGACTTACCTGACCCGGATGGGCCCACGATAGATATATAATCCCCATCCTTGACCACCAGAGAGGTGGGTTGTAGGATAGTGATCGGGCTATCCCCCAATGTTACCGTCTTTGATACGTCTTTGAGCTCAATCATATACGACGTCCCCAACTGAGAGCCCTTTGACAATTTCTATCTCACTTTCGGTCTCGATACCTATGGTCACATCTTGACGTTGTTTCTTCCCCTTTACTTTCTTCCAGACAAAATCACCTTTCTCGTCAGACTGCAATGCAGTTGCTGGTATAGAGATAGCATTATTTTTTGATGACAGCACAAAACGAGCGTCTCCCGTCATCCCGAGTCTTAAGTTGTCAACAAGTTCATCCTTAGAGACCTCTATAAATACTTCGTATACGATAGAGGTTTCTCCTACTTTAGGGGCAAAAGATATGTGATGGACCTTACCCATGAGCAATTTGTCCAAAGCATCAAGGCTTATCTCGACAGCTTGTCCCTCCTTGATCTGTACTATCTCCTTTTGGTCAGCCGTAACGACAAACCGTAAAGTATCAGGATTCACGATAGCAAAACGAGCAGATGAAGGAGTGATGTTCACTCCCGCGATAGGTGACTCAACAAATGTCACGATCCCATTGATCGGACTCACTAGTCGAGAAAACTCAAGGCTCAAGGAAGTAAGCTCAACATCTAATACTGAGCTATCTAATGTAAATTGTGTCTTATCGAGTGCTCTCTGAAGAGCGTCGGTGATAGCCTTTCCCTCCTGGTCATCCTTCTGTTGCTCTAGATCCCAGCGTGATGACTTGTAATCATTGAGGTCTTTTTGAAGTCTCTTTTTGAGCTCTCGAGAGTCTAGCTGAGCGATAAGCTGCCCTTTCTTGACCAAGTCTCCATCTTTTACGGCTATATAGGATAGTCGGCCTGAAGTCTGGAACTGGAGTGTGACTTTTTCTGTTGCGTCTATATTACCTGCGAGGACAAGCTCTTCTTGAAGAGTGCCCTCTTTTACATCATGTGTTTTTTTCTGCCCTTGAGGCAGCGTCCGTACTTCTTTGATTATAGATATAGCCTCCGGTGGCAATAGCTGTAAGCGCGACAAGGCCAACCAGAAGAGATTTCTTTTTTAACTTCATACTTATGCTATTATATCAATACTCACAGCATTAGGAGTAGGGTCTTTTTTGAAGGTAATGTATCGGGTAGACTACTAGGAAGGGATCCCGACAACACGCAGTCTTAGTGCGTGTATTGACAGGAGGGGATAGTAAGATAGGACCGGTGAAAAGAGTATGATGGCTCGATGGTCCTGCAGAGCAGGATCTGGCTCTGCTAGACTGCAAAATAGAATATAGTCTTAGCTAAGATAGGCACGGTGGCGAAGTGGAAACGCTGCGGTCTGCAAAACCGCCATTGCGCGGGTTCGATTCCCGCCCGTGCCTCAAATTAAGAATTCTTTACTTTTACCTTCTAACTTCTCACTTTAGACTTAAATATCTAGTCATAGTCATTCCCATCTACACCATGTTTTTTCAGGAGAGACTCAACATGCTTTTCAAATTCCTCGACTGAATACTGTTCGGCATGATCACGAGCGGCATGACACATTGCCCGATAATCCTTCCGGTTTAGTCTTTCAAGTTTGTTCACTTTCTCTATTACGGCATCCGGGGAGAGTTCGTGATAGTGATAACCACACACCCCATCTATGACATTTTCCTTAAGCCCCCCTGAAGCATAGACTATCACAGGCACATAGTAACCCATCGCCTCAACGGCAGATATACCGAACTCCTCATCCTGGGAGGCAAAAAGGTAGCCTTTGGCCCCACGAAATAGGCGACGAAACTCTTTATCAGGCACTCTCCCGAGGAACTCGACAGTGGGGCCCGCCATCTTTTTTAGGGCTGACAGCTCCTTGCCAACGCCTACTACTTTGAGTTGAAAACCTGCCTTGTTAGCAGCTTGGACTAGTATCTCGACATGCTTTGCCTTCTGCAGACGACACAGCGAGATGTAGTAATCCCGCTCATCTAAGGTGTCGTCGTCATACGTCACTTCTTTGACTATGTCGACAGGTGGATATATCACCTCGCTATCACGGCGATAGTAATGCTGCAGACGCATCTTGGTCTCCTCTGAATTTGCGATGAGGATATCAGGACGGGCAGTACTAGAGAAATCCCACATACGTAAGAAGTGATTGATGACGTGGGCATAGATCTTGATTGGTAGGTAGCGCTGCCACTCCATAGCTGTCTCATAGTAGTATAGGTAGCGGGGCTGATGATGGACATAGGAGAAGTGAAGGGTCGGCGGCATTGTCTTAATTCCTTTGCACATAAACCAGCCAGAGGAAGAGATCACCACATCGTATTTCGAAAAGTCAAATGACTCCCAGATGAATGGGGCCAGAAAGCGTAGAGGTGAGTAGAGTTTTTTATAAAAGGGATCCTAGCTGCCCACGATACATGGATATTCCAATCTCGATATTCTGGCGCATGCTTCTCAAGTTTCTTGCTATCATAGAATGCCGTGTAGACATCTGCATGAGGGTAGAGGCGCTTAAGAGCAAAAAAGACACGCTCAGCTCCTCCAAATTCAAATAGCTGATCATGTACGAGAGCTATATTCATATAGCCTATTATAAAGCATAAAAAAGAGGTAGCCGAAGCTACCTCACTTGAGCTTGAGACAGGAGATGTCTCCAGACCTGGAGTGTGATCTCCAGATGCCCAAAGTGCAAGAGCGTATGATTGATGGCATGATTGATGCAGTAGCGCAAATCACGCCTACCTGATGTCGTACTTACCATCCTGTCCAAAGTCGCACTGTCAAGCTTCGTCAGGATATTGGTGCACTCTACGTTAACTCGCCTGACTTCTTCAACAAGGACACCAGCATCGGTCCCAAGAGCCCTAAACTCGGCTTCTCGGTCACGTACATAGCCAGTGCGACCCGCTAGAGTACCTATCCAATACTGTTCGGACCCAAGGATATGGGTGACGATGGCACAGATAGAGTTCGCCCCAGGGCACGGTCTCCAGTTGAGTGCCTCATCTGGGACAGTCACGAGCAAATCCATCAACTCCACATGAGTCCTATTCAATCGGCCTACGAGAAAGGCTAGCTCTCTGCTTTGAGACATCTTCAGACTCCTAGCGTAGCTGGAAGTCGCGTACAACACTGTCCTTAGGAATGTGTGCTCGATAGGCATTTTTTATAGTGTGGATAAATACCCCAATTTATCCACCGCCAAGACTCCTTAACACGCCGCTCGTGAACTTCGATTGTTCCCTTCTTTTCGGCCATATCCTCATACACATAGGTATAGTCCGCGTCTATTCTACCCTGATGTAGTGCTCCATCTGGCAGCTGGGTGAAGTAGGAGTAATAGGGCTGGCCATTGATACTTCCCAATGCCCCAAAAAAAAATCGCCCTTCTACCCCATCACTAGTTCGCATACTGACTATCTCTATAGTACGTGCATGCACCATCTCTGTGGGGGCATTGTGACCTATGAGCATGGCTGGGATCGTACCCCAAGCACCTCCCATCATCGTCCCCAGGACCAATTCCGCCTAGGCTGATCCGAAGCCTCCATCTCTAGCAAACGTATAGCCGAGTAACACAGCTCCTATCAGCGCTCCAAGAATCATAGAATACATATCCTTCACTCCTTTTTTGTAAAGTACAAGGTCTATAGTATAGCAGATCAAACTAAAGATACATAATTTCTAAATCCTAATTTCTAAACTCTAAACAAGCGCAAAATTCAAAATGCCTGTGCTGAGCAAGGCCGAAAGGCTGAAGTATCGTAGCTATCGATGCCCCACAGTTTTCATATACTCCCCACATCCTATTTTCAGAACCTAGCGAAAGTAATTTACAGTTCGTTGCCAAACGCTGATGGGGTGTGGCATGCAATATGCCAGGGGCCACCGGAGTCAGGCTTTATGAACTGTTACTGCGAAGCTCCAGTTCTGATAAATAGGATGGGAAAAAGACGTGGTTTTGAGTTTGCTTTCTGTTACTCTTTATTCATGACAATCTTTCAGGCGATCATCATGGGCCTAGTCGAGGGACTTACTGAGTTTCTTCCCATATCCTCTACAGCACATCTACTTATCACCGCAAAGTTGCTGGGTATAGAGCAGTCTCCTTTTGTTGCTCTCTTTGAGGTGGTGATCCAAGCAGGGGCAATAGCTGCTATCATCGTCCTCTACACAAAGTATGTCCTATCCAAACCAAAGCTGATCCCCCTTATCCTCATCTCATTTGTCCCCACGGCTGTCATGGGGGTCCTCGCAAAGGATTTTGTGAAAACAGTACTTTTTGACTCCGTGGGGACGATAGGAATGACACTGGCGTTAATAGGGGGACTGTTCCTTTTGATAGAGCTCTTGATTCAAAAAAAGGTCATTGTCCTAAGTCAAGACATGAAAGATCTTGGATATAGCCACGCCATATTCATCGGGATATCCCAAGGCCTTGCAGTCTTTCCAGGGGTCTCACGAGCTGGTGCGGTGATAGTCGTGATGATGCTGCTTGGATACCAGAGAAGAGATGCGGCAATGTACTCATTTTTGCTGGCCGTCCCCACGATATTTGCAGCGTCGGGATATGACCTCCTCACAACACCACTGGATGGATATGGAGTGTCAGAATACGGGCTATTAGCCTAGGTAGCTTTGTTTCCTTCGGAATTGCACTAGTCTGTGTGAAGTTTTTTGTAGAATTTCTGCAGAAGAGAGACCTCACAATATTCGGCTGGTATAGACTAGCCACCGGACTCATAGTGTATCTGTTTATATAGAGGGAAAAATGCAAGAAAGCTGAGTTATGGGACGTTTTCAAACTATGTTTGAATAAATAGAAAAAACCTAATTACGTCATTAGATTAACACGCTCTGCTCAAGGAAACTTGACAGAATAGCAATCTTATGCTATACTATAAGCCTGATTCTTTTACAGAAAGGACTCGCTCGATGCCCAAGTACAACAGTGTCCTCGTCCGAATCGTGGTGCCCGCCGGACTCGTTCCGGCGGAGCTCCTGAACCTGCAACCGCAGGGGAGGAACCACAGTTCGCAAACGATGGGCGAAGGCCGCGAGGTCTTCAAGCGGCAGAGCCGTGGCGTTAGTGTCTATCACTACTGCCAGGCGCTGGCCGACCGTTACCAGTTCATGGGGGTGTACCCCCAGAACCTCGGTGACGGTCGATATGCTCTCAAGTTCGTATTCCGTGATCCGGCAACGGTCACGGTCGACGCCGCTGAGTTGGCAGGTCGTCAGAATCTTCTGACGAGCTTGCTGAAACTCAGCATGTGGAACATTTGGGCGTCCGCGCAGGTGTATGTCAACCCGATCTCCGACGGTGGAGAGGCCCTGTGCCTCAACCTTGCCGGAATCACCTCTCTCGTCGATGAGCACGGTATGCCCGTGCAAGTCGCGGAGAAGGTAAATGGGGTGGCGACGGGTCGTCAGGTCAACCTGACCGGACCCAACGTCATCATGGACGACTCTTCGGAGTTGCCCAGCATGGCCGTCTGAAGGATCAGAACCGGGGGTGCCCGAAAGGGCACCACCCGGTTTTTTTGCGCCTAGAAATTTTTAGCACTGTTAAGTTCCTTAGTTGTCATCCTGAATCGTAGATGAAGGATCTGATTAAGTAGACTTGTTTGCTAGATTCTTCATTTCACCACGTCAAACGTGGTTGCATTCAGAATGACAAAAGCGGCAATCCAGGAATGACACAAAGACGGTATCGTTTAGTTCTTCATAACCCCCGCACTCGGACTTGGGGTAAGGGAGCCGCCTTGGAGTAAGACTTGGATATCGCCTCTTAGCTTTGTCCATACATCTTGCCCTTGTTTTGAGATCAATATATATTGCCGATCTGCCGACACACTATTCTTCAAATAATTATCTGTAGACAAGACCACTTGAGTCACTCGATACTGTGAGGCACTTCCCGCCTCCCCAATGAACTTTTGTATGAGCTCTGGTGGGGCATCGGTGCGAATATGGTCATCTAGCTCATTCATGAGGGGGATGATCTTAGGGAGAAAGCCGATACTCAGTACTTTCTCTCGCAGGGCCGCTAGGAACTCTTGCTGACGACGTGCGCGCGCAAAGTCTCCCCCGTCTTCGGCTGAATGACGTGATCTCACGAACTTCAGTGCTGTCTCTCCATCCATATGGGTAAGGCCCTTCTCAAAATGGAGATGCTCAAATCGACACGGAAATGCTAGCTCTGGACTATCTGTAGCTATCAGCAGAGCCTCCTGAAATTGGGCCTCGTCTTTGCCACACGTATCATCCTTCTTTCCCTCTATAGGGTACTCATAGTCATCAAAGCCTTTCTGGACGTTGATATCGAGCCCTCCCAGTATATCTACTGCCTTATGAAAGCCGGCGAAGTCTATCGCGAGATAGTAGTCAGTCTTGATACCAGTGATAGTTCGTAGTAGACCCTTGATGAGATCAGCTGCTCCTTGCTCACCATGGAACTGATCAAGGAGTCTCGGGTAGTTCTTCGGGAAGAGGCCCATTTGATAAGCCGCATTTATCTTACTGTAGAAAGCAGCGCCACCATCTGCCGGGATACGCACCCATGTATCACGAGGGACTGAGACCAAGACTGCTTGCTTTGTCTTCGTATTGATATGGAGAGCCATGATGGTATCGGTGAGATAGGTCCCCTCGTGTGATCCACCACCATACCCCATGAGGAGTACCCCGAACTCTGTCTGCTCTGGGGCAGGAGTAGGCCCGCGTCGTGAGCCGGTGCTGATATTGGTATAAAAAGATCGAATGGTGCCAAAGATAAGTAAAGAGATGATGAGCACCGCGCCTCCGACCAAGAGAGCGACCTGAGGCCGTGAAAACCATTTCTTTTTTGAACGCATACAGATAGTATACATAGATTTACTCAATGCAGGTATACACTAAAGTATTGCAAAGATAAGTCCCATATGATACACTATAGGCATTAATGGGCCTGTAGCTCAGCGGTGAGAGCACCAGTCTTATACACTGGGTGTCCTTGGTTCAAATCCAAGCAGGCCTACACCCTATCCGCATGTTAGATAATGATATTTGGATCGGGTAGGATTTACCCCGCCTTAAGGCGGGGCTTTTCTATATGCCCTTGCTAAGTTACAATACCAAGTAACAATAGATAAGATTGCGCCAGTAGCTCAGCTGGTTAGAGCACCATTCTTATAAAGTGGGGGTCCTCGGTTCGAATCCAAGCTGGCGCACACCAAGGTTTTTTTACCAAAGGGTCTAAAAAAGTTGCTATAATAGCATGATCCTTGCCGAGGTAGCCAAGGTGGTCACGGCGGTGGTCTGAAAAACCTCAGATATCAGTTCGACTCTGATCCTCGGCACATTTCGGCTCGCGTTGCTCGCTCAATGCGAGAAACGGGAGGCGAAACCCCTAGATCAGAGGAGATGTTTATAGTGAGCCTGTCGAACTAACTCTGATCCTCGGCACAAAAAACGTAAAGCTCAAAGATAAAGAATCTCCCTCATTGTCCCACCACCCGTTGTCATCCCAGCGCAGGCTGGGACCCGGGAAACAAAATCTAACAAGAGATCCTGAATCCCTCCTTCGCCAAGGCTACGGAAGGACACGTAAATTCAGGATGACAAACATCTAGTAGTCTGGATTCCTACCTTCGCAGGAATGACAGAATGGGAGCAATCCCCACGTCGTCCTTTGATAAACTCAGGTCTATGCGGGGTGAGGCAAGATCAGGATGACGCATATATGAGCTTATTTCTGAAACGCATCCACGATGGTGTTCAGGAGCGACACAATGATGGCAAAAAGGAGCGCTGCGATAAAACCGGGTACACTAAACGTCGGTATGAGATAATCAACCAACATTACGATAAAAGCATTAAGGATAAAGGTAAAAAGCCCTAAACTCAGGAAGTTAAGAGGTAGCGTAAGCAGAGTCAATACTGGCTTAACAAACGTATTGATCACCCCCATCACCACCGCTACCAGGATCGCCGTCATGAGGTCAGGGAGTACTACCCCTGGCAAGATCCGTGCAGTAACAAAAACGATGACCGAGTGGATGATAAGTGTTACAACCCAATTCATAGTACTAGAATAACAAGGATGAATCCCCTACGCAATACCAAACATATATGTCTGTACAAACCTCTTGGGATGACTCCGCTCCAAGCCATACAACAACTTCGCAAGGAGCATCCTGAGTATGAAAACCAAAAGATCGGCTATGCTGGACGTCTTGACCCAATGGCCGAAGGGGTACTTCTGTGTATGGTGGGCGACGGGAATAAGTTGCGAGAGGAGTATATCGGACTGGACAAAACATACGATGTCACTGCCATACTTGGCTTTTCAACCGACAGCTATGATCTCCTTGGACTTGTTACCGATTCGTCTACAGAGATACATACACATGAGTTTGAAAAATCCGTGCTTAAACTTGCTAACACTACTATCCACCAGCCGTATCCTCCCTATAGCTCCCAGCCTGTGGACGGTATCCCACTCTATAAGAGGGCACGGATGGGCCTTCCCTACGACCTAAGTACCATCCCTCATAAGGAGCGTGAGATCTATGAGGTGTCACTGCTAGGAAGATATTCACTCACACCAGACCAACTCCTGACCGATATCCAAGAAAAAGTAGATATTGTTACAGGCGATTTTAGACAAGAGCTTATCATTCGGACATGGGAAAAATTATTGATAAGTCCGATCCACAATATTACGGCGATCAAAGCACGTATCAGATGCTCTAGTGGGACTTTTATTCGCACACTCATTAATGATCTAGGAAAAAAGGCAGGGTCCGGAGCCTGCGTACATTCTCTGGTAAGAACACAAATAGGTGAGTTCAGCCTCACAGATGCCATTAGACTCTATCCCCCTCGGTAGTATGAAGCACGATCACTTCAGGCATATGAAATCCTGGGCATGAAAAAATCCCTCACACCGCCAGTCGACAGATGAGGGATTTATCGGGTATACCTACATCATCCAATACAAGACTGCAGCCATAAGAACAGTGTTCACGAGCTTGTACGATACATTGATGTAATAGAGCTCAAATGGTCGCTTAGTAAAAAGGCTATCACTAAGTGTAGTAGTAGCGAGGAAGCCTAACCACGCCCAAAATCCAAACTGTACTGCTTCAGTAAGCTCCTTACGCCAATGTACGTCATAAAGTGCACCATCACGTATGCCATCAGAAGAGTTGCAAGAAAGGTAATAAAGTAGGCTGGTTTTGCTTCCTTTTGCATCTTCTCGACCATCTTCTTATCACTCATGTCAAACCCTTCAAGCATTGCCCACTTTTTCCCAAACATCATAGGTGAATACCAAAGGCTACCAACCGCCATAGGAACAATAGCTGCCAAGAGCACTGAGAGATAATTTATAGTTATGTCCATATCATTCACCTCCCTCCACAATGTAATATGTGCCCTTTGCAGAGCCTAATATCCCATCTCGAACCAGTGTCGCCAGAGCGTCATATGTTTTCATCTTGTCGTATCCGAGTGATAATGCAAATTGCTCAGAAATATGTTTCCTTTGCAATGCCTCTCGTAGGAGTACACCTCTCACCTGCCTAATTGACCCTTCGAATCGTGATTGGCATGTGTAATGTTTACTCTGTAGATTGCGAAACTTCTTTTCCTTCTTGAGCATAACACCATAATCAGTCAATGCATAGAACCAGTCTCTGGGATGATCATAATCAAGTGAAATCTGTACATCCCGAAGGAGCGATTCATCTGTGACTTCTTCCTCACCCTCATAAAAGAAGTAGAGATATACAGCACGGATATTGGTCTCGATAAAGGGCGTAGGTCTATCATAAGCATAGGTATAGATGGCTGCTGCAGTCGCATAGCCAATACCGGGAAGATTATCCAGCTCAGAAACAGTTAGTGGGACTTTTCCATCGTAGTCTTTGGAGATCATCTGTGCCGCCTTATGTAAGTACATACCGCGTCTGTTATATCCGAGGCCCTGCCAGAGTGACAATACTTTAGAGAGTGGAGCATCGGCAAGGGCTTTTACAGTTGGGAAGGCGTGGATAAATCTCTCATAATACGCTACCACCCTACCGGTCTGAGTCTGCTGTAGCATGACCTCAGAGACCAGGACTTTATACGGGTCAGACTCATATCGCCAGGGAAATACCCTCCCGTGACTGCGAAAATAGTCATATATCTGCTTTTGAAAGCGATGGATATCTATGGTATGTAGATCAGGACTTGGCATAATGCTCCTTATAGATCTCAAGAGATGTTACGAAGAGTATCATGATTACTGGGCCGTAAATGATCCCTAGCGGACCAAAAAGCTGTATCCCTCCAAAAAAGCTGATGAGCAGGAGGGCAGGATGAAGGGTCGCTTTCTTGGACATGAGGTAGGGTCTGATGATATTATCGATCGTACTAATGACAAATATCTGGGCGAGCAGAACTATGAGACCCTCTGTATATTTGCCCGAGATGAAGAGGATGATACTAATGGGAATCGTGATAAATCCGGTCCCCAGTAGGGGTATTAGGGATGCCACGATCATAACTAAAGTCAGGGTCAATACAAAATGCATACCTGCTATCCAGATAGCAATGCCACCTAATACCCCTTGGATAAAAGCAATCAGGACATTACCCCGTAGTACCGAAGTCATCATAGCAGTTGCTCTGTTGATATAGGTTTCATCAACCGCATTGTCCAAAGGACTCATCTGCTCAAGATACTTGCGCAATCTTGGTAATGCAGGAGTGATAAGAAAAACAAGGATAATAAAGACGATAGTGTCTGTGATGAGTTTGCCAGATTGGACAAGATTGTTTAACAAAGATGTTGTCAGTGGCCTCAGAAAAGTCTGTATCTCCTGTACGAGCTCAGCTCTCGTGATGCTAGCTTGTACACCAGGGATCATAGATAATACCTCATTTATCCTATCCACCACTGTATCTAGGTCAAGAGAGCCATTGACTATGGAGACAGTGACTGTATCCCTCAACTTCAAGAGCTCATTGATGAGATGATTTCCAACAAAGTAGAGAGGAAGGAAGAGTGTTATGAATGAAAAAAGAAGAGCTAGAGTCGAAGCAAGAGCCTCAGGGATGCCTTTTCTCCTCAGATAGGAAAAAAGAGGATAGATGACTATAGCATACGCTCCCGAAAGGGCAACTAAAGGCCAGATGACTTGCACGACCCTAAAGGCAGCCAATCCAGTCAAAATGAGTACTGAGAAGAAAAATAGCCTTCTATTTACAGGTTTACTCTCAGATACCATAGATCAATCATACAACAGTCCATGCCAGATCGCGAGTATCACTGCATTTCATCAGGAGTATCGTTGGTCTTTTGCAGCTGACCTGAATACTTCTTGAATAGGTCTATGATACTCTGTCTCTGGGCAGGATCTTTGAGGATATGCCAAGCAGTCGGAGCGACGGAGATAAATACGATAAAGAGGACGATGGGGAGAAGATATGCGTCAACATCGGGGATACTCTTACCTAAGAAATATCCTGCCCATGTTAGACCAACAGCCCAGATCAAACCACCAAAGACATTGTAAGCAAAAAAGGTACCATACGGCATCGAGCCAATTCCTGCCACAATTGGGGCAAAGGTACGAACGAGAGGGAGAAAGCGTGCAAGGACTATTGTTTTCTTACCATGTTTCTCATAAAAGTGTTGGGCCTTACTGATGTGTTCTTTGTGAAAGAGTAGCGAGTCTTTACGTGTAAAGAGACGCGGTCCGACTTTTTTCCCAAAGTAATACCCCACACTGTCCCCTGCGACGGCAGCTACAAAACATAGAATTGACAAAGGGACAATATCAAAAAACCCTTGTGAAGCTAAAAAACCAGCGGTAAAGAGCAGGCTATCACCGGGTAAAAAGAACCCGAAAAACAGTCCGCTCTCAGCAAATATGATAGCGGTTATACCAGCATACCCGATAGTGGGGAGGATAGTTTCTAGTGATGTCATCTTCTTGTATGATACCTGATCCACAGCATAAAAAAAAGCTACCTTATTGGTTGTCCTTGTCATTTGATATTGGTAGTGCTGTGCTATAGGTATTCTTTCACAAATGGTCCGTAGCAACATTACCCTGCTGGCAGACGAGCTCGGGGTTGAGGACAGCGTACATGGTATTGATGCTGTTCACGATAAGGTGATGAGCTACCCCCACCTTGCTCGTCAATGGGCCGCAATAGATAGTGGAGCAAATCACATCAATGTGGAAAGATTTGGCAGCCTAATGAAGTCGAGGAGGCCAAGTAGTGTTCCAGCCAAGCTACTCTATGACTATATGACTCGTGACATCAAGAGGATCCCCATTGATACTCGATATGGACGGGCTACGATCTAGCTACAAACCGAGCACAGCTCGGTTTATTTATGCTTATTAATGTCCCACTATCTGGCGCACCATACCCCAAAAGATCTTTCCCCAGAAGCCTGCCTTTTTCTCTTTTAAGATAGAGGTCTTTTGACCTAGCATCTTTTGTGCCTGCATAAGGAGGATCAACCCATGTGGAGATCACTACAAGCTCACCCTTATCATTGGGCTTGGTGATGGCAGTGATAGTTTGGCTACCATTTCGTTTGATATACTCAGTGCTACCAGGTGTCTTTCCCTGTCTGATGTAATCAGGTGAGTTGATCGCTGACTCGATCATCGAAGTATGCATCCGCCTATCACTGAGTCTTTGTCTAGCATGTTTAGTCCAGATGATCTTAGCTGACATAGGGTAGTGTAGCATATACAATACGGCTATGAAAAAGGAAAAAGACGTGTTCGAATCACTACCTGGAGTAGGAGCCCGTATTGCCCAAGACCTGAGAGATCTTGGCTATACCGCTATTGAAGATCTAAAAGGACAGGACCCTCAAGTCATGTACGATCGTTTTTGTCAGCTCAAAGGCCATACTGTGGATAGATGCCTCCTTTACGTATTTCGATGCATCATCTATGCTGTGTCCGAGCAGAAGACAGAAAAGCATCTGTTACAATGGTGGAATTGGTCTGATGCCAATATGAAAAAATATGGAAATATCCGATAACTATGAAGTAGGACCTAGTGCTGTTAGATGGATAAGTGCACGACTAGTTCGCGCAAAAAGATGCTTACGCACGTGCCAGAGATCGTATAGGCAACCATAGAGACCTGCTAGAAGATGCCTCTGAAGTCTCAAAGAGAGTGGGGACAGTCAGTACTACTGTAATGGTTGCAGGTCTGATAGGCATGAGAAACGGAATAGACACAGCAAGCATTGTCGCTTTAGTAGGTGGGGCACATGTCACTGGTCACGCCATCGGACTATATCTCGAGGAGTTATTACGTATTTTAGACAAACCACATGACAGACACGAATGAACCAAATCATATACAGACACTCGTCTATTCATTTAACCTAGAACCAGAGGAAAAAACACTGATGTGGCAGAAGTTTGAGGAGTACATCTATACCTCGGCAGTACGTTATCTCTATGAAGCGCTCTCGGAGAAAGAAGTAGAGATCTTCAATAAAATAGGCCAGACAGCTCCTGAAGGCGACTCTATGATCATGCTTGTCGCGGAACATCCAGAACTAAAGGGATACTACGAAAAAGCCTTAGCTCAATCCTACGCAGATGTCTTGGCTCTGCTTGAAGCTGCAGTGACAAAATTTGGGTCTGAGGAATCCCACCAGTTGTTGGCAACTATCAAAGGGCAGTAAATGGAGCATATCCGGGATGTAGCGCAGATGGCTAGCGCGCGTCGTTCGGGACGACGAGGTCGGCGGTTCAAGTCCGCCCATCCCGACACTTCGACATGAGCGAAGGAGGGTACATGAACGAAGGGAGACTCTTCAATTCCTCATTTTTAACATGGATCAAGCATCAATACTCAAAAACACTCCACAAGAAGTCAAAGACCTTCTAAAAGACTATTCTCTACCAGAGATAACTGGTGACATCAGACATTGGGGCGGATACATCCATCTGAAAAAGGCAAACGAGTATGATGAAAAGATCTTGTGGATCAACCCGACAGGTGATCCATCACACCCTATAAAGGCTCTTAGTCTGCAATATCATGGTATTGATGGAATAGCCCCACACAGAGAGGTGTTTACCGCCATGACTGACATGGTTCTCTTGATTGGCAGTGGGGATCTGAGCAAGCTTAGTGGAGAACAACTAGTTGAAGCACTCACCGAGCAAGTGAACAGTATTCAAGTAGTATTCCTAAAGAGGAGCTCAACGTATGAGATCCCGGGAGGATTTCTCCACGCCTATGTAAATCCTTTTTATGATCGTCCTGTAATCTTGATAGAGAAAAGGATCTCCCCCAGAGATCAGTCTGCTGATATTCGTGAGGCGAACATCTACCGCTTGTTTGACCAAGACGGAAGGGGCACAAGAGGGCTGTATCCTGAGGAGATCATGAGGAAGATTGGAAAAGCGAAGGAAGCAGGACGTTAAGTAAAGTATTTCTCAGTTAGCAACTGACGATTGAATGTTTAATATAACTTGAGTGATGATCAATGAAACCCTAATGTACTATCTGTCTCAGGACCCAGAGAAAACGGGGATAATGCTGCACATAGAGAAGTTGTTGTAGGCAAGCAGAGAGGGGAATATGACTGACTTTTCAATGAACTCCCCTGTTCGTATCCTCATTGCCTGAATGGGAGGAATCCCGAATGCGAAGGGGATAGGGAAGAGCCATGGCACTCCCTCTTTGGTCAACATATCAACCAACAGATGAGCCACATAGCCGATCATGAAAGCTGTCCATATGATACCGCTATCTACAAGTATAATCGACTGCATTGCCACAAGAAGTAATTTCAGTATCCAACCGAATAAAAGTACACCAAGTAATGAGTGAGAAATAAATCTATGGCCTCCTAGTATAGGGCTGACTAGTCGAGCGATCACTGTCCCGGCAGGAAGTCGGCGATACAAGTCAGCGGTAGGCTGATCTATATCGGGAGCAAGTCCCCCGATAAAGCATGCTCCAAGCGCTGCTACAGCTGTGGCAAGAGACATATCTGGAATAGTGGTATACACCAGCGTCAATGAAAGAGCTGTAAAAGAAGTGAGATCATGTGTCCGACCTGTCATGTAGTCAGTATATATGAAGTTCAACAATTGAATTAGTTCAGCGATGTCTTTGATGCTCAAAAGATCCAGTATTACTATATATTAGCCAAAAAAAAACGGACGGGTCTATGACCACGTCCGTCTAAGAGAACTACTGCAAGTCTGCATGTCTTACAAATGGGACAAAGACCCTTGAGGCAATCTGCTCACGCGTGAGCCAGTCAACCTTCCAGATCTCTACTCCTGTCTCGCCACGAGTCACAAGGCGCGTGAGCGAAGAGCTTATCCGTGCTTGCACCATACCATTAGCTTCCAGATGAACCACCAAACGTGGATTGGTAGTCGATTCCCTGACATCAAACACCAAAACACCTTCTGAAGTGGTAACTGTTACAAATCCCGTTTCAATGTAACGAAGGTCCCTGATCTCGCCAGAGATAGGCGTGTCAAGAGGTTGAGGCTCATGAAGAAAATGAGGATCAGTACTCAGTGAGTACACTGTACCATTTCTCACCACCCAGACGGCCTCGTTTCCAATAGCCTCCATTATCTGGACATTATCAAAAGCACGCCCCTTATGAGAAATGGAGCCTAGTGCACTGAGTCCAGGTGGTTGTGAAATATCAAAGAGATCAAGACTATCCTGACGACCGACAAAAAGAGTCGTCCCTTGAGCGGCTAGTGATGTTATCAAAGAGCCTGACTCAAATGTATAGCCCCAAAGCTGCGGGATACCTTCTAAACAGCTTGCATCAGCCAAAACAAATGAAGCAGGTCCCTGATCATATACAACCCAGCCATTACTAAACCTATCAATCTTTGTAGCATTAGTACCGCTCCTTGTGAAAAGGCTGCGAAAACATTGGCTACTCTCAATATAGAGTTGAACTTGGTCTAACATATACAACACCCCGCTTTCACTATGTATCACGATAGGGTCTGCTGGCAGCCCAACATCATGTAACCAATGCACATATTTGGTATCGAAGTCCGTTTGTAGGGATTCATACAGACCAACAGCCTTCAGCTGAGGGACCCCTCTGAAAAAGGTGATAACCTGATCCTTATAGATATCGATATCGCCATAGGATAAGGCGCCCGTCACTTGAAATGTTCGCTCCAGATTGGGTCTTATCGGGTCGCCACCGCTTCCTTCTGCTGAAGCCAAGTTAAAGGTGATGCCTACGCCCACTGAAATAACAATCATTGAGGTGTACCAAAGGCGCTTGTTCATCTAACGTCCTTTCAGTCATGTCAAAGTCCAGAGCGCACCATATCCCAAATGGGGCATGGTATCTTAATCGAAATTATAGCACAAATTGCTATAGGTTTCAAT
The DNA here is from genome assembly GCA_001567515.1 of Microgenomates bacterium OLB22. Classification (GTDB taxonomy): domain Bacteria; phylum Patescibacteriota; class Microgenomatia; order UBA1406; family HO2-37-13b; genus OLB22. The sequence continues at coordinate 151,657 of LLEV01000005.1, forward strand.
TTGAGTTTACCGTGCACTTACCCCGAAAGTGCATATGTACACCTGTGAATCGTACCTCACCGAAGCTCTGCGAAGCAGGTATGTTGAGTAGCCAGCAAATGATATGGATCGCCCCCACGCGCTAAAGCTAGTGCCGAGATTGACCTAAATACTGCGCTTGTTCTACAGTAAGAATAGACGAACTGTCCAAAGAGAAGACAAAAAAATACCCCGCCGTAGCGGGGTTGAGTCCTCACTTTATGTGAGGGTTAGTGTATCGAGATTATAGGTTTCTCGCTAGTTAAAGAAACTCTGCGAGCCGGTGGCGATTGTTGTCTGCGACGCCCGGGTGGTTGATTTCGACACGGTGCCCAGAGCCCTGCGAATCTCACTAGCACTAGAGCCTGCATTGAGCACATTGCCAGCAGGAATCCCTATCTTATTTGCATAAGTACTGGCATCATAGCCAAAACCTACCAAGGCAATGGTATAGATCTCCTCTCGAAGGAGATCTTCGATAAGTGTTCTTAGATCACTTTCAGAATGGTATCGAGAGTCGTTCTCTCCACCATCTGTCATGATAACGACGACTACTTTTGTGATCGTCCCGCCATTTCGTAGACTCGCACCGTATGCTACAGCACCGCTGATACCATCAAAGACTGCATCATTGAGATTGGTCATACCACCAAGAGCATATGTTGACTGAGACAAGTCAGGGACCTGATCGATAGGGAGGTAAGCATGAAGCACTTCAGTCCCGCCGTCAGAATCAAATAGAAGCGTCTGCATCATAATCTCGTCCGAGGCCTTACTAGCCTTTAGAGCTGCCAGACCCTCATTGTACGCATTGATGAGATCGTTACGGTTACCTGACATCGAACCGGTGCGGTCAATCACCCAACAGACAAGAGTAGCATGATCAGAGGGAAGTGCGTCAACCCCAACTCCTTGTCCAAGCTGGACATGGTTCATGAGATTAGCAATGATCATCGAAGAGACTTGGGGGATAGCCCCTCGCGGGACAGCTGTGCCTGGACGATCGTGTTCGACATCTTTCATCTCCTGTTTTTTGCGAGTGTGAAAAGGAAGACTCCTGGCCCCTCTCCGATAGTACGTGGAGGGGGACCAGTGAGTCTTGTGTTGTGGCACCGCAACTATCTGTATGCTTGATAGCCTACGGTACAGCGAGCAAGATTTGGCATATCCAAATCTTGTGAAGTCCTGAGTCCTGAGCTTGCCGAAGAATCGAAGGACGACCTACTTGATCGGGTCAGTCGACTGAACGAGCTGGACCCCCAAGCCCTTCATACGATTGAGCTCTGCCATCGCGATAGCTTCAAAGTCGATACCCGGAGCTACCACGCTGCTGGTACAGTCCATGAGGAACCTTACCTTCGAAAGCATCGCCGGATCAGCACCAAAGTGCGCCACAAGCTGCTTCATCGTCTCGAGCACGCAGTGCGACTTTGCCTCACCAGCAACGTAGATCAAGTCGTTCTTAGCCAGAAGATCGAGCATTGGGACATTCATCCCCGATGCGTTCGGATCTTCCGGATCAGGCACCATTGCGCCGAAGATACCAAAGTACTCAGTACGAGGGGTGTTCCCCTTCATAAGCTGGATCGCCTCAGAGCGCCGCCCTGCACTATGCCATGCGATGGCTTCAGAGAGAGCAGGCATCAGAGACCAGCCAGGTGTACCGAACTCACAGTGATAGGTCCAGATCATATGAGCACCGAGAATATTGACATAGTCCACAGACCATCGAGGATGATACAATGGACGCCACTTACCCTTGAGCACATCATCTGCAGTCATGTAGGTATATGGAGCCGGGTGATTGCCATCGCGATCTACCCACCATCCTTCGAAGAAGATATGGTGCGTGCTGTGGGTGTCCATACTATAGAGGATAGTTGTGATGTCATCGCCATTATTGTAGATGAACTTGATGAGACGATCGACGTCCGCCTGAGATCCAGGGACCGGGAGATTTCCCGTCGGATGACAGAAATCCCACTGGTTATCCACGATGACGAGGGCCACCTTGCGACTGGACTTATGAGCCGGAGAAAGTCCTGCGTTACGTCCGGCCTCAATGAACTCCCCAATACGCGGAGTATACATGTCAGCAAACGCATCGGACGACTTGTAGAGAGCAGGGGTAGTCATGGTTTTTCTCCTTGTGACTGTCTTTTCCTCACGCCCCATTGGGCACAAGGTTTAGAGCTGACCGAGTTCGACATAGCCGAGTCTGTTGCCGGACGTGATGATCAGACCTTTGCCCCAGAGCATCAGGCTGTCGCCTTCGTGTACGAGACCTTTAGTCTTTTCAAACGTCTTACGGCTTCCAGTCTCGATCCGATCTTGGACAACACCACCATCAGTTGCATGTAGCAAGATACCACCTTGGTAGACCTGCCCATGTAACTCATCTACGACTTGATCCGTCATCGGCTGCCATGGCGATGAATACGCCACAACACCCTTTGAGCTGACCAGATCATAGCGAATGCCCGAGATACCATTTCGCTCAATCTTCCTCCGCACTAGCACTCCATGTCGATCAAACTTTACGGACAAATCAACAAATACTTCCGTATCATCCATCTGCCCGAGGGGCAGATTGTCATACGTCGATCCCTCCCAGGACAACCACCAGATTTGACTGGAGGGCATCTGGAAAAAACCGACGAGACGCGGATCAGCGGAGCTAGGATCAGCGGTAAACCAGGTATGTTCTTCCATCACCTGGCGCACCATCGTTTCCAAATAATGCTGCCCTCGGTACTCTCCACGGAGGAGTCTACCTGCCGAGATACGATACAACGTGCTAGCATCAGTGCGAAACATCAGACGACGAGTGATGGCGAAACGTGACGTTGTGACGTCAGTGGACCACTTTCGCGTCCTCAGATTATAAAGACGTAGAGTAGTATCAGCATCTTGGCTGACAACAAGAGTATGTTCAAAAAGTCCATACGTGACCTTCGGTGGGATAGGGAATAACTCTTGCCTTTGCAGGGGACCCTGGAGAGGGTCTCCTGTATATAGCACGGTCACTCCTCGTTCATGAGTCAGTACGTAGAGCTGTCCGCCCATGATCCGCACCAAGACGATGTCACCAGTGCTCGTGAGAATATCACGAAAGGTGATGTCCTTCTTGAGGACGGTATGAGTGACTATCTGCTGACGTACTTGACAGACAGGGCACAGAGCCCTACTGTCCGGGACCCACGATCCACACTGCTTGCATTCACGCAGATGATCAGAATAGGTACGCAGCGTATCGATAGGAAAGACTTTCCGTATACCCTTTGTAAAAAACTGATCAAACACGTCCAGCATAGCAGTATCCAGCACCTCTGGCTTCATCGCAAATGCGGGAACTGTCACGCCACTGTCAAGGATGGTCACCTTGCGCAGTGCGCGGTCAGTGAGCTTCATCAACTGTGGGTGCGTCCCACCATAAGGGTGAACGAGAAGCAAACTCCGATAGAGGAGAACTGCAAACGCGTACCAATCGTGCACTGGTAGAAATGATGGCTTTGCCTCAAGATTCATGTTATAGAGATCCGGGCATAGGTACATTTCAGTCGCGACAGGGCATGGATGCGATCCAAACTGCCAGCTGTCGACATCAATGAACAGCATTTCCTTTCCACGAAACAACACATTGCGCTCATTTAAGTCACCAACAACCAAACCAGATGAATGGACGGGCTGTAAGACCTTTCCACCATCAAGAAAAACAGTCGTGACTTCTTTATTTGTCACACCATGCGTAGTCCGATACTTGCGATTAGCAAATGCTGCAACTTCCTCAAAACCACTTCCCAGATAGGGCATCGTGAGACCGATTATCTTTCTCCCCCCACTGTCATAGACAGCCTCAAGAGGAAGAGCGATGCGATCTGTCGGAAGCGCCCATCTGTGACTTAAGAAATCACGAACCTTGGAACTCCGCTCTGCCGTAGGCTTGTGATACACCTTTACGGCGACATCACCCCTAGGCAATCTCAACCGATACACTGAGCCTTCACCGCCACTCCCAATGAGAGCACTGTCAGCTAGTGTATAAGCTATACCTCCGATAGTCACTCTCTTCATGAGTGCTCCTGTCCCCCGAGATCCTCCCAGGTGATTATCGAAACGTCGTCTGAAAAAACGACGATTATTGTTTGACTGCGCATTGAGGAACCGCTGAAGTCCAGCGACATGCTCATGTCCCCAGATATCTGTAAGTAGTGATTGTTCATGATGCCAAGCATCTGTCCCGATAGCTACCTGTCCAACAGCGAACGTAGCACGATCGATGAGAAGCACTTCAAATCCTTGAGGTAGGTCCTCGGTCAACGTCAAGTAGCTCTTTTCGATACAATGATAGGCAGGATAGGGGGGCGTGTTGTTGTAGTCTAAGATGCGTACATCCTTGCCGATTACGATAACCCCATCCCCGATGCTAAAGAACAAGATTGTGCGCTCGGTTACGATCATCCCTACGACTGTGAAGAGAAAATAGTTTGCGATCAGTTGAGCTTTAGAGGGTCCATCAAGCTGGTATTCGTCGATAGTTCGCCGAAGCCACCCGATAAGCTGTTCCCATAGGAGCACGGGGATCAGTGAAATCTCGGTATCTCTCTCAAGTAGTTGCCTGACAGCTTGCACCACGTAAGGCGCAGCAGCTCGTGCTCCCACTTCAGAGTATCTGCCTGAGTTCTTATCACCTCCCGAACATCCATCACATAATACGCCTATCATAACCTCCTCACTTTTGATCAGACCATGTAAGACAGCTAGGCCGTCCTGGCAGTTTCGATTGTAAAGGAGGTGATCTCGTCCAACATGCTGTCCTGTGCGAATCCGCCAGGGCATCTCGTTACTCCTTTTGGTCTTTCGGCTACAAGAGATGAAATTTATGAAACCTATAATCTGATTGTCAACGAACCTTACTTAATGTTATATACACACTAAGTAACGATGATGCCATAGTATAACTCATAAAACAGCACTTGTCAATAGTGTAATTATGACACTATTTTAGAGGACCTCGAGAAATTGGGGAGATCGAGAAGTAAATCTATAGAGCTTTGGAGGGCGATGTTGCTTACCCTCTCTTCGTTTGCCAGTATCTGTGACGAGTTTTTGCAGGAGTATTTTTTTTTATAAAGTTGCGCTTATCAAGCTTCCTGTCAAGAACAGACTCATAGCATGTGAGCAGTTCCGCTAGTGTGAATTCTTTGGGTAGCAATCCATACGCGATATTGGTATAGGATAGCTTCCCTTTCAAGCGCTCAACCGCATACGCGATAATTTTCTCGTGATCATACGCCATCTTGGGCAAGGCGTCCACAAAGAACCACTTGGCAGTGGGGGCTATCCTGTCAGCCTCTGTCTCAGGGATAAGGGCCATATAGGCTATGGCAACCACTCTACCGCGTGGATCTCTATCAATGGCGCTGAAGGTATGGAGCTGTTCGCTATAGGCAACTGACTTGATACCACCCTTTACCGATAGATGTCGTACCACAGCATCTTCCGCTGTCTCATCTGGAGCAATCAGGCCACCTGGAAGACCACGACAATCTAGAAAATGCGGAGGGATAGTAACTGGGATACAAAGCACGTGAAGACGCCCCTCCCTAAAGGTAAATAACACGGTATCAACTGCTACGATAGCAAATTGAAGTGTCTTGGGGTCTGCCATATACTGTCTATTATACAAGAACAATTCTAAGACTACAAAGAAAGATTGTAAGATCCAAGCAAGAAAAGTATACTACGTTCATGGATAATACAAATCAAACAGCCAATGACATCCATCATCTAGCAGAAAAGGCCCGTGAAGAGAAGCGTTTTGTTGAGGCCCTGGTGCTTTCAGATGAGGCGCTCATCAAATACGTAGAGGAAGGAAACGTGGTAGGATCTGCAGAAATACAAGCCTCTAGATCAATTACCTTTAGACTACTTTCCCAAGAAACCGAAAATTTCGTGTATCTAATATTGGCAAAGTTTGCGGCGATGGCCAGCGTGGAGATATCTCGAGGACTTGCGGATAAGAGTGCTCTTGCCCTACCGCTCCTAAATCTTGGTAAGGTCCAAGTAGCTCTAAAACAATTGACTGATGCCGTAAGTTCCTTTGAAGAAGTAGTCGAGATCATGAAGAACACTCCCCCAGCTTGGCATAATCGCCCAGGTGTTTTAGCTGATATAGAGATCCATCTCCACGGAGCAGAACTACAAGCAGGGGATCTTTCTGCTAAGGAAAGACTACTTAGTGCAATCAGGGACTTAGAATCATCTGACGAGGATGGCTATAACAAAGCAGTCTGGGTCTCTGGTGGCTACATGCGCCTAGCCGAAGGGCTTGCCCCCTCTGATCCTACTGCAGCAAAAGAGTATCTACAAAAGGCTAAAGAAGTCATTGATGGGGATCGGCGTCTCGTGATCAGGAAACAGCAATGGACTAAACTCTCTAACGCCCTACACCTTAGCTAAATCATAAGTCGTTTCTGCTCTCTTCTTACTTTCATCTTCTCTTGCTTAGCAATTACTTTCTCTTAGGAGTCGTCTGTTTCATGATCCTGCTCATAAACGGTATTGGATCCTCACCGCCAGTCCCCTGCTTTATACCTGGGAGGTGATGGATGACCGCAGCCATATGATGTGACCGAAAGACCTGTTTGGCCTTCTGAAGAGCCAAAATTGCCGATCGCAGACTATCCGCACATGCCTCATTGTCGGCTATATCATAGAGAGATAATCCCTCATTAGCAATTTGCCGCCCTAAAGCAAGATCAGTCTGTCCCTGTACGGGGAAATAAGGAGTCATTTTGTCTAAATGCCCTAAATAAGCAGGATCAAGGCTCCTTCCTAAAATCAAGAGGTCAAGAGTAGGTATTCGATGGCTATCTTTACCACTGGCTCCATCTACCTTTACATCTCCATTTGCATCTGGTTTGAGCAGAGGAAACTCATCCGCAAACTTTTTATCCAGTGTCACTGAAGATAAACATAATCTAAATATGTTGAAATCTTCAGTAGCCATGCCTTTGTGTAGCTGCCCCATATACCCTATGACTCCATCAAACTCAGCTATGGCATCACGTACAAGTTGCTCTGCAACAGACTGATCAAAATTACTCCTACAAAGCTCGATCGCTGCAACTACATCGTCGATTGCTGATGCTAAATGCCGCTCAATATACTTGTGACCTAGATAGAAATCAGCTTCCGTTCCACCTACTGCTCCTTCAAATAGTGTTCTTAGATCATTTTCAGGATTATCTAGAACACAATCCTCATAACGCATTCCCGGGAGTCTACCGGTAAGTTTTGCTGCCCTGACTGTAAGTGCATTTAATAGGCCATTATCAGTAATACCAAGAAAATATGCAGCATTGAAGGCAAATTGGATATCGACTCGTGCTAGAGACTGGTTATCCAGTCCTCGCCAGGAAGGGTCTTCGGCGTCGAGAAGGGGGGCCAATTCTGGTAGACGCTCTTCCAGTGCTTTTGCAAGACCTGCCTGATCACCAGCAGTAACTAGCCTAGGAAGTTCGGCTACCACAAAATCACTAAATCGTCCGAGTGGGCGTTCGGGACGAGTATGAAGCACATCCCGATTTTCGTATGGTTTAAATAATTCTTTCATAAGAGAAATTTGAATATCTAACCTCGACTTAGTTAGTATACCAGAAATCTAAAAAACAACTGCTATTACTATATCTGCTAACAACGAGGGTATACACGTCTACCTCGGGAGTGGCGACGCTCGACCACTCCCGAGATGGAAAGACATAGCATATGCTATAATAGGCTACATAGCACATTTACAGGCTATACCAATACGGTAACCAGAGCCATCAAAAGGAGAGCTCTATGGGCAAGCAAGTTGTGTTGACCGGAATGAGGACGACCGGGGCATTGCACCTCGGTCACTATGTCGGGGCACTCAAGCAGTGGCTTGAGATCCAGCAAACTGGTCAATATGAATGCTATTTTCTCTTGGCCGACATCCAAGCTTTGACAACCCATGCGGACAATCCAAGTGCACTTCGTCAATCTGTCAAGGATGTCACTCTTGACTGGCTCGCTGTTGGGCTCGATCCTCGGCTGAAGAATGTTCACTTTGTCTTGCAGTCACAGGTCCCCGAGCGAGCTGAGCTGTCAATTCTGCTGGATATGATCGCGACCAATGCCGAGGTCCTAGATAATCCTACATTGAAGGCTGAACTCCAGGATCTCCAGGTTCGCAAAACTGCATCTTCGGGCTTCATGAGATATCCTGTTGACCAGGTCGCAGATATCCATATGGTTGACCCGATGGAGGCAGGAAGTACTCTGCTGGTCCCCGTTGGAGCTGACCAGGAGTCACATCTTGAGTTGGCTCGTGATATCGCCAGGCGTTTCAACCGTGTATATAGCCCTACTAAGGCTGTCCTTACGCCCTGTCGTACCCTAGTGGGTGACATTGGACGTCTTGTCGGCACCGATGGTGACGCCAAGATGTCTAAGTCCAAGGGTAACACCATCGATCTGCGCGATGATGCTGATACTGTTGCGCGCAAGATCAAGGGGATGGCTGCAGGACCCAATAGAGGTGCTAATGAGCCCGGAAAGCCGGATGAAAATCCGGTATTCATCTATCTGCGAGCCTTCGATCCTGATCAGATTGGCTTGGCAGATCTTGAACAGCAGTACCGAGAAAGAGGGGTACCGAACTCAGCCCTCAAGGGACGGTTGACGACTGTATTGAATGATTTCCTCGACCCTAGCCGCGCGCGGCGTAGGGAATTGGCCGGCACGGATATTAGCCAGATCTTGGTGGATGGGTCCGATGCTGCACGTGAAGCGTGCACCCCTGTCATTACCACCGTTAAGGAAGCGATGGCCGTTTCGCTTCCATACAAGTTCTAGCCGCGTTTGACGCAACCCCGACTCCTGCCATGCAGGACGTCGGGGATTTTTTTTGCTTCACATTCCTATCCTTTTATGTATAATAGCCTTTGAAATGAGAAACCAAAAAACTCTCTCCAATCTTTCTCTCCTCACTAAAACCACCTCTTGGTGGTGCTGACTATCCATTAACTAAGGAAGTCGTTCCCTTCCTTGCCTTTATTACCAATATCTATTTTAACCATGATGGTCCAAGAAATCGAAAAATCAGTAGATCGCGCACTCATCCCAGCTCTCCAAGAGTTAACCACTATTTCATTGCCGGAGAATAAGACCCAACGTGCACTGTTAGAAAGATATCTCATGCGGGCTACACCTGATAGACCTCTTCGCCTCTTTGCAGGGAGCTGTCCTGACTATGCACATGACGGCGCGCAATATACCCATGAAGGCATAAGTGACGATGTCCCTTTTCTTACAGAAGTACATTTGAGGTGTGATCTTCCACTACTTGAGGTTCTTGATACATATGACATCCCATACCTATACACTATCATGGTAGCCGATGTAGAAGCTATGGATAGCTTTTTCTGCGAACGGTTTACTGATGGGGATAGGGACAAGTTCATGCAACTTTGTCGAGGTAGTATGTGCAAGACTGCAATTGCACTTGACCACATCAAAGCTTCCCGTGAACTAAGTGGGGATCTCAAATCAAGTTCCTTTTTTGAAGAATTTGGACACGGTCACTTTATGGAACTCCAACATGCCTACACCCAAGTACTGGCACAGCGATATGTGCAAGACGAACGATTCAATGCTCGCGTAAGCGCAGACACCACTGCACGAAGACCCATGTACCGGCGTATGTATCCTCACATGTTCAAACCGGATATACCTTTTTTACAGCGTGACGAGTTCCTCGCCCAAAGAACCATGAGGACCATGGCTCAATATCTTGCTCTGGGAAGGTGCATTGGCGAGTATGACCATGCAGTCGTCATCAGTCACCCAACTACAAATAAAGGCACCTACAACGATCGTAATAAATTCCTTCTTCCAGGAGATGATCCACGCATCCAACAACCTATTGTCCCTGTCCTTAGCATGAATACCAGCATATACTAGTAGCATGAATGTCTTTGTCAGGAAGATCGCACGATACCAGCCCGAACATAACGGCCTTGACCGCTATGACGGGTATGAGGAGATTACGACAAAACGCTATGATCCACCGATAGAAGTTAGTGACTATCACAGTAGCCCGAAAGGTGTTACTGCTATCTTTTCTTCTAACGCGCTACGAGCCAGGCAAACAGCTGAGCTGTACGAGGGTGAGAGAGACCTCCCTCGTATCTACACTCCTCTCTTTGCGGAAGTGTCATTTTCTATAAAAAAAATTACTAAGTAAAAGTGAATATGAAGAAAGAGGATCAGATCTAGTACGAGAACGTTTTGTTCACGCTTTCATCTCAGATTCACTGGATGAATCGCGAGGAGAGTTATATGAGCGAACAACGTCTTGCATCGATCTCGTTAGATCACATAATTTGATGAATATTCTTGTTATCTCACATAGCTTCTTTATGAAGTTGCTCGAAGTTTACATCAGGACTGATAAAATGCTATACAACAGACCTCAATTACTGGCAGACCATGTTGACCCTCTAAAAAAACTCTACGACTTTAACACCGGATTTGATTTCACCCTTGAAGGTGATTCGCTTTCACTGAAGTAGTCGCCGAGTCTTTAGGATGTAGGTAGCTATGTTTACTCCAAGAACAGTCAATACCAATGGATCAATAGGAACAGCATACCCATAGCTGTTCAAGAGGTGGAGGAGCATAGCTCCTAAAAGTCCAACTGCAATCTGTTGCTTTGGGATGGCAGGAGAGGTCTTTGGCTCCACAAACATAACAAGTACCATAAAAGATATTGCACTTAGTATTAGACTACGTACAGTGACGCCCAGCAACTCAGCTACGCTACCACCATCGATCAAACTAATCACAATCACCCCCACCGCCAGATAACTCAGTGTGAAGGAAATAACATACCAGAGCTTCTTAAATGCCCTAGCAAAGTAGATAAAGCCACATAGAAAAAAGAGGGCTAGTGCAAAGTAGAGATAGAGTTGATCGGCTAAGAATTGTTGTCCTAAGTCAGCACCCCACCAGGAGATGATCACGCCTGGCGATCCAGACCTATCTTCTGCGATCATTGAGAGTATTGTAAGTAGTGCTAATCCTAACGCTGCTGGGTTGAAGATATGTACATTGTCTAGTCGAAAAAGCTTTTTACCAAACCACACAGAGAACACACCCAATGGTATGTGCCAAAGAACTTGTCGGGGATGAACGAGAAGTATGACAATGATAGTAGAGATCAAAAAAGTTATACGGATTGAGGCTTGTTTTTTGCAAGGTCAAAGATGAAAGTAGCATAGCAACTGCCAGTCCTAATAGTACAGAGACTAAGAAGGCTATCTGCTCGTGCATGAGAGCGCCATGCAGATAGTCATAGGAAGCTACACACCCAAAGAAACTAAGAAACAGAAAAAACTGAAATAACGGATTCTTAATGTTGCTAAACTTTCGAAGCTCAGGTAGTATGTTCATACTCACATTATAGGTGGGTTTTATTAGCAATTGATAGATACAATATATGGATACTAAGAAAGCACTACTAGCTATAGCAGTTATCGCAATACTCGGATTCGCCGGTATGCAGATCTTGGAGAAGAGAACACAGTCAGGAGGAGCCATCACGACTGAACAGACTGCAGAAACAGGATCCAATACCAACGCAGATACCATGACACTCACAGGAACTCCAGAAACCACCCAGGCTACGTACAAGAATGGGACTTATTCGGCTATCGGGACCTATCAAAGTCCTGCGGGTAAGGAAGAGATTGATATAAAGTTGACCATCACTGATGGCATTGTCACCGATACCGAGTTTACGGGGAAGGCAGTACATCAGACATCAAAAAAAAATGCAGGGGCTCTTTGCTGAAGGCTATAAGACGCAGGTAGTAGGAAAGTCCATTGATGAGCTAAAGCTCGATGTCGTCAACGGCTCGTCACTGACGCCAAAAGGATTTGAAGACGCACTTCAAAAGATCAAGACCGAGGCTGCAGCATCATGAGGCGGGAACCCCTAATACATCAGTTCTACGGGATGGCTTGTACCTGGGAGATCCGTATATGGGATGAGCTCTCACCTAACCGAACAAGTACCCTAATTCTACAAATAGAAAAAGATGCAGCCGAATTCGAGTCTTTCTATTCACGATTTAAAGAAGACTCCTTGCTCAAACGTGTTGAAAAAGAAGTGGGAAGGCATGAAGTCCCAGCAGATTTTATTGCAATGCTAAGAATCTACGAGGGTTTCTACACAGCGTCAGCAGGAGCTTTTTCCCCACTTGTTGGAGGATTGCTTTCAGACATTGGCTATGACCGTGACTACCGACTCACGCCACTCGATCAAATACAGGATGTGCCATCGCTAGGCGATAGCATTTCAATCGTAAATGAGAATACCTTAGAGATCCATAAACCTATTTCACTTGATCTGGGAGGCATAGGCAAAGGATATTTTTGTTGATAAGATCGTACGATATCTGCGAGAACAAGGAGTACAGAAGTTTCTGGTCAATGGTAGTGGAGACATGTATTACGAAACTTCAGACGATATGACACTTTCTGCAGGTCTTGAGGATCCGACTGACACATCACGCGTGATCGGGAAAATCAGTATAAAGAATCATGCTTTCTGTGCTTCCAGTTCTAACCGAAGGAGGTGGAAAGATCATCATCACATCATAGATGCCAATACAAAAGTCCATCCAGAAGAGATCATAGCAACATGGGTACTTTCAGAGAAAACAGTCGAAGCCGATGCTCTGGCCACATGTCTCTTCTTTATAGATATCGACCAACTGCGAACCCACTTTACATTTGATTACTGCATCCTTACCAAAGATCATGAGGCCATCAGCTCTACGGGATTTAATGCTGAGCTATATAGTTAATAGTTGCGTATAACCAGGCTAGTAGTATACTGTGCCTGATGATAGCTCATCCTGAACGTGATAGACATATTGCTCTCTTGGAACGATTGATTCGGGATGATTCAACAAGTGAAAACCATGCCGGCTTACAAGAAAAAGCACGACTACTCCGAGAATTGACTCAAGATCTACCCCTCACATGGCGAGAGATGCCATCCTCCCGAAAAGCTGATGCGCTACCCTTTTACGTAGCTGAGTCGAAAGAAGTAGGGGAGGGTGTGCCTCGCATCACTCTTTCAGGTCACATTGATACGATATTAAAACCTGATCAGGTACCGCAGCGCATTGATGGGGACTACATGTATGGCTCTGGTACTTCTGACATGCTCGGTGGGATACTCGTTATGCTCGAGACTTGTAGGAAGCTTCATGAGTCAGGAAATCTAAAAAACATCAGGCTCGCTATCAGCCCTGAGGAAGAGATCATTACGCCAAATCATCGGGAAACAATTGCCACCCTTGCTGGGGAAACAGATCTTGTACTCGTCTATGAATCAACCTCAGATTATGAATGGAATGCTGATCGACATGTGAGATCAGTAGTGCGTTCGAGGCGAGGGGGTGGTAAATACGAAATTGAGATCACTGGCCCAGGGGGTCACTCGGGTAAAATAATTGATCCATTAAAGAGACATAACACTAACCTTGCTGCGGCTCGGTTTATCAGCGGTATTGAAGACCAGCTTGTGAACTATCAAGCTGGCACGACATGTAATATTGGTGTAATTGGTGGCGGACATGTATTTAATGCCTTAGCAGATAAGACATCTATGACAGGTGATTTCAGATGTAGTACACCAGAGGAATTTGTCAGGATCACGGATGCGCTCCCTGCATTACTCAATGAGATTATCGGTGACAGTCCTATACAAGTACAGAAATTCGAATTTGAGGCAGCTGTAAAACCTATGAGACTAAATGACGCCGATCAAGCATTTATAAAGATACTCAGACAAGCCGCACAACAACTTGGCATCAGTTTAGTACTTCAGGACAGAATGGGGGTCTCTGAAGCAAATTTATTTCGTATGGCACAACCAGAATTAGCGGTACTTGATGGAATGGGCGTCTCAGGTGACGGGGAGCATACTCCCAGAGAATACGCCTCAATCTCTAGCATCCAGTCGGCAATTGACTTCTCCACCGGATTTATACGCGAGATACATCATGGAGCAGAGCGTTAAAGCAAACCCTATTGATAATAACAGATAATAACTTATAATACTCCTTGACCTAGCATGTACAAAAAGGAGAAAACACATGCTAACCAAGTTGACCGCCCGCGACATCGAGGAGCGCAGTTGGAAGCCTGCGATGCAGCAGACTCCAAGCGAGCGCCTGAACAGCAGAGGGAGCCGAATCAGTCACATAGAGCGGTTCATGCGCCTCCTCAGACCAGGAGAAGGTGGAAGGCTGCGAGTGGCTGATCTGGGTGTCCGAAGCAAGGTATATGCCAAAGAGGCTTTCATTAGGCCTGCGGCAGAACTAAGAGGCATCAAGATCAGGTATCGTAGGGCGCCACAGGACACGATCATCTTCGAGCGGGTCGCCTAACGACCCCTTACCCCGCCACGGCGGGGCTTTTTTTAATAGAATTAGTTGACAAACTTCAAAATATAACCCATAATATACGTCTGGATCAATAAAACAAGGAGGGTATGATGAGTGGTACGATTCACTGGGATGGCGCGGTAATGCGCCACAGATTCCAAGCTTTGTTAGATATCCGAATGAGGAAGATTTTCTTGTCGCAGGGACTGGTCAGTTATCACCCATAATGGGTGTTGCTGGATATTCAATTGTAGGTCCTCAGGGTAATCTGCTTGGACAAATATCGATTGTACAGTTTGCGGGGGATGGTGCTCAACCAGTAGACCAGAGCTACGCAAGAGGGTGGGTGCTTAACCTCAGTGGAAATCCTGCAATAGAAGGACACCCACTTGGTTGGCAGTACTTTGATACGAGAGATCATATCCCCAGCTTTGGGATATGGCCCAATGTCCGTATTTGTGTAGAATTTGTAGTAACCGATGAGGAACTAATTCAAGTAAACGCAGACAGGTCTAAGCTTCGTGATCTAGCAAGGTTCTTTATTCCATTTATCAGTGATTATGAACCTCCAGAGGTTCTTGCCAGACAGCTCATACCGGATATGACGTAAGTCCATCCGGGTTTTTTTTGTGTGTATACTACCCAGATGAACAAATGGCTTACACGGCATTGGTTTTTCAGAGATGCGGGACCTATCCTGAAGATTTTTCAGGTATATATTCTGGGCGATAGTCTGGTCATTATCCCGTTATTGCTAGTGATAGGTATCTTAGGATTCTTTGATTGGTATATGATGTTGATTACTTACTTACTTTTTTTTACACTCCGGCAATTTGGTGAGATGTTTTATTGGATACTCCATCAATTTTCGAACAAGACCTATCGTCCTTATGACTTTGGACTGAAGTTACTAGACAATCAGGCAATATACGTTTTATATCAGCTACTAGCACTTGCCGGAGCTACAATAGCAGGAGGAGCTACTGTCTGGCTCATACTACTCAGGTTCACTTACTGATAAGTAGAGTTTTATGCTTTGATTTCTCACCAGCGACTAACTGGATCTGAGATTTCTTGACTTTAAAGTGCTGTGCACATGCCTCGATGACGGCTTTGTTCGCCTTCCCTTCTAACGGTGGTGCAGATACATAGATATGAAGTGTCCCAAATAGATCTTGCTCTATCCGTGGCTGCCTGGCATTCGGATGAACTACAACTGTGACTTTCACTTTAGTAAGTATCAGTAAAAAACTTGTTCCTCATGTCTAAAGTATGATACAAATAAGACGTGACAAAGAAAAAGAGAAAGAAACAAAAGGGGCTTTTGCTTGCTGTGCTGGCAGGATTATTGATCTCTATCATGCTGGCTTCATCCCGACTTTCCAAAGACCAACCTATGGACCCATCCACTCGAGCTACAGAGGGGCAAACCTGTGTCTCACAGATCTACACTTATTATGGTACTGGCATTTGTGTAGACCGTATCAAGCTTATCTGCCGAGACATAGCCATACCTGAAAATGGTGTGAACTGTAAAATTGATCCAAAAGACACCAAAACTGTAACCTGTGACTTTAGTAGTTACAACAAAGAAGCCAAGAATTGTGTAAATCCCACTACACTCAAGACGATGATTCGAGATATTTGCGGATGCCGGACAGAAGAACCACTACCGACACAACGAAGTAACCCTGCCATACCGACGACTGGTGTCCCGTATTAGTCTAAGGGCAGTCATCTGAATGAATCAAAAGTGACCATGTCAGATAGAGGTCTCCTATCATCATCCAAGTGTTTATGTACTTTCCCAGTAGGATGTCCGAGAGCTAAACTCCCGAGTAGTACATGGCTTCGAGGAACCCCCAGCAATTTCTCCGTTGCTTTTCTATCTATGGTGATCCAGCAGCCGCCAATCCCCAGACTCCATGCTGCTAGCCACATGTTTTGTATCGCGCACACCCCACTGTAGATATGTTGATCATGCTCATGTAGCCATGTATCGACCTTAGCTGACTGTTCAATAGTCACGACGATAAGGACTGTGGCACTCTGGGCAAATGCTCCATGCTGTGCTGAGGCAGCAAGTGTCTTGATCATTTTCCTGTCTACAATTACGCTAAAGTGCCAGGGTTGTGAATTGAGGGGACTTGGCGCCATCCGCCCTGCATTGAGTATCTTATTAAGAGTAGTTTTAGCAACTGCCCTTTTTTGCCACTTACGAACTGATCGACGTGTATTGATTGCGTCAAGGACATTCATGATATTGTTCTCTGCTCATTTTTAAGAAGTACGATTGAACTAATCCACACAATGATCATTATTACTTGACACATAATACAAACTGGGCATATGACCCGGAGCTGGAAGAGCTCTATATATGCAAGACTCAAGCAGAAAACAAGCCCACCAGTGGCAGCTGCTACGATTAGTTTTGTTTTGCCAGTAATTGCCGCTAGAAGTATGACTACATATCCCACTAGTCCAATAAGCGGAGTGGGAATTCCAAGTATTTTTGACAAGGGACCTGAGATGACGGCGTCACAATTTACTTGTGCACTGATAGAGCAAGGGGTAAACGCTGGCATTGCTATCTGTTGCCACAATAGATAGATGGCGAGCATGATCCCGAATGCCGCAAGAACTTGTATTACGGTGTTGATCTTGGACAGTGACATACGATATGAGAGTACCAGAAAGATAGATTTTATCAATAAGAAGAGGTAGCGTGTCTATAGACTACATAGTTGTTAGCCTATGGATAGTCGAGGAGTACACCTATTGCGGTGGTGAGGATAGAGATAATTGAGAAGAATCTGCTCCAAAAAAACTGGGGGAATAGCTGCGTCAGAAAGATCCCATGGTGGGGGATATCATTACTATATATTTGGCAGACATACCCCAAGCATAGAGACTTTAGAATATCTATGCGCGTTCAAATCTGAGTGACCCATTATCTGCTTATTCTTCTGCGTCCCACGGGGTCATCAGCTGGAAGTAATTACCATCAGGATCGGCAAGGGTAGCTATCCAAGCAGTCTCCATCTGATATGGCTCCTTTATGACTTCGGCTCCAATTCCCTTTATGCGATCATACTCTTCTTTGACCTCTGTAGTCTCAAGATTAAAAAGCATGCGAGCCGGATCAGAGGCCTTCCCCGCAACTTCGGAATGTTCACCTACCGAAAAAAAGCAATTACCTACGGACCAGCCTGACCAATTTCCCTCTGTCATATCAGCAGGTTTGCCAAATACCTTGGTATAGAAGTCGGCCATTCGGGTATAGTTATCGGTCCCCACCATTATTGAGTTTAGATTTAACATATGCTGTGAGTATAGCATGCCAGAGCGGGAAAGATAGAGGAAGGCCTAAAAAGTCTTCCCAGGGGGAAAGAGAGATCATATAAAGTACTTTTATCTCATCACTCGTATACACAATAACTACAATCTTGCAAGAAACCTCTTGTACTCATGCAACGCTATGTAGACCTGAGCGGTAGGAATTTGGTCATATAACAAGCGCTGCTCAGCCTCATCAATGGTGCACCATTCGACCTGGATATGTTCACCCACATCGGCTGGTAGTGAACTTTGTTCGAGAGCCGTACCTAATAACACATAGAACGGGACTAAAGCAAAGTTGCCCAATCGAAACTGTGTGAGTTGATGTAACTTGTTAGCTTTATACCCGATTTCTTCCTGCAATTCCCTGTTGCCATGTTCTATAACTTCTGTTTCATCAACGTCTTGCGAACCCGTTTCCATCCACCCACAAGGAAACTCATACACTATGTGACATATGCCATCCTCGAGTACCCTATTTTGCCCGATAATCCCAATTTTTTTGTTCTTCGTTCACCGGTATAACGAGGACAGCAGGGGCCTTACTTCGCAACTGTTCCCATTGCTGAGTGCCCTCTGGAGCCTCTACAGGAGTCGAACTAATAGTCCAACGTGGATTTTCATATTTTATTGCAGGTGACTGCGTTCTAAATCGTTTTAGAGACATAATGAAAAATTGTTGAGTCATTGTACACTATGAAACTCTAATACGGTGTAGTCATGAAACACCTTTTTTTTGGAGACACCAGCATGGAGTGTAAAGCATGATTTCCGCGCTATGAAGACGTGGCACCCATCTCGTTACTCGGGAGGACTAGTTTGTGCTCTAATACACTTTCAGTTCACCGCTTGTTATCGTGAAAGGCCCATCAGTTGGGTTAGACATTGAAGCAACACCCGCTTTGGCAGCGGCTTCTGTTGTGAACGATCCCCATACCTGATCTACTCCCACTCCGGGCTTGCCCATATCTTTGACTTGTGCAAATAGCCAAGACCCCATCCCTACATTCCCATGTATGACTGGCCCAGCAAACCATGCTCTGTTTCCATTTGTTGTCAAATATTTGATTTGCACCATGTAATAATTTTTATCTCCATCAGAATAGGTAAACACCCCATCTCCTTTACAACCGGCGCTATATTTTTTACTTGCTGTACCGTTAGAGCTTGACCACGTCCCTGTACGGACACCGCCTAGGTCATCAGTCCAGGTCCCAGACATAGTACCATCTGAAGCCAGAGTGCCGGTCATGGTCATGAGTGTACCTGCTGCACCTGTATCATAGAGTATCTGTATAGTCACAGTATCTCCGGAGATAGTACCGCTTGTTACATGCCATGTGTACGTATAGGGTCCACCGGCGATGTAGCCCCCTGTCCCGGCGAGGATCGATCCTGATTGTGTCAAAGAAGCATCATGTGAGTAGGTATTGACGGTATCTCCATCCAGCATAAAGCTCAGTACATACGAGTTAGTGACATCCCAGATAAATGAACATTCCTTGTTTGTTGAAACAGCACTGAATTGTGCTTTACGAGCCAAAGGACTGTAAGCCGTATAGCCAACCTTACCAGTGACCACGGACATACTGGGGGGCAACGCAGCATTCGCTGGAGCTGCTGTTGATGCTAAGGTAACCAGCACAAGGACAGAGATCAGTAATTTTTTCATACTTCAGTCTAGTCTCGTTTCCATAGCATTGTCAATGCCCCATCCATTTGCGCCAGCTAACAGAACTTAGGTCAATTTGGAGATCATACTTCGGCATAACTCTGCTCACTCCAGGGGATGACTATCAAATCTGGCCATTTTGCTGACCATTTCTCCCCTTTCATAGCATACGCAAATGGGGCAAAACGGGCCTGATGATCGATGTTAGGTCGGAGCGTCATAGAAAAAAAAAAGATCCTCGAGTCCAAGTGGTGCACATATCCCTATCTTCCCTTTCTTGCACGTTACCCCTACTGCAGAGCATGGAGACCATGACGAGATTGCGTCTTCGCAAGATGTGTAGGGCCTTATTGTTCGGAAAAAGTATTCATGAAACCACTCATGGACTCGCGCCTCATTGACAACATCTATATGTATAGGCAAGTGACTAAATAGTCGACCAATACGCTCACGGCACTGAGCCTCGCGGTCTTTGCTTAGATCAGGATCAAAGTAGATGAGATCGTAGTCCTCTATGCCCTCAGTGATTGGTCTACCAGAGAGATGATTCCAAACGCTTTGAGTAATACACCCAGCAGCCAGGTACCAGTCCCTTATCTCAGGGAAGGGGTCACTCTGGATGATCTCATGAACATAAGGATTTTGTGTAATGATTGTAAGGAGTGTATCACTTAACTTCTTGTGGGCCACTTTTTGCATAGATGAATTATAGCCGAGTTATACAGCAGATATAATTAGTGTATCCTACTACCTTTATTATCAAAGTACAGCTCCGCCTGAGACAAGAAAGCAGGTATCTGTGATTCAGCTATACGATGCTAAATATCTAGCCTCTATTGAGAATACTATGTAAAATAGTCAAGCAAACACCTCTTCAAGTATTTCTGCATTGCGGAAGAGGATAGTCCTATTTGTTGTAAAGGTAAGGCCCTTATTTGGACTCATCTCAAATCCCAGGTAAATCACCTCGACTTCTCGAGACCGCACTTCTTTGATAGCTGGCTGGAGGTCCGAATCAGAGCTGCATAGGATAGCCCTCTTTAGCTTTTTGTCACAAGCGAGAGACACGAGATCTACCGCTATCCGCACATCAACTCCTTTTTCTCTGAAGATCACTTTTTTTTCCAACTACCTGTCCTCGGACATTACCGGACATGACGAATTCATAACCTTGAGAAACAAGACTATTGCGCAGCTTTCGCTGAAATTTGATGAGGTCTGCCGATTTTTCCTTGGTATCCTCATGCTTGTGGAGTTTTGCTGCATAAAAAATCTTTCGATGTAGATGGAGTCCTTTGAGGGGTTTCTCAAAAAGAGCATTGAAATCTAGTGAAGCGAGATCGATCGCCTTTTGTTTCGTCTTCTTACTTTCCTTTAAGACCGCTTCAAGTTTATGCATGAAATTTTCACCATCTATGAAGAGAACAGTTTGGGACATGGCTCATTGTACAACAAAAAAACCTCAGCGGGCTTTCGCACGAGCTGAGGCGTTGATGAGTTAATTATAGGTAGTAACAGAAAGGAAGTCAATGTTTTATGCAATACTTGCCTCTACCCTGCGTTCTACGTGTGTCCATGTGCAGATCTGCTGGGCAATACTATTTCTGAGTGTAGGAAGTAGAACAAGTGACTTGATGAGAGCATAATACTCAACATAACTGAGTATGTAAAAGAAAAAGTACATGCTTGGAACAAATGGCATTAGTACGAGCTTCTCACGCAGACTCATGGTCGTCTCCATGAGAACGTTGAGTGATAAATAACTAACCATGACAAGGATGGCCGAAAGCAGCGTAACCAAGTCTCCGTAGGCTACTATAATGTAGGCGATGTACCCGATCATCAATGGTTCTAGAAAGAATGCCACATCACTGAAAATCGCGTAAGGCAGGTAGAGATAAGTCAAGGCTTTTCCAAAGCGGTTATGAGAATTGAAAAAAAGATTTCGATTCTTGTAAAACGTCTGAGACCTCCCCCACTTCCATCGAAAACGCTGTTTCATGAGATCTTTTATGCTCAGTACACTTTCGGTATAGGATGTTACATCAGCGCCATAGATGACACGATGTTTTTTGTTTCCTAGCTGAAGGATCTTCATAGTAAGGTCGATGTCCTCTGTGATGGTGTCGCCATCATAGTATCCGATCTTCTTTATCACATCACGTCTGAAGGTCGATCCAATGCCCCCGATGATGTACTCAATGTTGAAAAGTGACTGAGCCCGCTTCATCTGGTAACACACGAGGTACTCAAACCGTTGTATCAAGTTCAATAGTGTGCCTGTCGGGATTATCCGGACATTTGAGGCCAATGCAACGACTTTTTCGTCACGGAAGTAGCGAGCTGCATTTCTGAGGGCATCAGGGGCGATGTAAGAGTCACCATCCAAACACATGACGAGCTTACCCACAGCATGCTTATGGAGCCCGTTGTTGAGAGCTTTAGCCTTACCTTGATTCTTTTGAAAAACTAATGTCAGATTTTTTGCTTTGTGTTCCTTCTTATATGCGGTAAGAATGGCTCGTGAATTGTCTGTTGAACCATCATCAACGACCACAACCTTGAGCTTATCCATAGGATAGTCACTATCCAGTACCGACTGCACTGCTCGTAGGATACTGTTTTGCTCATTGTGAGCTGGTATCACGACGGTAAAAAAGGGCAAAGAGCCTTTCTTGGAAGCTTTTTTCTTCTCTGTTGAGGTCTTGAGGTCGTAGATATCGGACCCAATGAGAAAAAGACCCATGCGAATCAGGTTGATTGTTCCAAAAAAAATGATGAGATAGGCGATTAGTTCCATAATTAGTTTGTTGTAATGAGTTTTAGATGCACTAATAGACGTGCGTTGTTATGAGGTCCTGTACAGGTGATCAGCGTGAGCTGAGGCCTTCCGTCATTGCGGAATACCGTAACATGCGTGGGAGAGACTTTTTCTTGTGACAGGTAGCCATAGGTAAAACGTCTTCCGTCTTGCGTAGTGAGTACTACAATGTCACCTGTATTGAGCTTATGTATCTTTCCAAAGAGATCTGTTGTATTGTGAGCATAAATGACAGTGGTGCCCTTTTTTGTATTGGGAGCAACTGAAAGGGAGGCAAAATGAGCAGCATCTTGAGTGATGAGCCATGAGTCTTTACTTAGGTCATAGGTACCTGGCTTTACCGGCTTTTGGACCCCAATTTGGGGCACCATGATTTGTACAGGAGCATCGATGCTCTGTCTTTGTTGCAACGAGAATAGAGTGCTTTCTGCGCTTTTTATACGCACAAAATAGGCCGTCGCGATGCTCAAAATGAGCACATTAGCAACAAATACAGCACAAACTGCTGGAAAAGACATTTTCATATGCACTGAGGTTAGCGGATAGCCCTGAGTATACGGGTCACTATAAAGGTGAGCACAACAGCAGCGCCGACAATCATAGCGACAATAGGTAGTATCTGGCTGATCATGTTAGTTCCGGTATTAGGCAACGAAGCCACTCCTGCAGCGAAGGTTGCAGCTCCGAGTACTTGACCTGAAGTTCCGTTGAGGGACATAGATAAACTAAGAATAACTATTTTAACAGATTGAAGTATATCACATGTAGTCTTATAAGTAAATACTATATGTACTTAATCTTCTTTCAGCTGAGCATCAAAGAATGCAACAGATCTACGCATAGCGATACTAAAGTTTTTTTGAGAGATTGTGATCATCTCCCTCATAAGTGAATAACTCAGAGAGCTTGCCTACCTGCTTCATCCTCTCATCAAGCTTCTGTGAGAATTCGAGAGGGACTGTCACATCTGCTGTGCCATGATGCAGCTGGATGGGCCCAGAGATATCTTTAAGATAGGCTGTCGCTGAGATAGAGTCCCAAAAGCTTGGATTTTGCTCTGGCGTACCATACTGCCTGAGTAGTTCATCTCTCCAACGTCGTGCCCCACCTGGGATAGTCGGCCTTATAGAGGCACCTCTCCTCCAGTTATAGAGCAGATCCGGATATGAACCGACTACTCCGGCCCAGATGACACCTACCTTTACATCCTTTGAGACCACCATGTTCCGAAGGGTGATATGTCCTCCCATCGAGTGCCCCCACATGCCTATCTTGTCTGCATCAGTGTCTTTATACTTCTTCATCGAAGCGACCGCATTGAGGACATCAACGGTATAAGCATTGGATCCATATGCGCCAGATGGTACTCCCTCTGAACTACCATGTCCACGATAGTCGGGTCGAAACACGATGTACCCACTACGGGCCAAGCCATCGACATAAGCTATATAGCGCTCTGTAGTGCGATATTCGGCTGGGGGTATGTAGCCGTGGTTAAAGATGATAGCAGGCCAACCATCCTCAGGTCTATTACCTTTAGGGACAGTCAGGAGTGCATATATCTTTAGACCTTCTGACTGATATGAGGTGAGGTATCTATTATAAGTACTCCCTGGACTCAACGTTTCTTCAATACGAATGTCACTTCCTGGGTACGAGCCTTTACGTAGAGACTCAACAGCCAGATGATGAGGCTCCTCCTGGAGCGACCCCCCGTCATCCTGCCCACTTGGAATATCGGTGATAAATGACGAGGTCATTGTTGGGCTCAACTGATACCAATATATAAAGGCACATACTATGACACTAAACCCGATACCCAATAAAATACTTTTTCTCATGGTTCTAGTCATTGTACACTAGCAGTTTGAGCGGATATGTTAGTCTTTCTTATTGCGAAGTCGTTCGACCAAGAGTTCCCTCCTGATCTCGAAAAAGCCGATAAGTTCAGCGAGGATATAGCCAAAGAGCGCATAGATGAGGAGGCCAAACAAAGCAGAAAACTCTATAGTGAAACCTACAGGCAGATGAGCAACAGGGAACATCCCCTGAAATGGTATGAGCAGCGAATCGCTAGTCTGATAAACCCATGAAACAAATGGAGCGACAGAATTTGCTCCAAAGAATTTGAGAAGGACTCGTAGACCAATGAGGAGCTCAGCTAGGCCTATCACGAGATTTGTGAGTGATAAGATAGTCTGTGCAGCTATCATATAGCGCGAGTTTATACCCGATAATAATACTTGTCAAGCAGATGCCTTGAGTACGTACACACCTGCCTTCTTACCAGATACCAGAATGTCATAGGTTTGTTGGAGTAGTAGCTTCTTCACCGCTTTACGCTTTAGCAAGTCTTGCAAGAGTTCTTTCCGAGCTGTAAGTATCACGACAAGCCCACCCGGCTTAATGACACGACAGAACTCTCTTAGGAGCGCGTCATACAATGCTTCTAGTCCACCAGTACTATTTCCTGAAGAGTCATAGAGTCCCCACGGTGGATCAGTCACGACTTTATCAACACTCTGATCTGCTATGCTTGCAAGGTTAGTTGCATCGAGTGTGGCTACCTCAAAATCTTTTATTCCTGCTCTTTGCTTCAAAGCTGCGACGAGACCACGATCTTTGTCACCTGCGATTATCTTGCTATAGGGATAGCTCTTGGCACGCTCCAAAGGAATCGCCCCAGATCCACAAAATGGATCGAGGAAAACATCGGAGTCCTGTGGATCAGAGAGACTACAAAGCAAATAAGCTAGCTCACGACTCACTTCACCTTTCTCCGGTTTTTTTTGGACAGTATTGAGCCCAGTGAGACGCACTCCCAAAAAGGCTTGATCTTCACGGCGCAATAGAAACCAGAACTCACTATCTGCTTTCAGAGGACCGAGCCTTAGCCTTGTCGCCGAGATGATCCTAGCCTCTATATTTCGCATGATCCCTTTGTCCACAGATATCATCTGATTTTCTCGCGACACGATGAGACGAAATGAACTATTGCGTGCGAGCATAAGCGGGCGTAGTGACGTCTTAAAGTCTACATCAGACGCCAGCCTACGCACGATCCCTTCTGCTCTTCCTGGAGGGGTGATGGGGAATTGGTTAAGTAGCAGAAAAGTATTGTTAAAATACCGAGTCTTACGAACTTGCTGCAGCGGTGCCTCAGTACTGTAGACCACAAGACCATCTAGAAGCATCGTAATCTTGACGTCTGGAAAGTCTCTATTAACTAGCTGCTCTATGACATCAGTAAAGCCAGAGATGAAAGTGGAGAAATAGCTTGTCATGAAGGTATTATATAGTAACAATAGAGTAATCCGGTGCTGGAACTCTTGATTCAAAATTATTGATCAAACCTGATACACTGGTGGTAGGTATGGATCAAGAAGATCAGATAGTACATCAAGACGTCTCTGAGAGTTCAACCAGTCACAGAAACCTTGCTTACCCGCTTATAGCACTTTTAATTGTATGCGGCCTAGTCATAGGATATTTCTCTCAAGTCTACTTTGGAAATAATAACAGGACTCTATCTCAGGTCATCAAGAAGACTGAGATAGCTCCTACAGAAAAGCCCGATGCAGATCCCCTCAAATCACTTGTAGGCAAACAAGTATTATTTGATTCACTACAAAACTTTGATGATATGACTAATGAGGATCTCCCCAATTTTACTGATGTCCGTGTAGTAGAGCCCTACGAAGGGCTGACGCTGATCATGGGGTTTGGACGGATTGCCTTATATTCTGTAGCTGAGAGAAAGTATGTCAAAATGAGTGATAAGACGCTATCATGTGCGACTTCCGCCGGTCTCATAGGACAAAGGCTCTATGTCGGATGTAATTCTGAGACATTTGCAGGCCCTCATAGAATATTTGAAATTGATATGACGACTGGAAAGATAGCGCGGGCGTATTTATCTACTAGCTTTATCGGAAAAAAATACAATGCAGTTAATCTCAAGTTTTGCGACAATGGGGACGATACTCTGGGGCAGCTCATGGGATGGGGTCTTCAAATATGATACAGTTACAAAAAAACTCACTTTATATTCTTACGATGATCTACAGTTCCCCGAGGATGACCCTACTTGGAACAGAGGGACAACTTGTCGAAAGGCTTTTCTCTACAAGGAAAAAGGCCTTATAAAAGTTCTTAGCCAATGTGATCACACCGCTACCTACAATGAAGCTGATGATAGTTGGACTACTATACATGACCCCAATAATACGCTTCCGCCTAAGATAAATAGAACCGCTAAAGACTTTGGTCTTGATCTACCTTCTTTTAGTGCATTTTCTGATATACGCTCTGGTAGGCGCTATCTTTTCAACGAAGAAGCAGTATTTACACTGGAGGAAGATTCATTTCCTGTAAAGGTATTCGATCTTGTTACGAAGATTCGGGGGGGTGCTCCACCACACATAGGCTTTGTCTCTAGCGATGAACGCTACGCCCTAATATTTAGTGACTTAGTACTTGGTCCACATACAGACGTAGCTGACTACACGCTTGGTGACATTGCTTCATTTACTCTGATTGATCTTACAACTGGATCTTCGACAGATCTAATAGCTAATAGTGGTCTGGGACCGAGACCGGCAGAGGACTACATACGATTTGGACAGTATTTAGAGGATAGCACATTTAGGGAAGAGGGTAGAAACATCTCTCTATACAACGAAAATGATAGGATCTTGAGTGTCAATACTCTAGAGAAAAAGATAGCATTTACTATTCCATCTCCTACTCTGTAGGTCTCTATTTATTGAAATGATCGTGACCCACATGCTCGACCAGTATGCGTTTGTCTTCTCCAATCAGCTTCAATATGGTGCCATTCTAGCGATTGGTTAGTTCGTTCCATAGCGCAGTGGGCCACTCTTATCAGACAATACATTCGTTTATATCAGGTGTCGCTGCATAAGTGCTACCCAGCTATATCCAGTGACCTCTGGGAGACGTATATACTCATTGTTAAATGATTACTACAATAATTCTTGGAGTCGCGGGACTACCTTTTGGATCGCGCTTTCACGATGGCTATGTTTACCCCTCTTTTCCTCAATAGTCATTCTCTCTACTTCAGCCAGGAGCATGTTCCATTCTGGAACTACGAAAAGTGAGGCGAAAGGAAAGCCCTCAATACGGATATCTTGAGGACTCTCTAGGATCAAGCCACGGAGGACACCATCAAACATCTCTATCTCACCACTGGGTAGGGCCATCGCGATCACCGTACGAAATTGGGCAGTACGCTGACTTTCGGCAACATATTTCATCTGCTCGAGACAATACTTGATGATCTCCTCGTCACTCATACGAGTCACTCCATCTTTCCAGCGACGGACGTGAATGCCAGGAGCCCCATCAAGAGCATCTATCTCAAGGCCCGTATCATCTGACAAGACTATCCTACCGCCACTTACCTCAATAAATGCTTTTACTTTCAGATACGCATTTTCCTCCAAGGTAGAACCTGTCTCAGGAACATCTAGATCAATGCCCAGATCCTTTGGAGAAACGACCCGGATACCATGATGTTCCAAAAACTTTGATACCTCACCAACTTTACCGGGATTGTTAGTAGCATAGAGTACTTCTTTGTTTGACATGGAGGTAGAGTATCAGCACATGATGAGTTTAGCAATGCAATAGGAATTGTAGAGCAAAAAAAAAGCCCCCTCAGCACTCCGTGGATCGCGGATGAGAGGGGTCATGATCTTTACCCAAATGCCCCCCATATCTCGAGGGGAGCGTAGATCAGAAGGCTAATAATGCCTAGAGTCAGTGTTCCAAACACTAGCATAAATGCTACAGTCAAGATCTTCTTCCACCACTTCATTGGCTCGATCAGGCTATTGTAGAAGCCCTTAGGCCAATGAGCCAGCCAAACAAACAGCAGGAAGAATCCTACTCCAAACATGACTATGTGAACCAGCCCAGCTGCAACCCCACGGGCCGCAGCGTCAGAGATCTGCTTCTCTGTCATCTCACCAGCTCCTTTGTGAAAGATTGGTTGTATTATATCAAATATTACCCTATAGTAAAGCGTTGTGTCGAGAAGAGTCCTCAGCGAGCTAATAAAGCATAAAAAAAGGCCCCGCCATGGCGGGGCATATAAAGCCAAGTACTTAGCTACGCTTCTGACGATAGCCTATTGCGACCAGCATCTTGACAGCGTCAAGAGCTGCCCTGAGCTCTTCTACAGTTGTCGGCACTTCCAGATTGATACCACCGATGCTGTAAACGCCCCAATGAGGGAGAAACTCGACTACTACGGTATCCTGGTAGCGATAAACGTATGGGAAATTCCAATATGGACCACTACCTTTTTGCCGTTGCCACTCTTCAACTTTGGTCAAATCAAGCAACCACTTCACTAGCTGGACGTTACGATCCCAATCTCCAAGATTGCGAAGCTGAGGACTCGGCCAGACGACTTCATCCATTACACCTGGGCTCATGCATATCTCTCCTTTGCTTGTTACTTAAAAGTTCCACCAGAGCCATGCATGTACCCGTGGATGGGCCTTAAGAGTCAGTCTCTTCGGGTACCAATACCGCAGAGCCTGACGAGGAGTACGGAGCGGTCTCTTTCTTGCGATCACTTGCTTCCTCCTAGTTGGCAGACCTTGCCACGATTATACCAATTTTACTCAGAATACTCAAGCTATAGGACATATATTACAGTAAAGTACCCGCCTCGCCAAATCTAATAGTAACCGCGTGGCTAAACAAGCAGGACCTCGAAACATTGTGCTATTGCCACATAACTAACTCATTGACCGGCAAGATTGTGTCAGAAAAACCTGAGCCTTTGAGAAAGTCTATATGGTTGATCTGGCATAGCAACCGCACTTCTTATACAATGGTTGCAACGCCATGAAAACGCAACTTCTCGTCATCGGAGCTGGAGCGACAGGGATGGGGATCGCCCGTGACGCTGCCTTGAGAGGTATAAAGACTATCGTGGTAGACAAAGGAGCCATCGGCTCAGGCACCAGCGGATACTTTCATGGACTACTTCACAGTGGGGCCCGCTACGTCACCAATGATGCAGATGCTGCTAGAGAGTGTATAGAGGAAAATATAATCCTGAAGAGGATTGCTCCATCTGCCATCCATGAAACCGGAGGACTCTTCCTCGCTATCACAGAGGAGGACTGTAACTTTGCCCCTCTCTTTTACCTCGCCTGTAAGGCAGTGGGGATACCAGCCGAAGAACTCTCGCCGGATATGGTTTTGGCAAAAGAGCCGCTGGTAAACCCTACACTCAAGAGAGTTTTCTCCGTCCCTGATGGCTATATAAATGGGAAAAAGATGCTCGAGCTCAATAAGCTCTCAGCCGAGAAAACGCAAACTCCAGCGACATTTCTAGAGCATCATGAAGTCGTGAAATTTCTCAAAAAAGATAGCCGAATAGAGGCAGTAGTAGTAAAGGACGAGAGTGGCGAGAAGACTATAGAGTGTGATATGGTCATCAATGCTTCTGGTATCTGGGCCAGCCAGATCGGAGCTCTGGCGGGAGCCGATATACAGATGACGGCAGACAAAGGGGCGATGCTCGTGACGGAGGAAAAGCTGAGCACGGCTGTGCTAAATAGGTGCCGACCTCCCTCAGATGGAGACATCCTCGTACCTACTGCCAACCATAGCATCATGGGTACTACTTCAGTAAAGACTGATGATATCAATACCCATGTCGTCGAACAATGGGAGATAGATAGGCTTATAAAAGAAGGCTCTGTCATGGTGCCTTCGATGGCGACTACAGTGATCAGCACCACATACTCTGGCGTCCGCACACTTGTAGGGAGTACTGCTTCAACAGCACGAGGGGTGAGTAGATCATTCAAACTCATAGACCATAAGGAGGAAGGCATGGACAACCTGATCAGTATGATCGGAGGCAAATTTACCATCTATCGCAAGATGGCCGAGGTAGCAGTCGATGCAGTGTGCGAAAAGCTAAAAATAGAATCCCCATGTGCTACAGCTAACAAAGTTATGTAATATCCTATAATTGTAGTATAATCAACTGAGAGCCTTTCAGTAGGAGTAGCCCATGGATATTGAGGTTATCAGAGGTCTGGCAGGGACTGTCATCATAATTAGCGTTATTCTCTCTACTTATCTGAATTGTCAGGTCAATAAAGGTAAACTGGTGTTTACAAGGGAGATCAAGCATGCTCAGATCGGACTCTGGTCACTTAACTTTGTTCTTGATCTTTTAGGTCCGTGGCACGTATTGCATATTGCAGCAACAATAGCAGCCTGCCTAGGTATAGTTCTTTTTTCATACATGCCCGTGGAGGAAACATCAAGTTCCTCTAGTTCACACAGCCACCAGTGATAATGGTGGCTTTTTTGAAGCCCTGCCTTTGGCAAGACTGAAATCCTTACCGAAGTCCTGATTCTTGAGTATGTCGAAGGATCGAAGGACGAAGTGGGATCTTGACACCCCACTCCTACTATGTGTACTCAGCACACCTCCCTGGTGAGGAAAGAAACTGCTGACATAATACCAACCCCCGGGGTTGATTTAAGTAAAAACCTCGGCATACACATAAAAAAATCCCCGACGTGGCGGGGATGTATCCCATCTTTAGAACTCAGTATCGCCCGATCTCCAGGGCTCTGGATCATAGCGCTTTGGAGTGGGTCGGAAAGTCTTCACTACAAGTACATCCAATGGGAGAGTTTCGAAAAAAAACCATCCCTTCAACTATCCGAGACTCAACCCAATAATTGGGGCCATAATCCCTAAACTTTGGATCATATGTGAGTTTTACCTTCACCCCCGTTGCATTGGCAAGAGCCTTACACAGGACATCAATATTTATGTCACTTATTCCGTGCCTATCAGGTACCGCAAGGAGCAGAAAGTCTGGGGTCTCGATCGGGATCCCAATAAGGACAAGACTCTTTACGTACCCTGTGAACAAAGATCTATACTGAAGTCTTACTCGAAATGCTTCCTCGATTACATCATACTCCCCCAGCTTCATAGTCCTAGCCAGATCACCTAATATGTCTGTTATGACCGCCTGTGCGGCAGCAAACGTATCTCTGGCAGACTTAGTTTTGGCCATGTAGGCATTAGTACTTTTTCTAGCATCTTGCTGCATAGCCCTGCGGCGTACTTCTTCAACCTCCCGTTGAGTCAGAAACCCATACTTGCTTGACATCTTTTTCTCCTGTTTAATACTGGCTTGTGCACGGAAACGTGCAGGTATTATAGCAGAACCTATAGAGATAGTGTAGGTCTAGCGAAGTACACCTGAGGCAACTAGACCAAGTATGACTAGGGTGATAGTAGCAAATGCACCAATTGACTGCCCAAAAAGTGTTACAGCATCCTTTTTATTACCCTCGAGATAGAGAAGTACTGGCTGCAGGAAAAAAACATAGCCCATGACTAAGGCCGAAAGAGTCAATAGAGATAACACGAAAATTGGTATGAGTATAGTATCCTCTACACCATCCATGATATAAAACATCACATTAGCTACGATGATGATATAGGCGGTGGCACTTAAGGCATTAATGATCGGATTTTTGGTCATACCCTATTATTTCACTCTTCTTGTGATTTGCAAGCTATAGGAGAGTCTTTTTGGAATGGTCATAAGATCGTTTGATAATCTGCTCTAGTACCTCTAGGTCCACATCAGAGAGTCGCTTGATATGAAGACAACTCCCACTGACCTTGTATTTACCGAGTTTTTCGAAAAGATCTTTACTGTCCTCATTGCCCATCATGCTGTAGAGTGTCAAGTTCTGCACACGAGGGGCAAAAGCAGCCAATGGCCAGTCACCCTCTTGCCTACTCCTCTCTGACTTGTAGTGATACATCCCAAAGCCGACTATACTAGTACCCCACATGACCGCATCCTGCCCTGTCACCTTCTCAAAAAGCTTTATTAACGTGAGGCAATCCTGACGCTTTTCCTCCGGTTCTATGGTTTTGAGATACTCGTAGGGATCTTGTGTAGTACGTTTAGTTTTGAGCTCAGCCATACGAGATATTGTACTATCTATCAAGTCTATTGTGTACGGGATCAGTCTCTTTAGCTTTGGCTATCAACTGTGAGGAGGACTGTATCTTATCACCAAGACCATCTATGATCTTGATACCAAGCTCCTGACATACAGAAGACTCAGGGATCTCATATGAATACCGATCACCTCCTTTTGCGAATACATCAGGCTTTATCAGTCGCAACGTCTCACACTGAGTGGAGTCTTTGTCTATGCTGATGACAACTTCGTCCACCCACTTGATTGCTCGAATTAGCCTCACCTTTTCCTCAGCTGGCATAAAAACCATTCCTTTTTTCATAAAAGTCTGTGTATCATTGTTCACGGCAACAATCAGCTTGTCACCTAGCGCCCTCGCCCTTTCAAATAGTTCAATATGTCCAATATGAAGAGGGTCAAAGTAACCACTGGTGAAGATGATAATTGGCCTGGAGTCAGACACAGGATCCTTCAGTAGATATTGGAGGAGCACATTTCTCACCGCTTCATAGATAAGAGGCTTACGACCTCTGACGAGCTCTCTAATGTATGCTGTCGCAGGATCAACACTATCTTGCATGTAATGGCAAACATACTCTCCGAGAGGCTTGTCTTGCTTGAGGATATCTTGGTGATAGAGTGGGAGTAAAAATCTGCTAGAGGAACAGGTCCACTTAGATTTATCATGATGGATAATAGTGGCAATGCAGAACATTTCATAGTCTCTGTTATCGCTTGGGTGATAACCAACCTCAATACCTATGGCGATGTCTGCCCCAGGATGATGCTTTAGCGCTGCTTCTGCTCTATTTGCTGACCCACGCTCAGTTTCTTCATAGGTAAGTGGTTGATCAGATACATCGCTCGATACCTCAGTCGGCAGTAGCTGTGCCTTGATCCCGATCTCATCTAGAACTTCGGCTAAATAGCCCAATTTCTGATCGGAGGTAGTCCCCACAGTAATTTTCATAGATGAAGTATAGCATCAAGACGTACTTGGCACAAAAAAGCCTGGCTCGCACTTAGCTTAGCCAGGCAAACTATCCCAACTTATTCTTCATTGGAAGATCTTTTTCGCTCACATAATCAGTAGTTACGCATGGTATCTTAAAGTGGTAATAAGTCCTCCCATCGAAATCTACTACCTCAACTAGCCAACCTTCGGCTCGGTACACTTCCAAAATGTTCGCGACCCCCCCTACCGGCTGAAACCAAGGTGTACTATATCCAGCATTAGCAAGTCTCGATAGGATCTCACTTTTCGGAACATACGACGACCGGCCTTCCATATAGCCATGAATACATGCATTAAATGCTTCAAAATATTCGCCTGGTATCCGTGCCGCATAGGCCTTCAGGGCTGCTGTCGGACTAACTGGAAGAGACATCACCACCTCCTCTTTTCAATTCAAAGACCAGTTCTAATTACAAGTATAACAATACGAAGTCGGAATATCAACTATGGGATATATGCCACAAAGCTATGTCCACTATCTCTTTGGAACATGCAGAGCTGCACAAAAAGACTGGGTTCAACCTTCTATGTATATCTTCATGCTCACTTAGTATCTGGATCATCAACTAGACTCTTCGCGGGAAAAAAGCCTTCAGAAACTGCTCTCCTGAGACGATGGGGATGTCATCAAATGGCCCCTGCGCTCGCTGATAGAAGGTTGTGCAAACTTGCATTTCACATTCATTTGCCAGTACCTGGGCTAGGCCTGAAAGATCCTCCTTATATATCTTTGCCCAATTGTAAGGAGTAAGGACGTTCAGACATTCAGTCCTATCCAAGGGAACATGGACCCTGATCTCTACTCTCTGAGAGTTAGGCGTATTCGCGCGAGCTCGACCAACACATGTCAGGGAAAAGGGTTCAGTAAATACGACAACATCTATTACCTCGCGAGCCTGGAGAAAATCCATGAGTACCAAGTTTACTTTCGCGCAGACCCCAGAAAATGTTTTCTTGGCCCTTTCTCTAGCTGCAGTATCCAGGGCATCGAGCCTTTCTGCTTCAACCTTTTTGGCTTGCCTCTCGGCCTCCCTCTTTTCGTGTTCAGTCTCAAATCCGTATACACTAGTCATTACATTTCTCCTTTTTTAGAAAGAACAACTGTATTATATCAAATCTGATTTTGGATAGGTATAACAGGGCCTTAGGTTAGGTCGTTAGGATGAATGCTGGTCAGATACGTGTCAGGAGAACGCCACTCTTGGAGACATCTGGCTGAGTACATGAGGCGCGATCAAAACAGCATGGTCGGCGACTTCCCCCTCTCATCTTCGAAAGCGCTACTTCGATCCGCTTTTTGCGTGTCTCTGGGTTATTGGTCGCTCTGATCCAACGGATCCAGTCCCATCGGGCTATCGTGGTGCTGGCCTTCCACACGGCATATTCAGGTGGGGCATGAGAAAGGGCAGCTTGTAGATCGTCGGGGATGCTGGGCTCCGGCCACTCACTGGAGGGGCGGATCTCAAGGCTGACTGAGTCACCTACAGTAGCATCTGTCATAGACTTTTCGACCCTAAGCCAATGGCCCTTCTTGCCATCAGGCTCCAGAGGAGATTGGAAAGGTCGGCCATCGATAGTGCCCTCCACCATTACAAGTCCTCGTGATGGGAGCTGCAGACTCGCTTCGGTAGGTAGCTCAATGATGCTCCAATCACCCACCTTTTCGATTGTTGCTTTAAATCGGATAGGCGGACTCTGTAACTTTGGTGTCTTCATGGTGACCATTTTACCAAATGGGAAGTTTTGAACTATGACCGCATTGAAATCGCGTTACTTTCATGATATACTATGAGCTATGTTGTGGTTGGAAGGGACTACCGAGTCCTAGTACTGCGACCACCAGCACTTTTGCAAAACACCACTAAAGGAGGGGTGCCATAACCACGACGAAGTCTGCGTCGGTGAAAACTCCATTTGACCGGCGGATCCTAGCGTTTACCGCCATCATGTTTGGCCTCGTGTTGGTCTCTAGACTACTACTGGGGCTGTTTGACCTTCCCACGAGCATCCATGGAACCGTGATGAATGTGCCTGTCGAGATCACTCTCACAAGCCTGCTCATGATGCTCGTGTTTTGGCTCGATAGTATGATCTATATCAGGAAGCATCACCTTGGCGTGGCGAACTATCTCTACGCCGGGACTTGTATCATCGTAGTCATAGTAGTAGTAGGATCCATCGTGCTGCACGAGTTTGGGCATGGCCTGGTGGCTACGCTGCTAGGACAAGACATTGATCATGCAGCGCTCACCTATTGGGGAGCATACGTCGCTCACGATCAGTCCTTCTTGACCATGACCCCCTTTGTCCAGGGAGCCATCGCATTGGCAGGCCCGGCTACCAATGTTATCATCGCGTTCATCGCGGTGATGATCGTCAAGATCTTTGGCGAGAGCCTATTTGAGAATTCGGCTCAGTACGTGGCGGTCATGAACATCCGTCTCGCTCGTCTTAACATGATCCCCATATTTGTACTGGATGGAGGGAAGGCACTAGACGCCCTACTGCGACTCGTGATTGATGATCGGACTACTCGTACCTATGCAGGGATTGCGATCCTCGTGGCCGTGGTGCATCTTTACCAAGAATGGAGGAAAGAACACCGACCCTACGAAGAGTCGCTTTCTCGGATGTGATAAATACCCAAAAGCTGGCACGTGTCAGCTTTTTTTTGTACTTGACTATGTGTATCAGTCTCACTATAGTCATGGGTATATGGATGAAGAGCCAGCAAAAGAAGGTACAAGTCAGTTTGTCCGCGTCGATATAGGTCTTGTCGAACCGACACCACACCATAACACCTATGGCTATTCTTTTACACCCTCTGAGTCATATCATGCTGATGTCTATTGGACTGCTGTGAAGAACGTCTGTAGAAACCACGATATTGAACAGCCCTTCTGGCAATCAGGAATGCATGATAAAGATGGGTGGCAATACTTTGAATTCTTAGGATCACCAACCACTGACGAATTTGCCTCTACTCTCATCGGTATCATCGAAGAAATCCATACAGAGGCAGAGCGCCTTTCCGCTTACCATATGACAGACTGAATAGGTTACATTCGTTTGAAATGTATGCCTAGCACTCCATATTTTACTTCTTCTTCCGCTGTATAGTACTTCCTCATGTCTTGTGCCATTTTGACCGGACTATCCAAAGCAGGCCACCCAGCAGCCACACCTCCGAGGGAGGAGAATAATTCGACTAGAGTCGCAAATCTTGAGAGTCCTGTCACGACAACAGAGATACTCTCATCCCCACAGCTGAACATAATCTGATCACCAATCTCTATGGCCTTTCTCTTCTGATCATAAAGACGTATTTCTACCGTTTTGATCCCCGCCTTTATATCCCTAAAGGGCCTATCATTAAGCTTCATCTGGTGAGTTTTCATATTACATAGTATAAAGTACCCTCCGCTTGGCTGTAGCTTTGCGAGGCGAGCCGAGGTTAAATGAGTAGGACCCTCATGGAATCCCACTTTTTTCAACTCAGATAACTTGGATACTAGACTTGAATACTATTTGGCAGCACATGCATGATGTGAAGTACTCCCAATGAGGGCAAGATCAAGGATCATGCTTTTTTCCTCCACCGAGGGGCAAAGCCAGCCATATAGGCAAAAAGGTGGGCCTTTATTTTACTTTCACCTCGAGCTACAATTGCCTTGATCATGGCACGTTTGAATTCCCTGACATCTGTGCCTTCATACATGAGTTTTCCATTGGTATAACAATATGAGCAATATTTGGCGTGCTCACGACCCGCTCCTTTTGGATCTTTCTTAAAGGGCATCAGGCAACTCTGGCAGTACCCGTGCAGCGTGTTTCCCATCATCCTATTGTACCCTATTGGACTCATGAACAGATGTCAGACTTAGACTATGCCCTGCTGACTAAGCCCTATGGGGTTTCAAGAAATCTGCCGGTGAGTATGAGTACCAGCTAATTATGGAGAAAGGAAGTCTATAACATCTGTAAGAACTGACTGCTCCTTTGCAACGGGTAGCCCACTATCAATAGAGACGAATGCGGTGACTGGCGTCGTCAAAGGTATCAGGCCTAGTATACGATGAGTTTTCCTTCCCTTAATTTTATACACAATCTCCCCCTCTCGTTCTATAAGATCTACCACACCGGTCACAGTATCGAGTTGATCTTGGACTGTAATGCCAGTCGGAGGTGTGTCCATGCTGTTGATTATGCCGGTGGCAAGCAGATTTTGCACTGCCTCCCCAGGAAGCACTGTGACTACCCTTTGCCCATCTGGTGTAGTGACAATTAGCTCCCTTGTCTGAGAATTGACTAATATCGGAAAATCAGTCAGCGCAGCTATCTGATATTGGGTGAGGGCCAGTTGGTGGTCGGCAGTAGGCACGAGTCGTATATCGTCTTCCTCTAATTCATCTCCTAGTTCATTTTCTAGCTCTGCCAGATCTTCATCTGCCACATCGACTTCCTCCCCGTCTTCATTTTCAGCTTTGAGTATCATTTGGCCGTTCACGATGATGTACTTCAGCTTTACTGCCCCATTTTCAATCTCGATCTTTGTGAGGCCATCATCCCCTACTTTGGTCTTTATCTTCTGCCCATCTGCTGTCTCAATCTCTGTCTCTTGTTTTGCGTCTTCGACCTCCATCTTCACCTTAAGGCCGTCCGGAGAGATAGTTTCTGTTTTTGACTTAGTTGAGCTCTTTGAGGTACCTGAGCTGTCCCTAGCATCAGTTTGAGCTGTTTTGTCAGATTCTTTTTGTTGTTCTTCAGCCTGTTTGGCGCTTTCCTTTTGAGCTTCTTCAGCTTGCTTTTCAGCCTCCTTTTGTTGCTCTTCCTCCTGCTTTTGTTCCACACTTTGGTCATCTTCACCCAAGACATTTGCGTTGGCTGTAAGATCTCGGGTAGTATAAATACTGGCTGCCACAGATAAGACAGTAAGTGCTAAAACTATCACTACAAGTGGATAGGCGAACTTAGCCGCAGATGTTGAGATAAGCCTTCTTACAGATCTTTTACTACTCTTTTTATTTTTGCTGTTGGTTCTTGACACTACAGTCATAGTGATTGATCGCGATAGAATTGTCAAGCAATGAGGACGAACAAAGACTAAGTATCAGACCTCGGTAAAAGGCTGTAATTTAATAGTAAAGATACTAGACCTGCTCTATACCTACATCTTGATTTCTATAAAAGAGATATGCTAGCATATCCCCAATGGGGGGATATCCTTCTTAAAGTATAAATCCGCTATGACATACAGACCAAAAGATACCAAAGAACGTATACTACACCGCCTCAAAATAGCGCAGGGCCACTTGAAGAGGGTCATGGCAATGGTAGAAGATGATGCCTATTGCATCGATGTTCTTCACCAATCTGATGCAGTCCAGAAAGCTCTCAAGGAGATTGATAGCGTCATCCTTGAGCAACACCTCAAGTCCTGCACTGCAGATGCTATTCGTGAGGGGAGAAGTGAAGAGGCCCTGGAAGAAGTCATGAATATATTTAGAAAGAAGAGATGAAAAAAACTTACGACATCAAGGGAATGCACTGCGCTTCGTGTGTCTATGTGGTAGAAAAAGCGCTCAAAAGTGTGACCGGTGTAAACTCTGCCGTAGTCAACCTTGCAACAAATAAGGCAACTGTCGACTGTACGGCTGAAGTAAACGAGCTTCATCTTCACGAGGCTGTAAGTAGAACTGGCTATGAACTAGTAGCACCTACGATGCCCATATCAGAACATGTTCATAGCCATAGCCAGATGGAAAGCAATGGACTGAGAGAGGATACGATCATGTCCATAGTTCTTACCATCCTCAGCATTGCGATAATGGGAGTAGATCTTTTGCTGCCACTCAACCTACCCGCAAAGGAGTTTTCACATCACCTCATGCCCCTTATGGCAACGTATATGATGTTTGTAGTTGGGCGACCATACTTAGCCGGCATTGGACGTTTTATCAAGTATAAGCGTGCCGACATGGATACCCTCGTGGGGATCGGGACGTTGGTTGCCTATCTTTATAGTTTCATCTTGTCAGCATTTGAGTTGCAGCTTCAAAAATACATTGATACGGAACATACATACTATGAAATCACGGTCATTGTAATCGGGCTCATTACTCTGGGTAAGTACCTCGAGGCACGAGCAAAGTCTCACACTTCGACTGCTATCCGCAAGCTCATCGGACTTCAGGCCAAAACAGCACGCGTGATCCGTGACGGCAAGGAAGTAGATATCCCTATTGAGGAGGTATTGGTAGGTGATCTGATACGGGTACGTGCAGGTGAAAAAGTCCCAGTAGACGGTGTTATTGTAGAGGGGGGATCTGTGGTAGATGAATCACTGGTTACTGGGGAGAGTATGCCTGCTGATAAAGTGATAGGGTCACATGTCATAGGAGCGACAATAAATAAATCGGGGTCATTTATCATGAAAGCTACAAAAGTAGGCGCAGATACCATGCTTTCCACTATTATTCAGCTTATAGAGAGGGCTCAAGGCTCGAAAGCACCTATACAGCGTATGGCCGATGTTGTCTCATCCTACTTTGTGCCTTCTGTCCTTTTCGTAGCAGTGCTTACCCTGCTTGGTTGGCTCACATTTGGGGGGACAAATGGATTTGTGTATGGCCTCTAC
This sequence comes from Microgenomates bacterium OLB22, assembly GCA_001567515.1. Classification (GTDB taxonomy): domain Bacteria; phylum Patescibacteriota; class Microgenomatia; order UBA1406; family HO2-37-13b; genus OLB22. Next base: position 191,668 of record LLEV01000005.1, read on the forward strand.
AGCATGATCTCAGTACTCATCATCGCTTGTCCCTGCGCAATGGGTCTGGCAACTCCTACAGCAGTCATGGTAGGGACTGGCAAGGCCGCAGAAAATGGCATCTTGATAAAAGACGCATATAGTCTTGAGCTGGCACACAAAGTCAACACAATCGTATTTGATAAGACAGGAACACTTACTAGGGGGGAGCCAGCAGTCACTGATATCATCCCAAATGGCAAAGCCACAGCAAATTCAGTTTTAAAGCTAGCTATGTCTCTTGAGAAAGGCTCCGAACATTCACTCGCAGATGCGATCCTCAAAAAAGCGGAGAGTAAAAAGATACAGCCTCATGCCGTGAGCCGGTTTAAAGCTTTGGTAGGCTATGGAGTGGAGGGAATAGTAGGCAAACATAAAGCTATGCTAGGCAACAAACGACTGATGGGACAAAAGAGAATGTGGACTATAGTGAGATACTTTCTAAGATCGAGCGCCTCGAAAAGCAAGGGAAAACAGTCATGATCCTAGTCCATGATAGTGAGGTGAAGGGATTGCTCGCAGTAGCTGATACTATCAAACCAAGTGCCAAAAAAACTATCTCAATACTACATAGAGCAGGGATAGAAACAGCGATGATGACAGGGGGATAATCAGCAAACCGCTGATGCGATAGCACGACAAGTAGGTATCACCAAGGTGTTAGCTGAGGTACTACCACACCAGAAAGAAGCTGCAGTCCGGACGTTGCAAGGAGAAGGGAAAGTAGTGGCTATGGTCGGGGATGGTATCAATGATGCCCCGGCACTAGCAACAGCAGATGTGGGCATCGCGATGGGGTCAGGGACAGATATTGCTATGGAGACTGCAAATATCACCCTCATCAGTACTGATCTGCAGAAAGTAGCGCAGGCTGTCCAGCTTTCGCGTAAGACTATGCGCACAATAAAACTCAATCTGTTTTGGGCATTTGGCTACAATGTCCTCCTCATCCCTGTAGCAATGGGGGCCTTGTACCCTATCTGGGGGTACCTACTCAGTCCCATATTGGCCTCAGCGGCGATGACACTTTCGTCACTCTCTGTAGTCTCTAATTCGTTATTATTAAAAAGACACACGCTATGATAAACATATGGACGATATTTCTAACCGGACTATTTACTGGAGGGCTCTCGTGTCTAGCAGTACAGGGAGGGCTTTTAGCAGCCACAATAGCGCAAAATGAAGAAGAAAAGCTCAAATCAAAGACTGCACACACGAGCGGTGCCGTGCCGATTCTTGCCTTTTTAGGGGCGAAGCTGGCAGCCTATACATTGCTTGGGTTTTTGCTTGGTTGGTTTGGGTCTCTCTTTCAGATTTCTCTAGCAATCCAAGTAGTGATGCAATTCCTCGTAGCTCTTTTTATGATCGGGACAGCACTAAATATCTTAGAGGTCCATCCTGTGTTTCGATACTTCACTATCCAACCACCCCGATTTGTCGCAAAGCTACTGAGAAATCAATCGAAGAGTAAGAGTATATTTGCCCCGGCGCTACTGGGGGCTCTAACAGTATTTATACCGTGTGGTACCACACAGGCTATGATGGCTCTATCTATCGGCTCTGCAGATCCATTTCTCGGAGCAATGATACTATTTGCCTTTGTGCTCGGGACATCGCCTCTGTTCTTTATCCTCGGTTACTTTACAACAAAGCTGAGTGAGACAATGCATCAGACCTTTATGAAATTGGCCGCAATCACGCTCATAGTGCTTGCACTATTCAATCTGATAAATGTCTTGGCGTTGTCAGGAATTCAAATGGGCCCAGCCCCCCAGACCCTGCAAAGAGCTAAGGAAACACCAGTATCAGAGGCGACCATCGAATTTACACAGACAGCATATTCACCCCAGAGTATCACTGTAAAAGCTGGCTCACAGGTAACTCTCAACCTATCTAATGTCTCCGGTAGCGGTTGTATACAGGCTTTTACTATTCCTAAGTTAGGCATTCAGCGGACGGTAGCAGTCGGAACAAAGGACCAAGTCCAATTTACAGCGCCGACACAACCCCAACAGATAGAGTTCATGTGTAGTATGGGAATGTATAGAGGTGTTATCAATGTGATCTAACATGAAGAAGATTACACTCAAGATCCAGGGGATGCATTGTGTGAGCTGCCCTATCATGATAGACGGAAAGCTAGAGGATGAGGTAGATGGAGTCCAATCAGCTCAGACTAACTATGTACAGCAAGAATGCAAAGTAGAATATGACGAGGCTGTCATCAAAGCTGAGGATATTGTGAAGGCTATTAACGAGCTAGGGTACAAGGCAGAGAAAAAGCGTAAACAATAAATACCTACCAGAGCAATTGAGCAAGAACCTCGATATCAAGGCTCCTCGTCCTGTTGTAAAAACCTACTTGCTCCGTGCCCCCTCAACCTCTACTCGAAAACCGCCATAGGCCATCCGCTTCATATCAAATGGCACAATGAAGTCTTTATACTTCTCTGACTGCTCTTCCATCTCTTCCATGACTTTTGCATTGACCTCATCTCGGTGCTCCTTGGATCTGAAGACTATGAAAGAAAACCACACAGTTTCATCAGGTGCTGCTCCGGCCATCTCTATAAATGAACGTGCCTTTTCTCCCCCCATTTCCGGTGGGACGAGATCATCACCTCGGCATTCGTAGTAATCGAGAGCGCCAAACTTCATCCAGCTATCACGCCCATCCTCTGCCATCTTTGTGTATTCCTCAACCTTGTCTTTTGGTACCACGAGTACAAATCCATCTACATATTTCGCCATACTATATTCACCACCTTTCTTACAAACGTAGTCCGACTATTAATACTAGGTGCCTTAACATCTTGATCGTAGTTGACCTGCGGTCCTATCGTTGCCATAGGGTAATGATAGCAAATGAAGGGGCCACCGGCGAGAAAGAGAACTCAGCGGCATACTTTTATCATCTGTAGAGATGATAGTCTCCATGCAAGTCTATCAGCCGTATCGAAAGATACGATAGATAACTGTGTCGTGGTGATAGCCCACTCGATTTATGCTAAGATACTCGAGATGGAAGGTGACAGTCATGATCAGCTAAGACCAAGGAGTTCTCCAGAAGGTTACTTACTCCCCTACTCTGAAATACCAAAAGATATCCCAGATCCATACTTTTTCTCACTCAGCAAGGGAAAGCACTATATTGATTATTTTGGAAGTCCTCATTCGTATGACCCGCAAGACCCCATGTTTGAGGAGCTAACGGTACGATGGAATGAGTTCAAAGTGAAGACTAGAGGAAAAAATTGTTATGTAGTAATCTAAGGCGGCGGACCTGGGGTCCGCCCAATTGTCCCTGATCCTAGACTTGCCATCGGTAATCACGGAGAGAAAGGGTTTATGTGGAATTTGGCATTTCGTTCAAGAATCCCAGTCTTCTCACCTGAGCCAAAAGCACAAGATGAGCTAAAAACGCCTTCGAGAGGTCGGATTTTCGCATGATCACATAGCCTACTACTATCTAATGAGAATGATTCCTCAATGGCACCAATACAAACGTCCGATTGAGTGGAGTACATTTGTGCAAGCTTATTTACGTAGGTTTGATGGTATAGATGAGTTTGGACAATTAGACTTTTCATATGAGACTATTGCCAAGGTACATCAAGAATTGTTTCAAAGAGAATTAGATCTAAGGGATGGCAACTATTTCAATGATCTATCTGACCCTGCCCGGACAGACAATCCGATCAACCTAATAGCAGGAATCGTAGCGAGGCTGAGAGATGAATCAGCTGTCAGATATATTGCCAACCTGTGGGAAAGGGGGAAAAGTACTTTTATCGTCTATGGCTATGAACATGCTGTTGTTCAAGAGCCTGCACTAAGAATGCTGGTAGGGATGACCCCCCGCTCGGTCAAAGATAGAAGTAACCCCCGGAGTTAGATAAGCAGGAACATAGGCACATGACCCCATACTGCACAGAACAAAAAGGGGTCGACTAACGGTGTTGTGCCACACAGCTCTCGACTTTTAGTCAGTTGCGAGGCTCTTGTACTAGGAGCTTGAGATGATCGATCATTAGCATTATCACGCCTACCTGACCATGAATAACATGCCGTCCTTTAGCGAGAGATCCCCCCAATCAATTCCATCAAAATAGTTATGTACAAAAATCATCCTCATCGTAACTTCGAAGGCTAGCCAAAAACTGCTAAATTGACTTTCCCTCACCCTTGTTACCCGTCTCATGATTCTCTCATTTTTGACAGCGTAGGATGCCTCGCTATGCTATAAGATATATATAAACACAATCAATACCAGACTATCACTAAGGAGTGGGACAACACCCCCTGCATTACCGAGGGTTATCACGTAGGGCCCTGTTGCAAACACTAGCATATAACACCAAGGACTTCACCTACTCTTTGTCTCCTTTCTGCAAGAGTATCAGTGTTAGGGGCTCAGCTCTAGGACATCTTATGATATATCTACACCCACCTTTCAGATAAAATTTCTCAAAGAAGATATGACCACGGATAGTTATCACGTATTAGTGGGAAATGAGATATGGGCATGACCAAAAATCCTACAAAAACAAAACGATACATATCACTGATCATCGTTATTGGAGTAGCAATTGTATTGCTTGGGATATTTTTTTTATCAAAACTAAGGCCTCAAAATCGCCAGTATGATGACAAGTTCGGTAGTCTTACAGACAGCGAACCCTGCCCAAGTCCATTTGTTTTTCGACTCCCGATTGACATAGAGAAGGCAACATCTATCCTCTACCCCGGACAAATAAGGGGAGGAGAATTCAAAGCCCATGGCGGATTTCGATTTGATGGATCTAAACCAAACGAGATCACTGTTTATGCCCCATATGATGCTCGGATAATCGCAGGTGCGCGATACCCTGTAAATGGAGAGGTACAATATACGTTTGACTTTGAGCATCCATGTGGGATACGCTATCGTCTTGGACACCTCCTCGTTCTTTCCCCGAGATTTCAGCAGATAGCTGATAAGTTTCCTCTCCCAAAGACACTAGACTCCAGGACGACCCAGGTATACCCTCCTGTTGAGATCAGACAAGGAGAAGTAATCGCCACCGCTGTAGGGTTAACTAAGGGTGGCCAAGGGGTAGATGGTGGATATAACACATTTCTTGACTGGGGAGTCTATGACTACAGGAAGCAAAACGAAGTATCAAAAGACCCTAACTGGGCTACGGCCCATCTAGAAGATCCTAATTGGGCTACATATTACAATTCAGAGACCTACCGACATGCTGTCTGTTGGTTTGACTGGATATCACCAGAGGATAGGGCTAAAGTATCTGCGCTTCCCTCTGCTGATCCACAAAGTGGCAAGACAAGCGACTATTGCAAATAATACATATCACTAAAGGCTGGACCAGACACGGTCTTTCCATTATTGCCCTTTTAGCTAATCAGGGATACAATCCTTGCTATGGACGTAGATGTAGATACAGGAATATTTTTGGAGCAAAATGTTCAGTTGCTGGATGAGTATGGACAATTCATTAGATTATGGAAGAGCTTCTATCCCACTGAGCCAAAACATGACTGGGTGACTGATCCAACAATGGCTGCTGATTTAAAGGCGATCGCAAGGCTAGGCCCTCTGTCTATCCGTGAATTAGAGAGTAAAGTGGTGTATGAGTTAGACAGAGATTTCGCAGCTGCTCTTGCAGATATTCTCAGAAAAAGCCCTAGCCCAGCTACAAACATGAGCAGGCTCACTCTTGGTAGTAGTAGGTCGCATGATGGTGATCTCGAACAAGAGTATCATGATGCTCTAATATTATTAAGGCGCGAATTAGGCTATCATGTGGCAGACGTTCACAGTTATGAATACAATAGTGGCCCAGGTGAAGGAATGCTTTATGTGGACGATATAGAACTCTCAGATGGGCGCCATAGAGTGACAGTTGTTAATGATAGTGGGACCGTTGACAAAGTAGCTGTAGATCGGCTAATTGAATATACACGTACCTATTTGGGCGATCAGCACGTGCATGAGTTGCTCAATCTACTAGATAGTGGTGATGTTGCTGTGAGCGATAAAGTAACAAAGTATGCTATATGTGACGATAGAGTGCTTGAGAGGAGACTTCGAGAAGAGCTACCATCTGAAAGTTATGCTATCACCATTGACACGCGTCTCCTTTCAGAAGATGAAAAAAAAAAGAATCCCCAAAGCTATTCTCGAATTAGGTGACTTAGAGATCGCCAAGGGCGACATGGTTGTCCTCGTCGGGGAGAATGGATCAGGAAAGTCAACTTTACTACAAGCTTTGAGACTTGCAGCATATTACTATGATGTCGAGCCACAACATCCTCACAAGATCGTCGCAGCAAGTCTTGAGGCGAAGGAACCTTTTAATGGGAGCATAAGTCATATTGCACAAAGTCTTGCTCGAGCTCTAGATATTAGAGGGACATCTACAGAGAGAAGTGGGAGAGCTTCGATACAATATCTCAAATTTGGCACAACTAGCTCAAAATTACCTAGAACATGGTAGACGGCAAAGAATCTTAGACGGGGATGACAATCCAATCACTAATCTCATGTCCAAGCAGCACGTTGATAGTATGTCAACTGGCCAGTTTCAAGATCTATTTTTCATAGGGATCTCTGAAAGACTCGGACTTGCAGATTTTGAAGGCATACTTTTACTTGATGAGCCAGAAAAAAGGCCTCGATGTCTGGAAAGTAAGGGAGTTAAAAGATAGGATAAGGGCCATGGCCCCTAAGGCTACCATCATCATGGCAACACATTCTCCAATTCTGGTTTTTGCATCGGGTCTGAAGCGGATCGACTTACGGTTTCCCGATCGAGGTGTCCACGAAAACAAGGAGGAGGCAATCCCTGGATTGTACTAGATGGTACGACCACCACCCCGCAGAGGAGGTAACCCCCGGCCGTGCCCTGCAAAGCCGTAGACGGCATGCGGGTTAGATAAGCAGGAACCTCGGTACATTCAACACCCACATAGTACCAAAAAGCCCCGCCACGGAAGGGTTTTTATGCTTGCGCTGAGCGTGTCTAAGTGTTCCACTAGATGGACACTTTCGTAGAGAAAATATCAGGTTGATCAGAGTCTTACTTCAACTATGAAAGCCTACTTCGGGTTTCCTGCCTTTCCTAACGACAAATACCTTACCTGTAACGTTATCACTGCTTGATAAACAAAGAAGTGCTACCTGATCAGCGACCTCTTCTGGCAGTAATGCATCCTCGCTATATTCTGGAAAGTACTTTTTGTACGCTTCTGTTGCGACATCTGATGGTGATATACAGTTGACCTGAATATCTTTTTTCCATAAGTTCTTCAGCTAGGCCGACAGTTAAGTCTTCGATGGCTCTCTTTGATACATAATATGGAAGCCAGCCCTTTGCTCCGCTTGAAAAAGTGCCGGAGATGTTGACAATCTTGCTCCTAGAAGGCATAGAAGGAACCAGTCCATGAACAAGAAGAAGAGGAGCAAGTGTTCCGACATGTATTGTGTCTATGATAGTTTTCTTATCAAAGTCTTGGAACTGCGTATCAGCAAAAACAATATCCTTGCCATGCCAAATGCCTGCGACGTTTACAAGAACGTCAACTTGTTGATGGGAGATCTGGATTTTTCTAACAAGATCATCGATTGTTTCAATAGTGCTCAGGTCAGCACTTATGACTTCAGATGAGCCGCCGGCCGATTGAATAAGTGCTTTGGTTTTGCTTAGCCCCCCTTCGGAGCGGGCTACCAAAATGGTATGAAAACCATCCTCAGCGAGCCTATAAGCTATAGCTCTTCCGATGCCTGTTGAAGCACCTGTTATGACAGCTGTTTTCATATAGGGATTATACTTCCAAGAACAATATTCCTCTATCTCTACTTCTGTATTGAGCAACTTATTTTCCCATTTGTAGTAATCAAAGTCGCCCTTGTTAACTATTGGAAATGCTCTCTGTAGCATTAGGATGGATGCTCCAGCGAGTGGACCAAGTTCGGACTTATTTCTTCACATTGTAATACAAGTGCACAAGCCCATCACCTATTTCTTTCATCATAGTTTGTTCGAGTGGCACCATATTTTCATTTCCCTCGAAAAGTCTAATTCCATCTTGAAGTATTAGAGGATGTACAGAAAGAATAATTGCATCAATAAGATTTTCATTAAGAAAGGCAGCATTTGTTCTGCCACCACCAATAAGAAGAGCCTCAGTATGTCCTTGGCTATTTGCAATATGGATTGCTTCTTGAGGAGACTGCGCAAAGAATACATTTTTGAATTCGGAGTTCTGAGGATGTGATGCTAAAACAATATTTGTTACTCCTTCAATAGGATACAGATCATGAAGATATTGTTTATAGGTTCTATGCCCAAGGATAATACAGCCAGCATTGTGGATACTCTTTTCAAACAAATCAGCATCAGTTTCTGAAACCCAATCTGAATCACCATTGCTTTTTGCAATGAAGCCATCTATAGATATCGCCATATACAAGGTGATTTTCATGAAGATATTGTAGCAGAGAAGGTTCGAACTTAGTCTCGAATGCTCCCCGCGCCTAAGGACAGTATATTGCCCGGATTTGAGGAAATCTTTAGGGCTTTTGAGAATGTCGGTTATATCGGAGAACTGCGCCAGCGTTGGTATGAAATCAAGAAACTCTTGGCCGGTGGTTCGCCGAAAGCACTACCAGCGCTAACCGGCTCTGAATAATACTATTTTTTTGTAACTTGTCTCAGCCACTTTTGTTTATACTCGTAATATTTAGAGTTCCTTTCAATTAGCTTACTAAATAACTTTTCCACCTTTGACTGTTCGGATTTAATTGTAACTAAGCGATCTACCACATTGTCCAAGTCATTTGCTAAATAAAGCTCTATGGGATAATCGACCAAAACCCCAAGCCATTTTAAGAATTCTGCTAAACCCTTTCTGTCTAAAATTCTAAGTAGTATTTTTCCATTATAAAAAAATGGCCACCAGTACATTTCTTGAAGTTTATCTTTCGTGAAGTTGTCCTCAAAATATTTTTTTCTCTGTCTTTATACAGGCTGTCCATAGTCTAAAACAGATATCAAAATAATTATCTTTATCTATGTAATCTTCAATAAAACGGTATATGTTTTCAAAGGTGCTATGGTCGTATTTTTGAGTCGAAAGCATAAGATAATCAGCTGCTAAATTTAGTGTTGATTCAAATTCAGGTTTATCCTTAACTTCATTTGGAAGACGAGCTAATTGCCAAGTAAAAACTCGTCTAATCTCTGCGTTACTGTTTCTTAACATCGATCTAAGAAGCTCCTTAAAAGGTTTGTCGTCAAATTTACCCAAATCTTCCCACTCTTTGGGCCAGTTTTTAAATGCCTCTGCTCGATAAAAGGCAAAGAATATATATAAAGGTGCTGCTTCGCTGAGAACATCAGCAATGTGTGATTCGTGGCCTCTCTCTCTTTTTTTCTTTGGATACTCATCCTTCAAGAATGTCTGAAGCACTTCCCACGCTTCTTCTTGAGTCAAGCTTCTTACATAGGTAAAAGTCATTGCTAAGTGTTTCATAACAGAAGGTAATTTGTGATTTGTAGGATCCTTTAACATTTTGAAAGCTAAACTTTTGGTTTTCGCAGCTACTTCCAAAGAAATAAATCTTTCTTTTGGATTTTCAGGAAGCACTGTATTCCGATTTCTCGCTAAGGCACTAAGAGGCACAGTCGCCTGTATCCGCACATAATAATTAGGATCATTTATAAGCTTTTCAAGTAAAGGCAGTGCTTGTTCAATAATCTTTCTGGTCTCACTAATTCTCGAAAAATCTTTTGGTATAAAGAGCTTTTGCAGCACCCAAGCACACCAACCCCGAACAGTTCTTATTGTAAAACTATCCTCACCGGCAATAACTTTTTCGTGCTCGTTGAAGTCACCCTTTTCATCTTCTGGATAATTTCCAAGTATGGGATCAGAGTCGTCAATAAAAATCTTTATGATAGAGAAAGCTTCATTCCACAATGTAGACTCCGCTAACTTTTCTGCAAACTGAACCAGTTGCTCACGAGAGTGCCTATTAGTAATTCTCTTTTCAATTTTTACAATGTCATAGTCCTGCTCTTGAAGTAAGGGTAAAACAAATTCTTGATAAACCTTATCTAATAATTGCTTATTGTCTGTTGTTAAATTGTTAACAGAACTACATATAAGTGTTTGCTGATTCTCAGTAAGTACTTTGGAACTTATTACAGTCTTAAGAAGCTTAACACCCGCGTCTGGCTTCAGAGTTATGATCTTTGCTAATATTTTTGCAACATCCCACGTATTCCAATCGTTAACTTTTTTAACAAACTCTTCACTTGTAATGTAATTCGTGTATATGACCACTCCATCATCAAAAGTTTTGGGGTTATCGAGTAATTTTGCGATATTTTCCATTACACTAAATGAACCGATGGATTGCCTACGATTGTATTCGGGGTTTCCAACCCAGCTTGCAATAGTTTTTAACGCTTCTTTATGCTCTTTTTTTGCTAAATCTGCTACTATTTGTTCTACGAAAACATTAACTGGTAAATTGTTGAACTCTTCTAAGCTCACTTTTACCACTGCCCATTTTTGGTCATCTGAATAGTCACCACGCAGTTCTTGAAAAACAAGGTCGGCTTTCCAGGGGATGCCCTTTCGCATCCGTACAAAATTGCTTAATACTTCATACGCTTCGTTGGTGTGTATCCCATCTTTATACTCCCTAAAAACGACTGGAAGAGAAGCTCTGTTCATAAAGTCAGGCTTATTGATACTAACATCATCTATTTTGGGAGCAATATAATGATCCGCTAAAAACTTCCAGCAAACATCTTTATCTTCTTCATAAAACCCCAGAATCAATGGTTTCAAGATATAACCAACAAAATATCTATCCTGAATTGAAAATTCACTACCAGATTGACTTATTCCGCTTCCCATATGTTCCCACCCTTTGAATTCAAGTTGCTTCCCAAATTGTTTATAGAATTGATTAAACTGATTCGAAAATATAGGAACAAGTTTTGAAATACTATCTTTAGGAGATGATTTAAAGTGCAAAAGGATGATTTTAAATATTGAAGGAGGGGTGTAGTGCCAAAATTTCCACTCATCTTCAATAAGATTAAACTTGGAAAATATATAGTCGACAATTTTTTCTCTAAGGGCTTTTAGTTTTGTGCTTTCGTATAGCTGCAATAAAAGTTCACTTATCTTTTCCCACTCATATGTGTAATCTTGTCCATTACTTTTTTTTATAAAAATGCCTGCTAATACTGGGTTCAAAGAGCATTTTTTACAATCTCGAAAATTGCTTCATCGTGCTTTCGAGTAGATTCAAGTACTATCTTGCATATTTCCGCTATATCGGTATGTATAAAATCCTCTCTAAAAAAGTTTGAGTTTTGCTCTATCAAATCTGGTGCTGTAGTTATAAAGTAATCCTGATTTTCTCGGAGAGAAATATTTTCAGGTTTTTTAAATATTGTAAATACTTCCAATACAAAAGCACTTTGAAAACTCATCCTAAATAATCTATCCCAATGTTCTAAATTTAACTCCTTTTTAGCTTCTAATAGTTTTAAAATCCAATAGTGTTCATCTGGATTATCAGAAATTATTATTAAGCGGTTAGGTGCCCATTGTGGGCTCGATGGGTTTTCCAATTCAGTAAGTAACTTTTCGAGTTCCTTTTCCTTCTCAACCTTTTTCTTGTCATATCCTTCGTCTTTGTAGATTAAGTTCTTTTTAGTCTCTATCTTTTTAAAAAAGTCACTTCGGGATAACTTACTTCCGTTTTGTGATCCTTGTTCAATTTCGCTTTCATAAAATTCTCTGACAACCTCGGACACCCTATGATTAGGAATCCACATATTAAAAATCCTCGCAAACAACCTCTCCGATATTTTTTTAGCCATTTCTTGAGATATTTCCCAAAAACGTACTTGTTTCATCAACTCAAGCACGTCACTGTCAATATTCTTTTGCGATGCGATTTTCTCTTTCGTTTCGGAATCGTAATACGACAGGTGATCTATAAAAGTATTAAGATTTTTATCTACCTTGGTACAGGCAATCAAAATCTCATCTTGTTTGGTTACCTGCCCGTGAGCAATTATTGTTTTAAGAATTCCTTTTATTTCAGGAAAGCTGATTGTGTAAGATTTTGATTCACCTATAATTTTCTTTCCATCAGCAAATACCAGGTGAAAATCCTCCAGTTTTTCTCCTTCGAGTCCTATAAAACGGAAGTCGGTCTGCCCTACATATTGCAAAAATATTGCCATAGCTGCCCAATTCTGGGAAGCTATGCCTTTTTGTACGTGTCTGCCAGCTATTGTCATATTTTTATTCCGTCATTAACAGTTTTAACTTTCCCGCAGAATGATGAGAATGTGTTACAGCCAAATATGTATTCCTTATCTACCCGCGGCGCAAAATCCCGTATAAGCCTTCTCACCACATCAACTACCCAATCAATATCGTATATCTTAAAGTTGGGAAACCTGTTGGCTTTGAAAAGATCGGATATGTATGTACGGGCGTCATCGTTTACAGCCCCATTTGTCGCAAAATAAAACTCTTCTATTCTTGCTTGGGGCGAATTGTCGACTGGCGAGTCAAATTCTGCAAATAACGCCTCTTCCATTGCCTCCTTCATTTTTCTGATGTCATTTCTACCGCTTTTTGTTATTGTGCCCACCTTAGCAAAAATGCAGCAATGCTTTAGCTCGCCAAACATATTTCGGTATGCAAAATAGACGTCTTTGCCCTTTTCTCCTCTACCGTGCCAGTCCAACACTTTGTAGGCACCGGAGGCGTCTATGATCGGAATGAGAATCATTTGTCTGAAATCATCTTCGAGAAGTTCTGCTATTTGAGTTTTGATATCCTTAGGTAATGTCGTTTTCATTTATGTTTTGAGAGCTGTTTTTGTATCTGTCTCTCGTCATACATTCGGTGACCACGTTTCCCAACTCGAATTGCTTTGAAGCTACCATTGCGATCCCAACGGCGTAGCGTCTCTGGATTAACATTAAGAATTTCAGCTACTTCTCTTATTCGAAGTAGTCTCAATTTTTTGGGCATAAACTTATACAAAATTATACATCAGTCTGGTATAATTTGCTCGGTTAAATGAGATGGATATGAAAATGGGAAACGATAGCGACTACATCAAAAGGCACGAATATCTTGACCTAAACAAAATTGTTAAAGGTGAACCCAAACTGACAATTAAGACTGGTCAGTTTTACTTCGAATACCTATCGCCTGAGGGGAAACTGGGTTCCGGTCATTTCAAACCTAACACAAGCGAATATAAAGTGTTGATGTTTCTCGAAGATAACCATAAAAAGCCCGTGGATACTACCGAGTTAATAAAACTGTTGAACGACCCCAGAGAAGAAGCGGAAGGTGCAGATGAAAAGCAACGTGCAAGGGATAAGATCAAGCCGATAACTGGGAAGTTGGGTAAGGGCTTAATTAAAAATACTAAGAACGGGTATGTTATTGATTGTGAAATCGTCAGGGTGTAGAAATTATCCCCGGCTATCCCCGAATTACTACGAATTTTAAGGCTAATTTTCTTCTTCTTATTTTATTGGTATCCCTGGTAGTTTAACTCACAATAGCTTTACTATGCAGAGTAAAGAAAATGGAGAGTATGCGACGAAAGATCTTGGTGAGGCAGGAGCATTGGTATGTTCTTCACTAAAACTACTTAGGCTTCAAAAAGAAAAAAGCTTCTTCTGGTTCGTTTTTGCCAACAAATCCCTTTGTGAACAGTTTGCCGGTGAGTATTGGTCGGGAGCTTTAAGGATCCCGGCGCGTCAATATTCAGAGGCCTTGCGATCTCTCAAAGATAGACTTTTTGCACAAAAATGAAAAACAAAATAACAACTAATAATTCCCGGAGTATTGAATCAATTGCCGAGCAATGGGTAAATCTTGTCCTGGCTCATATTAGAGCTAAAAAGCTAAGCCAGATGAAAAATGTAGCAAAAGTAGATGATAAAAAATGTTATGCGAAATGTAAATAAAATCCACTTTGAAAAACTCGCTGAGTTTATAAGGAACCGTCGGTTCACTCCTACTCAAAAAGTTTTGTTTGTAGACATAATTCTGTATGCAGGTATCAACGGAGATGCTTTTCCAAGTCAGCAAACCCTTGCCGACGACCTTAGTCGCACTCCTCGGAATATAAGATATTGTTTGGATATGCTCTGTGCTGCAGGGCTCATAAGTAAAAAGAGACGGGGCTTTTCAAAATCCAATCAGTATTTAATAAGTAAGGAAATCTATTTCCGTAATGGTGATAGTAATAGGAACCCCATTGCCTCTCATTTAAGCAATCCTTTTCCTGATAGACCCGGCAATGCTTTGCCACCTAATGTAACTCAATTAAATAACTCAATTAAAGATTTATCTGAGGAAGAAAAAGAACAAATTGAAAAAAGGAAACAGGAAATTAGAGAGAGATATTCATTTCTTAAGGGTAGTTCGCGCAAGTAGCGACATTTGCGCGCAAAATGCGCGCAGCGATTATTGGACACTATAAAAAGGGGTCGCACGAGGCTGCGCAGAATTAATTGGACACTATAAAAAAAGGGCAATGATAGCGAATCGTTTTTTACACACTATAAAAAGGAGAAACTCAGGCTTGCAATAAGCTAAAAATCTTATGAATATTGACACGACTATAAGACATTATGAAGAACACGAAGATAAATCTGCGAGAACTAATGGCCGAGGCGCGAGCTATATACTTAGCGATGCGACAAGGCGCGATGACGTACGAACAGGCAAAAGAGCGAACAAAGCCGTATCTGGACGTCATCAACAAAGAAGCCGCGAAAATAGCGCGACGATACGGACAACGACCGACGAAAATAAGGTTCCACCATCTAAATCGGGGAATATGAAGACCTGCTACATATACTTGCGCGTATCGACCGACGAGCAAGCGACGGAAGGTTTCTCGCTGGAGAACCAGAAGCGCGCTTGTATGGATTATGCGCATAATCACGGCTATCACGCCCGGCGCATATTCCTCGACGACGGCAAGAGCGGCCGCACTACGCAGCGACCCGCGTTCCAAGAGCTTATCGCGGAGATAGAAAAATACAAAGTTGATGCTTTGATCATTTATAAGATTGATCGCTTCGCGCGCAATGTATCCGACTTTCGCGATACCCGGAAGGAAATCGAGGCCAAAGGCGTCGAAATGATCTCGGTTCTTGAAGGGAACGTAACCAAGGGATCGAGCCTCATCGCCAACATCCTTGCAAGCGTCGCTGAATGGGAGTCGGACGTCAACGGCCAGCGCACTCGCGACGCCTTGATGCAGAAGTTTCGCGAAGGCTGGCAACCAACTCCTCCTCCAGTAGGGTATCGCAGCGTCGGTGGAGATCGCGAGCGTAAAACCTGCGAACCTGATCCACACACTGCGCCGATTATCAAAGAACTCTTTGAGCTTTACGCGACGGGTAACTATTCGATTGTCGAGATACAGGATTGGTTGGCCGATCGCAACATAATTTCGCGTAACGGTACCGGACTTGGACATAGCGTCATACATACGATCCTAAACAATCCCTTTTACTACGGCATAATTCGTTGGCACGGTGAGTCAAAGATAGGAAACCACGTTCCTATCATCTCCAAGGAAATGTATGACGTCTGCCAATATGTTCTGGCCAAGCATCGCAATTTCCTAATGCGTCGCCGCATACATAAATGGCTATTAGGTGGCTTCGCTTACTGCGCCGAATGCGGCCAGCGGTATGTCGCCGAATGGCATAAGAACGAGCATAAATTGCGCGCCAGAGGCGGCAAGATAGCCTATTACCATTGTCCCAAGCGTGAGAGAAACGGTTGTCGCGCCCCATACATCGAAATGGAAGATCTTGAGTATCAAGTCGAGCAGGAATTTAAGAATATGCAGTTTGCGCCGGAGTTTATAGAAGCGGTGGTAAGAAAAAACGCGCGAAAAGCTCGACGAGAGCCGCGCAAGCGCCTTAAGCATCAAACAGGGTATTCTTAATCGCAAACTGGCGCTGGAAGGCAAGCGCAACAAGCTGGAGGATGCGCTGATCGAGGGAACTATCGACCGAGAAGTGTTTAAACGTAAACATTCCGAGATACAAACACAGCTCGAACATTTGGATACCCAAATGCAGGAGGTGGAGAATCGTTGCCGTATCGATATGAAACTGATAGACGAAACCTTAGCCTTTACCCGCGACATTTACGCGACATACAAGGACGCACCACCATTTATGAAGCGACATTACTTAAGGTTCTTTTATGACAGGATAACGATCAAAAATAAGAAGGTTTTTGAAGCAATCCCGACTCCGATTTTCGCGACGTTACGGGACAATCTGCAGGTTATACAAAAAACGCTCGTGCTCCCCAATGTTAGTGCACTTAGAACTCATTTTCTAGAGACTGAGGAAGAATATGAACCTATATTTTTGACTTAGTGACTAATTTGCATAAATGTTTTTATGAATTCTAATTGAAAATAGGGTAACATGTATTTATGATGTCTATTCAAACAGAAGCAGAATTAGTATTGCAACTGGCAAAAAATCTAAAAAAAAAGGTTTCAAACAGACATTGTCGTTCAAGAATTTTCAGGTGGATATGGGATTGCTGACTTAGTATTTGCACGAAATTTTATTAGAAATGAAAATAAGCTTAATAGAACCCCAATAAGTAATTATTATTCCTTGAAAAGTTATTTAAGTATTCCTACTAATAGCCACTTTACTTTAT
>LLEV01000006.1 GCA_001567515.1 Microgenomates bacterium OLB22
TGCAGGTAAGGTTGGACTTAGGCAGAAAATCGCCTTTGGTCCATTTCTCATACTAGGGATGATGGTTGTTTTTCTTTACGAACGTGAGATAATGAGCCTCCTCATGAGCTTCTTCTCTTGAAAAAGAGCTTGCGGACAGGTATCATAGCCATGGTTAGTCATTCATTATTTTTACTATGATAGAGAGAACACTTATATTACTGAAGCCCGATGCCGTGTCTCGAGGCATAGTCGGCGAGGTCATCACACGATTTGAAAAAGTAGGTGCTGCTCTCGTAGGTATGAAACTATTGGTTTCTGAGAAAGACACTGCAGAGCTTCATTACCGGGAAGAACTAGCACAAAGAAGAGGAGAAAAGGTACGACAGTTGATGATATCTATGATCACATCCGGACCAATCGTGGCATTGGTGCTTGAAGGTGTTGAGATCGTCGAGGTGGCTCGTAAGATGGTCGGGAGCACTGAGCCCAAGGCCGCAGCTCCAGGAACAATTAGAGGTGATTTCACTCACATCTCTTTTAATCACGCTGACGAGAAGGGTATTGGTGTTTTCAATCTTATCCATGCTTCAGCATCACCAGAGGAAGCAGAAGTAGAGATCGCAGTATGGTTCAAGCCTGAAGAGTTGGTTTCAGAGAACCGCGTCGACGCCCACCTTATTCGGTAATACTATCATCCCGCAAGCTCAAAGATCTATGCAATAGAGGACAGAAAAATCTAGCTTGCTAAATCAGATTCTAGTTTGTCCAGCTGATGTCCCCGGATTGATAGGTCATCTTTATTAGCCTCGATGATGTTTCTGGCCATGCCGAGGTATTCTTTAGTTGCAGACGGATCATCAGACTTCAGTATATACGCCATGCGCATGTAAGCCCCGGTGAGCCAGACGTTATAGTTGTGGGTTGAAACGTTGTCTTCGCCAGAACTTATCAGCTCCTCTATAGCTGCTTCGGCTCTACCTCGCGCTTCCTTATCCCCATTCATATATTCAGTCGTTGCAAGATCTACTTTCATATCTGCAATGACGCCTGGTCGATTGTGACTGCTAGGTGGGGTCGTTTCAAAAAAAGTCAGTGCCTGTTTGTACAATCGGATTGCACTCTCAAGATCTCCTATCTCTTGCATAACTCGACCTAAGGCGTGTATTGGGAGCGCCGTTGCTCCTTGAGAGGATAGTGGAGTCGCGATCTCAACAGCATTTTCGAGATCCCCTTTCGCAAGAAGGAGAAAAAGCTTTGAGTCATGCTTTGATGCAAGATGGCGATATACGATAGATCTATCAGCCAGAACCTCGGCTAAGCGTGTCAGGTCATTTTCTTTTGCAGCCTGGACAAGTGCAAGAAAGTGGTACTCAAGCGCCTCAACAGATTTGCCAGCCTCCCGTAACTCTCCAGCCTTTTCGTGTAGTTCTTTCGCCGATAGATTCATATGAGAAGAGTGTAACAAATGTGGTACATTTTCTCTATGAATTCAGAATTTGACACGCTTATCCAATCTCTCAAAGATCAGGGGCTCTATAAAAAATACCATGTGGTTGAATCTGCTCAAGGGGCATACCTGACGCTAGGTAACAAAAAATATCTCAATCTCTGCTCGAATAACTATCTCGGACTCGCCTCAGATGATCGACTTAGACAAGCCGCGATTGAGGCTATACGTCAGCTCGGTGTCGGGACAACTTCTGTACGAGCTCTCATAGGTACGAATACACTCCATGTAGAGCTTGAAAAAAAGCTTGCCGCATTCAAGCACGCGCAGGATGCGCTTGTACTCACAGGAGGCTATCTTGCAAATATGGCTGTCGTACAGACTTTACTAGACAAAGAAGATATCGTGTTCTCAGATGAACTCAATCACGCGTCTATTGTGGATGCAATCAAATTATCCGGTGTGATCAACAAATATATCTATAAACATTGCGATTGTAGTGACTTACAACGGCAGATTGAGGAGGCAAGACCTATTTGGTCATCAACGAAGGGAAATGGTGAACCTCGTCGCATTCTAATAGTTTCCGACGGAGTATTTTCGATGGATGGGGATATCGCCCCCGTCCCCGAACTTGTTACAATAGCTGACGAAATCGGAGCCTTGCTCATGATCGATGATGCGCACGGCGAAGGTGTGCTTGGGGATCATGGAAGGGGAGTGGTAGACCACTTCGGTCTCCATGGTCGTGTAGCTATCGAGGTAGGCACGCTATCGAAGGCATTTGGAGTCATGGGAGGTTTTGTGACAGGTGATGCAGGGCTGATCGACTATCTTCGGCAAAAGGCTCGTCAGTTTCTCTTTACGAATGCGCTCTCAATCCCTGACACTGCAGCTTTGATAGCTGCAGTTGACATCCTTTCAGCATCCGACACAGAAGTGAAAAGGCTTTGGGAAAACGCAAATTATCTAAAAAAAGAGCTCCAGGATGCGGGATTTGATACAGGCTTGTCTGAGACGCCTATTATCCCTGTGATGCTTGGGGATGAGGCTACAGCAAAACTATTTGCGGAAGAACTGTTCAAGCGGAGGGTGATGGCGACTCCGATTGTATTTCCAATGGTCGCCAAGGGTACGGCGCGCCTGCGGCTCCAGCCGTCAGCGATACATACGAAGGAGGATGTAAGAATGGGGATTGAGATGATAAAAGAAGTGAGGGAGGTTCTGTCATCCCGAACTTGATAAGGTCGCTGTCGAAATAGATGTCTGAATCAAATCAGAGGAATTAGTATGGGCTCAACGGCTTGATGAACATTTGCTTCGCTAAGCACATCCTCCTCTATTGTGATACCGGTGTGGCGAAGACAAGTAGTCTTTGTAGGATCGTCCCGGGAGGCCAGCACGTCTGAAGTGTTAGTGTTTCTTCGGTAGTCTTTCTAGTCAAATAGTGAACATCTTTTGGTGAGACGACCTTCTTTTCAGTGACTCTATACTTGAAGCGTTGTCCCTTATAGTACACATTGATCTCATCTTCTGGCTCGAGTTTATAGAGTAGGTAAAACACCGCGTTATAACGACTCACATTCCAGAAGTTATCTGTGGAATGGGCAAACATAAAAAATGTGCCCGTTTTCACCCGGTAGTGCCGTACCCTTGGCATGTGCCACGCCATGTTCAAGAGCATCTAGATACACTTTCTTTTGTGCTGGATCCACATCTGCCACGATACGTGCGTTCGCATTAATTTTGGGAATTACGATCCCAAAGTCGGTATCAACGGGTCGTATAACTTCGATTTGTTGATTTTTTAGCACATCTTGGAGGCTCTTGGTTGCCTTAGGTCCTTGGACATCCTCTGGCAGTGCATACTTCACACCTTTGGTGTTGTTGTACCAATAGATGACTTCTTCCTGGACAGGCTGCCAAAAAGTTTTTATAGTTAAGAAAAGTGCCATGAGGATGAAAAAGTTTCCGATAGTCCTCATTGCGAGTATCTTTAAGTAGGGTCGTGAAAAAGGTTTCATCTAAGAGACAAATTTACTGAGTACCCAGGACATAAAAGTTAGGGAGAACATTTGATTGTGCATTAAGATTGGCTAGAATAAAAACATTTCCTTCGTTTGATACGGAGAAATAGTCTGGATGGTATGAACCTGAATATAGGGTTCTTTTATTAGTATTATCGTAGTCAATGACAGAAATAGTGTTTCCCTCATTTATCAGCAAGTTTTTTGAGTTTGGGTGCCAGGTAACTATAGTATGGGTAGGGGCCTTACCCTGGGCAAGCTCTGTTGGGATACTAGAGATGAGGTAATTTTTGTCTTCCTCACGATCGTACACGTAGATGAGACCCTCCCGCAGATTCCTCTCTTCACGAGTCTGGTTTGTCCCAGGGATATCTCTTTGGAGTACTTGGGGGAGTGTAGTATCTACGAGCGATTTATATAAGAGTTTCTTCTCATCTTTTGAGACTCCGATAACCTCGAAATCTTGTAAAGCTATCTTTCGTATAGCATTGGGTAGTGAAGCGATAGTGACATCATTTTTCTTTACCTGATCCTTTCTCCATGCTTCTTTGAGATTTGCTACCGAACGAGTAACGTCAAATGGGCTTTGTTTCAACTGGTTCCTCGTAATAAGATATGACCGAGATTGGTCTGTTGGTTTAGCCAGTTTGTTTAGGGTTGTTGCAGATTGGGTTGCTGCAGTGATGAGTATCTCATCCTCGCTAGGTGAAAAGCTAAAGGTGCTCGTCTTTAGGTCAAATGTGCTTGGGAGGCTTGAGCGCAAGGCAAGAAGCTTGAGCTCGCTGGTGAGCCCCAGTGTCCTTCGAGCATGATTGAGTTGGTATACGCCATCTAGTTCTGCATTTCCCGTCTCTGAGACGAAGACGGTGTAGTCGCCACTGGGAGCAGGGAAAGCTTTATTTACACCGCTGTTTGTAACGGGGCTGAGTGATGGATTGACTGGAAAGAGGTCTGGATTTGCTTTGACCACCCATTCGCCACGCAAGAGGAAATTTTTTTTCCACGGGCTGTAGCCCTGCTTTTCAATACGTACTTCATATGATCCAGGACTCAGAGTAATGTTTTCATTTGTAGCAGCTTTAAGCACCCCATCAATATAGATCTTCGCTCCATCTGGGTTAGAAGAGGCTACGATAATTCCAGTAGCCTGAAGAGATCTTTTGTTGATGTCAAGCTTGTATCCTCTTCCATATAGGATGATAGCTATAAAAATAGATGCAAAGAATATAAAAACCAGTAATTTCTGTAACATATCACAATTATACTTGAGCATATCTTCTGCAACAATACTAATCCTTTTTTCCAGCTGAGAAATTATAGGAGTATCAATGGAATTGACTATTTAATATATAGTTTAATACTATTTGGATATAGTTATGCGACTAGATATATTAGTCTTCCATGCTATCTGCTATCATTACAGATAGCATAAAAGTATGAAATTTTCACTTCGACAAAAAAATTGCGCTTGATCTTGGTACAGCCAATACGCTTGTATATTTGGCAGGTAAGGGAATTATTCTTAACGAACCAACCGTGGTTGCCTACTCGTTACGTAACAAATCTATTTTAGCAGTTGGTTCTGAGGCAAGAGAAATGCTTGGACGGACCCCTGGCACAATCATTGCTGCCAGACCATTGAAGGAAGGAGTGATCGCAGACTACAGTATCACTGAGGCTATGATTTCTTACTTCATTAAAAAAGGCAATACAAGGGGTCGCTTTTAAAGTTGATCTCATGATCTCCATCCCTGGTGGATCTACACAAGTTGAAAAACGCGCAGTGGTCTCAGCATGTAAAGCTGCTGGAGCAACAGATGTGTATCTGATGGAAGAGCCACTTGCAGCTGCAATTGGGGCAAAGATTCCTATTTCACAGCCGTCTGGTCACATGATCATAAATATTGGGGGTGGGACTGCGGAGATAGCCGTCATATCCCTTGGTCAGTTAGTGGTATATAAAAGTGTAAGAACAGGAGGCACTAAGCTTGATGAAGTGATAGCTCAGTATATACGTAAAGAGTACAACCTAGTCATTGGTGACAGAAGCGCAGAGGATGTGAAAATGCGCATAGGTAATGCTGACAAAGAAAGTGCTCAACAAGACGTTACGCTCGAGGTGAAAGGACGAGACTTCCAGACGGGGCTGCCACGAATAATCCATATTAGTGAACTTGAGGTTTGTGAAGCTTTACAGAAGCCTTTAAAATCTATATTGGATGGGGTAAAGGAAGTACTTTCACTAACACCACCCGAGCTATCATCAGATATTGTAGACAGAGGTATTGTAATATCAGGTGGTACTGGTTTACTACGTGGTATAGATCGATTTTTTACCTATCACCTCGGTGTTCCGTGTTTTATAGCAGAAGATCCACTTTTATGTGTCATTAAGGGGGTTGGTATGGCCATTGAAAATCTGGAGAGCTATAAAGAAGCTATTAGGTAGCTTTGTGCGCCACTGGAGGGAATCGAACCCCCAACCTAACCCTTAGGACGGGCTTGCTCTATCCATTGAGCTACAGTGGCAGGACATTATTGTACTAGACAGAGGAGCAAGAGTAAATGTCGTCCATAGTAGTTTTTATTACTAGACCTGGCACCAAGATGGTGACAGCTAATGGCGAGTCTGGGGAAGTGACCTGAGATAAAAAGTTTCTGTTTTGGTAGTTTTGTAAAAAAAATCTAGCAAGCGGACTTTAGACTTCTAATTCAATCTATAAATATGATCACAAAAATTAAACAAGAAATGATTTTAGAGCTGAAGACTATTTTAGATTTGGTATATACTATATAGACCATGACTGAGAAAAAGGGAGATGTCTGGAGTCTAGACTTCCCAAAAGAAAAAAAAGCAGATATCCTAGAACAAATCATAAAGTTCACTCATGAACCGAGGGTCTTTAGGCACGTCGTTTCACTAAATCCAGAGATCCTAGTGCAGGCAGCTTCAGACGACGACTATCGCACAGTATTGAAGAGGGCAGATGTCAGATTGGTTGATGGTGTGGGTCTAAAGCTCGCATCCTGGTTGCTGGATATGGGCATAGGTGATAGGTATACGGGGGTCGATCTCATGTCAGACCTCCTTATATGGGCAAAGCATTCGGGGGTTAAAGTCATGCTAATTGGAGGGAAATCACAAGTAGCAGAAAGGCTAGCTAATCGCCAAAAAAGTAGAGAGTCAAGCGCAACATTTTTTGGAACTTCTGGTATTTCAGATATTTCTAATCCAGATCCCATAGAAGAGGAACAGATATTTTCTATAGTAGCTGATATGGTGCCCCATATCGTTTTCATCGCTTATGGATCTCCCGCGCAGGAGAAGTGGATCTGGCTACACCGTGCTCAATTTTCTAAATCAGTATGTATTGGGGTTGGAGGTGCATTTGATTTTCTTTCTGGGGAGGTTTCACGTGCACCAAAGTGGGCTCGTAGTGCTGGTTTGGAGTGGTTATATCGTCTCTTACGACAACCGTGGAGATGGCAGCGGCAAACGCGACTGATCATATTTGCTGCCATGGTACTCAAGCGCCTTATTCGGCGACTAGTCTAATGGCTTTTGCCTTTTCTTCCACCTCTCCTGCCACTTATTAGACTGTTCTATAGACCTGCTTTTTGTCTTGAGAAGAAACGTGGCGATTCGCTTGCTGATAGTGGCAAGCCGACTCTCCTTTGGGGTGGCGAGCATAGCCTCACGTGCGCTGTATCGTTTGGCTCGTTCATGAAGATCCACATGCGCTATCTTTGTTGGTGCTCCCTGATGTCCAGAACCAATCTCACTACTTGGCATTTCTGGCATGACTTGAAAATCGCTTGTGCCCGGTTCTATCGAGATAGTCCCCAACTGGCCTTCAGTTGGATCCCATTGGTCGTCTGGCCTTCCGTCTTGCTCTACCTCAATCTGACGGATCAGCACTTCCTTGATGTTACCGGACTTAGTTGCTGCTCTGATGCGCAGAAATGGACCATGTTCATTGTGAGATGGATTGCCCGGTAAGACATCGAGCGTCCCCCCCGAAAAAAGAGTAGCTTCTATAGAAGCATTCTGGTCACTGTGCTCTTCATCCAGATGCTGGTGGGCCTCTATCTCAATGGGCAAAAGACCATATTCATGTAAAAAAGTCTGGTTAAGTCGAATCGAAAGTCTCTCTTGTACTCTATCAAAATGAAAAGTAAATGGTTCATCGCGAATCTCTTCTGCTGCGACCCCATACGTACGTTTTTCAGTTTTTCCTTCTTGCCCTACCACACCCACTTCTATCGTCTTTTCAGTGGTTTCTACTGGAGCCAGGATCTGGACAAAGCTGTATACACGATAGAGCTGCTTATCCCTACGAACAAATACGTGTTTGTGAGGCTCTATGGGGTATGAAATCGCATCAAAATCTTGGAGGTCTTTTACTTCTCGTCTTCTGTGATAGGATCCCATGTCATAGTTACCAGCTCAAAACGTGGGAATGTTGGAAGTCCTTGCTCACGTCGTTCACCCATTTGGAGGGCCATGGGCCGGGACGAATAAGATTCTTTTCCAGTCATGTTGCGGTAGTATAGTCCTGTTGGTGGTAGATGGCAATAGATCTATCTAGTACCATATAATGCACTATGTCGTCCGAACGTCTACTGACACAGCTTGTCAAAACAGTATCCTACTTCTCATTCTTCTCGTATGTGCCAACTATCGAAGAGATATGGCAATTTTTACCTGAAAAAGTCACCCTGCATCAGCTTAGGCGCGAGATCAATGTTGCTTTAAAAAAATATGGTGGTCTACGAAAAGAGAAGGGGTATCTCTTCTTGAGAGGGGGAGGGGGTATAGATATCGGGTCTATAGAGAGACGTAAAGCTATCAGTGAAAAAAAACTACGTCAGGCACATAATATGTCATTTATCTTTCGTATCAATCCATTTATATCATTTGTAGGAGTGACCGGGTCAGTAGCGGCAAACAATGCTAAGGAGTGTGACGATATTGATGTCTTTGTCATCTCATATCCTCACCGCATGTGGATAGCCCGTCTTGTCATGATGTCTCTACTTGCTCTGTGGCGTAAGAGGAGAACTCCGAGTGATACTGACGTAAGAGATAAGGTTTGTTGCAATTTGTGGTTTGATGGGACCGATATCAGTATCCCAGCGGCAAGGAGAACACTTTTTACTGCCCGAGAGATACTATTACTCAAGCCCCTTATGAGTCGACAGGGCATACAGAGGAATGATGAAGATACCTATACTACTTTTATACGAGTCAATAAGTGGATCTATGACTTCCTCCCAAACATTACAGACGCCAATCTCCCCAGGAAAGATAACGTCATTAAGAAGTTGCAAAGGCCACAGCAGTATGGCGTGCTAGGTTTGTTAGCGAATGAGCTTGCTAAGATGATACAGAAAAAGATAATGCGTCCTGTCTCGAAAGAGTATATTACTGACACGCAATTATGGTTTTTCCCTCGAGATATGAGTGTCCTCCTAAGGAATAAGGGGCTTGTTTGACTGTAGAACTATCTCAGATACTGTACAATCGTAAGACATGTTTCGTAAGAAAAGACCTCCGCAAAGACCACTTGATTTTCATGAGGCTCCTGATGTGAAGGATCGTATACATGATCTGCTGCGGATAATGGACCTACCTCACATCAAAAAAGAACATATTTTTGTTGTTCGATCGGATCATAGTAGGGCCCGCATCTATGCTCGCATCTGGGGGCTTTCACGGATCTTTCAGGAAGCGGCGGGATTACCAGCTTTGTATGCTATTGAGGTAGTTTCAAAGTATTATGATCTACTTTCAGAAGAAAAGAAATACCAAGTACTGCTTCATGAGCTGATGCATATCCCAACCACTTTTTCAGGGGCCTTATTGCCTCATACCAAGACCTTTCATACTAGGTACCATACCCAATGGCAGATCTTCATGGAAACTTTTTTCTAAACTAGCCGCTTGCAATTAGTCTCGATTCTAGACTATTGTTATAGATATTAGGACAATGGTACAAGGGCAGGTCTCAATAAAAAAAGAATTAGGCATAAATCTCTCCCTAATGGGTCTGCTGCTCCTTTCACTCATGGCAGTTGGGACAGCTTGGTACTTTTCTTCCAGGGCCACAGGAGTATCCATCCCTGAAGGCTATACCCCCCTGACTTTTGCAACAAGCCTCCAAACCGCTGATGAGAATAACGACGGCTACATCAATACTTTGGATTTTGCGATCCAAACTCGAAGACAAGCTGATGGTATTAGTCGTATAGTCCCAGCAGCACGGTTTGGGAGTAATTACAATGCGCTTATCACATCATTTACCATAGAGAACTTTGATACCAATATAAACACGTTCGTCTCTAGACTGGAGCAGGATAGGGTGGCTGGGGCACTCTTAGCCAAAGAGATAGTGGCGGCAAATGAGTCTCCATTCTTGCAGAGGCGCGAAGCATCACTCTCTGATGATGTTGAAGCTATCCAGACAATCACTGTTGCCGATCAAGCTGCGTCAGGAGTGAGCTCTACTTCAGAGTCGTTCGGGCGAAATGTGATCCCTACTGTCCTAGGATCAGTCAGTAGCTACACCGGAAGTAGTGACTTTAGCATGCCCATTGAGGTTCCTAGTGGGGCTGGGGGTCTTACTCCTGAGCTTGGGCTATCTTATTCATCACAGTTGGTTGATGATCGGCGAGGGTACAATTTTGAGGGTAAGCACAGCTATACTCCAAGTGTCTATGGCCATGGATGGTCCTTAACTGGTGAAGGGTCTATTACTTTGGATACACGTGGCGAGAAAGAACTATTTAGTGATATCGTCAATGGGATTCCTCAAGTCTATCATCGGTTCATACTTACTCTCCCAAATGGGATCTCAGCCGAACTTAAATATAACCCAGAAAATGGCCGTTGGGTTTCACTGCCGCAGTCATTTCTACGGATAGAGCATAAGTCTCCAGAAGTTCGTCCATTGGGTAGTGGATTTAATTTTGACGGGCTTGGGCAAGATGAATGGGTTATTCGTACCCCTGACGGTACTGCCTACTATTTCGGTGAACAGCAGCTGAGTGAAAAACTGAACTCAAACGGAAGTTTTAAGAATGCCACTCCTCTATACAACAAAGATGATCTTTCTAGACCAGAGAGTGAGAGACGTCTAATCGGGGTAGAGAATGCAAATGCGTATGTAGAATTCGACAAGTCAGATCTTTGTACGGATGCTAATGCGGACAATCCTTGTCTGAAAAGAAGAGATGCAGGAAGACCAGTCCTCATGGTCACCAAATGGCATCTTCGCACGATAGAGACTGCAGACGGGAAAAATATTGATTACCGCTATGATGTCCAGCAGCGAGACCTTACCCGTTTCACAGAAAAAACGTGGAAAAACAATCTCGCCTTTGTCACTTCAGCTACGTATCCAAAGGAAATAGTCTGGAATAAGGGGACTTATCGGGTCAGATTTGAGAGGGATCAGCAGGCCTTACGAATTGACAAAGGTGTTCGTGACCATATGCCTTACCGAGTCCAATCAATAGTAGTAGAGACTACCCGTCCATCTGACTCGAACTTTACGCCTATTCGCCGTTATGATCTCTCCTACTATGGAGAGAATGATAGCAAGATAAAGGACTTGCTGGGCAGTGAGGTAGAAAATAACCCGTACAAACTATCATTTATAACCAGTATCCAAGAGAAGGACTACAATGGGGCGTCTATTTTGCCTCCTATCAAGCTCAGATATACACAGATCAGTTTTCAAGATGATCCGCGGACAAAGGAAGGACGTGCGAATGAGGATTATGGTGAGCCTGATTCAATTTACCTAGCAAGTATTCAAAATGGCCATGGGGGTGAGACTCAATTTCGCTATGACCCCTATACTTTTAGAGCTCAAAAAGCAGATGGAGCCTTTGATGGAGACATGGGTTTGCGAGTGAAGCTCTCGCAGAAGATCGTGATAGATAAAACGAGTACTCCACCTCGCTCATATAAAGAGGTATATACATACAATGGTCAAGCAAGAGCTTTCGCTCCTGAGCCAAGAGTCAATGATACTGCTAGACGTCCCGTAGGCTTTGAGTTTCTGGGGTTCCCTGAAGTTGATGTGACGCTTACTGACTATGATGGAAGCACGGTTCTTTCGCATAGCAAGACAACTTTCTATCAGGTAAACGAGACGAAGGTAGGTCAGAATGCTAGTTGTATCGAGCCTCACCCGGCAAAAGGAAAGCCTCGTGAGGTCATAACCTATGATAGGGCCGGAAAGATTATTAGTCGATCAGTCCCTCAGTATCGCTATAGACAATATAATCGAGTAAATGATGATTTTGTAGATGATCTAGACCCAAATACGGTTTGTGATACAAAACGAGTGCAACAGCCTCTATTTGTCTATACGAAGAGGACAGACGTATACTCAATGGATACTTCTTCGGGATCTTTTGTGCCGTCAACTATAGAGAAACTATTTTCAGCACGAGCTGACGAACTTAAAACCCCAGCTCTTAAAAAAAGAGAGTCGTACCGCTGTTGAAGTAGTAGGGATCGATGTGTATGGCAATACTACGAAGTCTGTTACCTATGCTGATGTCGATCCAAAAAATGGAGTAGATCTACGAACCGATGATACGCGTTACTCGTATGCCTACTTCCTTCAAAATCCTGGCAAATGGATGCTAGCTTTACCATATCTGAGCTATTCCTCTGATAAGGGCTCATGTGATGAAGAGGACAAGACGTGTCAGTTTGGGAGAGTAGAACAGCTATTTGATAATAAAGGGTACAAAGAGATTCCTGAAAAAGCCTGGGTGACTGAGAGTCATGCGTACAGAACAAAGGACTCTATAGCAACGATCAAACAGGAGTATGATGAGCATGGTAATGTCAGTAAGACGTATGGCCCGAAACCCAATCAAAAGACCTCTAAAGACTTAGTCCAGCTTAGCGAAACAATCTATGATCCTTACTTTCATACACTCGTTACCCAGCAACAAAATGCGTTGGGACACAAAACGCTGTTAGAGGACTATGATGAACGCTTACAACTACCAAGAGTCATCAAAAAACAGATACAAAAAGATTCTGACACATACATGGTCTCGCGGTTTGAATATGATTCGATAGGAAGGATGGTGAAGGAGTTTTCTCCCGACCCAGAGCAGCCGGGTAAATCCCTTCTTGTCCCATCACAAGTCAATCACTACTTTATCTCAGATAGTGCTGGACTTCGAGTTCGATCGATGAATATCTCTTCGCAGGAGAACACAGGCGGGATCTTTTATATGACCACAGACTCATTTTATGATGGGACTGGAAAGCCGGTCCAAGTACAGGTCCTCTCAAGTACTGTGAAAGATAAAGCGACTCGATTAGTCAGTCATACAATCTCCAATGCAGCAGGGCAACAGGACTACAGCTATGATCTTCAGGAAGAGCAAGCCATTGAGATCGGGCCTGATACTATCACAAACCCAGAACCGGTGCGTGCGAGCCTCACAGCTGGGATAGTAGGAGTGACAACTCGCGATGCGCAGGGGCGTGTTACCAGCGTCGCGCAGATCGACAAGATAACCGGTAAAAGGGTTACAACATCAACTTCCAGCTACCTACTTAATGCGATCAAGACTACAAATCTCAAAGGTGTGGTCGTAGCATCCAACACTGATGGACTTGGTAGGCCACTCACCTCTGTCACCTACTCAGCTGATAGCAGTGGGGAGCCGCTAGAGGGAG
This sequence comes from Microgenomates bacterium OLB22, assembly GCA_001567515.1. Taxonomy (GTDB): domain Bacteria; phylum Patescibacteriota; class Microgenomatia; order UBA1406; family HO2-37-13b; genus OLB22. Next base: position 13,172 of record LLEV01000006.1, read on the forward strand.
CGATTAGCAACAGTATCTACGCTAAGTCTATGATTGATAAGCCCACAACTATGGTCGTCACCTCTCTGCGACCTGTCGATGGAGGAAAGGCTGTTGAAAGCACATTCACCTATGATGATGCGGGACAGATTGTCAAGTCACTGGATCCTTCGTTTGGGCCCTATTCAGCAGAGTATGATGTGTTAGGTAATAAGGTCCTCGATGAAACACAGCCAGGGGAGAAGACGTCTTACACCTACGATGTATTAGGAAGACTTAGGACTAGAACATTTGAGGGGGTCGATAGTAAGGGTACCGCGCTTGCGAAGAGCATAAAACGCACGTCTGAGAGCTATACATATGACGAGGGAGCCAATGCACTGGGTATGCTTTCACGAGTTGAGTATAGTATAGGCACTGAATCTTACACCTATGACGGTGGTCAACGGATTAAGGAAACAAGGAAAACCATCTTCGATGTTGATCGCACATTTACAAGTGAATATAACAAGTTCTCCCAGTTACGTAGTCAGAAAATGCCAGATTCGAGTACCATTAGCTATACGTATGATCGACAGGGTAGGCCAAAGACTATATCGCTCAATGGCAATGAGTTGCTCAAAGGGAAACTATTTGATAAATACGGTAAAGAAGTAGGAGCAGATATCAGGGGGAGCTCCGAAACATTCACGTCTACTACGCTCTATGATGGTCTCGAGCGTGTTAAGGAGCTATTCGTAAGTAACAAGGCTAGTCTTGGAACCAACGTATATAAGGAGACATTGAGCTACAATGACGCGATGGAGATAGAGCGTATTGATGAGATTTCTAGTCCGCAGACGCATCGTTTTGATTACACCTACAATGCCTTTTCACAACTTATGTCTGCTACTTCTGATCTCTATAGTACTTCATATGACTATGATATCTTCGGGCGTATACGTAAAAAAGATGAGGGTAGAGATCTGACTTATGAATATGATAATACCTTTCCTCAGTGGGCTCCTAAGACGGTATCAGTGGCAGGCATTGCTACTATCCCAACCCCAGCAATTCCCAAGGTTATTAAGACCCCGGTGCCACCTACCCCTGGACCCAGTGTTGAGGTAGGTGAACCAACAGAAGTCCCCACAACGAGTCCCACGACGCCACAAAGCTGTAGTTTTGATGCGACAGCATTTGTGAAAGAATGCTTGAATGCAGATTGTACTCAGACAGCTCCTCTTGCTGCGTTTGATGGGGATAGCCGGTTTGGCCTAGCTAACGAGGCCCAGCGAGGTGATGGGTCTGATGCTGCCAAGGACAAACCAGTTCAGACTTTTAACATGGACAAAAAGTCTGACCAAGTAGGGCTCAACATCCAACATTTTGATGACTTTCGATCTGCGCTTAAGGATGGCAATTTCTCTGAGTCGGTGAAACTTTACTATGATACTGATAATTGGACGATCGTGACGTGAGGCGACGGGTCTCGGAGCTCCTGAGACTATCGATCCTAGCAATGAAGATGATATTATCGGTGACTTTACTATCCAATGTAACATCAATGTGAACTATGGTTGGTATCTACGAAAAAAAAGGGAACTTTTTGACAGATATGGCAGGAATGCTAGCTCAAAAGATACGCGCAGATGAGTCCCCAAAGACCGTATTCACGCTTGACTACACTAAGGAGGGGGCATTAAAAGAAGATCTAAAGGCATGTTATGAATACAATCGCGAAGGTCAGCTTATGGCGCTAAAGAGAAAGGAAAAAGAAGGAAAAGGATGTGGAAGTGATATAAAATTTACCACAGTAACCTACTTCTACTACAATCATAAAGGAGCATTAGTCTTGACCGAAGACTATAGAGCGAATGATCTCAATAAAGCCCTCAAAAAAGACCTACCTATTTGGGGATTATGAAGAGGTATATGAGTAGGCGGCAGATGTTACATGTTTTATGGATATTGGCGATAGTATCTCTATTAGGGAATTTCGGTAAATTGTGGACATTGAATCTTGATGGATTAAACTCGCAAGCCCAGGCTGCTTCATTTAAGAGTCGTATTTCTATCCAACTTTCTGATTATACTCGGTACTACCGCGAAGGTAGTGATGAGCAGCTGGTATTTACTGATCATCTTGGTACAAGTAAAAGGGTAGTAGGCGACGAGATGGCCTCATTGTATTTCCCCTATGGTCAGGTCTACGGTGATGAGCTCCCCGAGACTATTTCTGGAGGGTATACTGGTCAGCGACGTTTGGGAGAGACACCAGTTATGTACTACAAAGCTCGGTTCTATAATCCTGAGCTTGGTCTCTTCATCCAGCCAGATACTGTCGAGAAGAATGCAGATAGCTACGCCTATGTGCATGGCAATCCTATTATCTACAATGACCCTACCGGAAACTGCGCTCTGTGTAAAAAAGTTTTCAACTTTTTTAGCGGAGATGCTGACTATCAAGAGGTAGCAAAAAAGCCATCTAATGGAGTAGAGCGCATACATAAAGCAGCAGGGTTTGTGAACTCCTTTACAGGCATATTTGATCTCCTTGAGTTTGCCAGTATCCCCAATCCCCAGCAACATGCGCTAGTTCAGACAATAAATGCTGATATTAAGCAATATGTAGATAAAGATGCGAATAAGATGCTATTTGTGATAGGGGCTATCATGCCGTTTGATGATGGTGCAAGAATGGCTAGAGTAGCAAGGGATGGCAACGAGGTTATGCATTTCACCACAAATTTTATGCGCGGCGATAGAGCATACTTGGATGGATTTCTTGCAAAATTACAAGCATGGGAGGCAAATCCTTCCATAGATGCCGGTCTTCGAGTAAAGCCAGATGTCCATTCACGAGTCCCAGTCAGTGATCCCATCAAATCCTATGATGCTTTTAAAGCACGCTTTAGAGGGATATATGGTGAAAGGGAATATGATGTGGATTACTGGGGCCTATTTGCAAGACCTGTCACTAAAAAAGCACTAAAAATATCTCCTGCTAATCCAGGAGATGTCAAACATGGTATGCTTACCGGTATGCAACCCACTGATTTGGCAGGGGAGTTTTCATATAGATGGACTCTCAAACCAGACGGAACCCCAACATTCACTATAGGGGAGATAAATCTTTCTTCTGGTGGGTATACCCCAAGAGTATATGATAAGAAGCTTAACGAGGCACGTAGGTTGTTGGAATCACAGATATATTCTGGTCTTGCAGATCCATCGCCTTAGTATGGTATACTATGGGCACTTGCTACCTAGGTAGTAGAGAGTACTTTGATAATCTGCATTTTCTCGTGATTACACCCCAAAGGAGTGTTCGATGTCTGACCTCAAGCGTAAGAATGAGGAATGGAAGAAGCGATTTAAGGATGCTTTGGCGAAGTGGTGGAGAGTGAATGGCTATAAATTCGCTTCTGTCCTTCGTGATGAGTTGGGCATTGATGACAATGTATGGAGTCATATGGCCGCAGGTACAAGTATTGGTCCCACTGAATATTACGCCCGTATCTATGCCCGTTCAGGGACGACTCTAAAGGAGTCGGATCCAACGACCATTCCTGATCGACCCCGCGCTGGCGGGACAAGTATTCCGCTCGCATGGAGTCAAGATGAGCTTGAAGAGTATCTGGCTGGTCCAGGTAGGAAGTATCTCCCAAAGGGCAGTGCTCAGTCTGTGGCGCCGATGTCTCGATCTGAAGTTGTAGCACCCGTTGCACAGGGTACACAGACTATTGCCGCCTCAGTTTTTGGGAATATCGGTCTGGGGATGGATGCTGTCATGCAGCAAGTGATTGAGATAGCGGCAGATCGCATCGCTCAAAGACTCGCGAGTAATCCATATCAAGGTGTAGATATCTCGGCACTGGCAGCTGCTGTAGCCACTGAGGTGGGTAAGAAGCAGCAAAGAGATGCGGTAAGTATGACTATGATGCTTTCAATGCTGACAAACCTCCTTGATCTAGCTATGACAAGTAGTCCTGAGCAACGCGATGAGCTTGTCAAAGAGCACGGCCGTGCATTTGGTCGCATAATTCGGATGCTAAACACCTTGACGAAGCCGCGCGACCAGCGCGAAGCTGAACTCGATCTTCCACAGGAGCTTTAACATGGGCGTCCCAAAGGTGGTCATAACGGATCGCGTATTCGGGAATCTCACCGGGGAAGCGCGGCATCATATTGCGAATATGCTCATCCATTTGTCTCACATGAGTGGGAGCCCTATCGAGTTTACTCGTGAGGGTGTCGAAAATGGTATTGATGCCGGTGCTCCAGATATCTCACTCGGTCTCCGAGCCGAAAGGGATGGTACCAATACACTTATCTTTGCCGATAACGGACATGGAATGGTCCCCTACATGACTGAGAAGGATATCAGCACCTTGCTTGGATATTTCATCGATATCGAGAAGGGGACGTACGATCCCAAACTGAAGATCGTTGACTATCTTGAGCAGACGAGTAGATATTCGCTTCAGTGGATGGCTGCGCTGCCTGCTTTCTCGCAAAAGAATGCAGAGGAGGAGGAAGATCAGTTCGGAATCCGTGGAGTAGGAGTGCAGGGTTTCAGACAGTATGGCAAGCGCGGGGTGTGGCTCACAAAGCCAGATCCTGAGCTAGCTCGTGCTTATTATGGCCCCGATGATCCTCGCAGTGTACATCCGCCTACCTATCGACTTGAGCTTCCTACGATGGAAGATCTTAGGTATGGTCGTATCGAGAGCAAGATCGAGTTGTCAGATGAAGATCTGACAGATCCCACACGTCCTGGAAATCCTCCGATGGCACATGGTACTGTCGCATATATCTATGGTTTGTCAAATGAAGCTATCAATGCGCTCAGGCCTAAGCTTATTCAGCGTGACTTTGGTGATCGATATCAACATGCCATTCGAGATGGCTTGCAGCTTCGTGTCGTTGACATGATGACAAAGAGTCGCGGGATGAAGAGTCCTAGTGGGCTCACGTTTGTGATCCAGGCCAGGGCATACAATGGAACCAAGATCGTCGACCAGATGATACAGCTCCCTGAGCATAATACACGCTTTCATGTAGAGCTGTATTATGATCCAGTGGCAGAGGAAAGCTATCCACGCTATCGTCGCAAGGGAAGTGGGAGACTCCCCATCACGAGCCTCGCTGCTTTTGAGAGAGCCCCTTGGGTAAGTGGGAAGCTTGATGGTCACATCGATTTTCCCGACCTTCCTGACTCTGTGGCACCTTGGGACACGCAAAAGATGATACCTATCGAAGGCCCAGTTCGTTCAGCATGGGAAAGGGCATTGAAGATTATCGAGCCCTATATCCTCAATGAGATTAAGAAGATCGACGATAAGGTCCGTAAGGACAGATCCGGTAAGGAGCTGGGCACGTTGTCAGCACACCTTCTGGCTGCCCTTGGGGATCTTGAGGGCCTTCCTGATCTACAGGGTATTGCTCCTGTCGAGGTAAAGCCAGGGGGATCTGGAATAGTTCGTGTCCGAGGTACCACACCTCAGCCACACGTTGTAGTACGTATCAAAGATCTTGATTCGGGACGTGGAGTTGAGGGGGTGAGTGTCCAGTTCTTCAAGTTCGCCGATAAGGGCAGTGTGCGTCGCAGTTATGCGAGTGCTATCAGTAGTGCCTGGACCACAGGCATCAGCGGGCAGATCACGCAGACCAACTTTTATGCTCTGCATGGCGCAGGTCGTTATCGAGTCCGGATCAGTCTCCCGCAGGGAGTACATCTGGCACAAGATGAAGCTATCGAACAGGAATTTGTGTTGCGTGCGGATAAGCCCCATCAACGAGTCGAATTCTTAGTCCATGCGGCACTTCAGCCTCGTGAGATAAAGAAGCTTCCACACGGTTTTAGTGTGGGTTTGAATTACAATGACGCTCTACCTGAAGACGTCATGTATGACGGAAGTCGTATCGGACGATTGAGTCTGGTTGACATCAATCCGAAGCATGCGGCCTTTATTAAACATCAGGAATTGGGGAAGCTGGTGCTCCATGACTACATCATGATGTGTGCGGCACACGCCGTCATTGGACACACATGCAGTGCTTTTAGCCCTCGGGAACAGCTCTATTTTGCGACTGAGCTGACAGCCAGAGCCCAAGCGCGAGCACGAGGGAAGTAGGTTTTTTCTCACCCCTCCGTAGCCAGGTACCAGACGGTACCTGGCGAAGGGGGGGCTTTTTTATGCTCACAAAGTCCTATCAACACCTGGTAGATATTGTTTTACCTCTCGCTGTGTAGTATACTATAGGCATTGTTCTTTCACACAAGGAGTGGTAGATGAGTCATGTGGCGAGCTATTATCCTATCATCGCAGCGCTTCAGGCTGCTGAGCGGATGCCAGGTATGGGTGGGGCAGGTATTACATGGACTGGGAGCAATGATGTGCAGACACGATTTCTGACTGAAGTTGTTGGCCCTGGATACAAGCATGTAGCGGGCTTGCCAATAGAAAGTCTTGCCTCAAAGAGCGTAGATGAGATCAATGCCTTTTTGGCAGCAAGAGGATTTAGCATCACCCTCCGACCTATTGGCCCACAGGACTTTGCTGTGGCTACAATTCTTGACCTCTTGGTCGAGTGGCTAAACGAGGGGACTCGCGACATCATTCGTACCCCTCAAGGGGAATACCCGGTGGCAAAAATAAAGGGAGGTGGAGTAGAGCTCTATAAGAGCGCTAATTCCCCTCACCCAATTGCCCGGTTGCAGACGAGGTCTGAATATAAGGTCTATATGACAATGGTGGATGAACCCCCTCCGACAGGTATTGGCTCATGAGCCTTATTCGAGATTTATCTGCAGACATGTCATCCCACTATAGAAATGAAGGGGTCATCTTCCCGATGGTGGATATGGATATCAAGGAAGACATGTCATGGATACTTGGCCTCAGTGCACAGGCTGCCGATGGTCGCCCAGCGGTCATCTCCCAAGCTGTCCGCCAGGACAAGTTGCGGATGAATCATCGGGGGGCTCGGGCACAGACGGCCGTCGCTATGGCCGTGATGCGCGGGATGTCTCCTCCGCCACTCGTGATCGATCGCCCGTTTGTTGTGTGGTTTGATCGAGCGGGACTTCCGTTTCCGATCTTCAGCGCGTATGTGACTCAGGAGCACTGGCGCGAGCCGGATACTCTTGATTGATGTTTATTGACCTTGCCCAGCCCTTCGTGAAGGGCTGGGTTTTTTCCGCCCAAGCATAAAAAATCCTAAAAACTAAACACTAAATACTAAACAAATCCAAAATACAAATCACAAATATCAAAACCTAGGCGCTGTCATCCCAAATTTGATTTGGGACCAGTAGACAACATTCAAAAAGAAATCCTGTCCGACAGCCGGCGGATTAGAAATTAGGAATCTCAATCTATTCATGATATACTATGAGGTGCTTCGGATATGTTCTGAGGCAGTACTTTTTAACACAAAAGGAGAAATAAGCATGCTTGGAGGAATCTTTAATAAGGGAGATAGCTCTTCTAGCTCAAGTAGTGGCTCATCTGGAGGTGAGCGAAGGGTCCCTCGTCCGATTGCCCAGATTCCTGAACTCAAGATGTCGCCGGAACGACTGAGGGCATATGAGGCTGCTATTGAGGGAGTTCTGGATCGGCCCGAGCTAGAGTTACTCGTCGCCAAGATCATTGCTTATTTCGTCGAACAAAAGATCCCGCTCTTCGATTATCGAGAGACTTATGATTATCTGACCGACCGACAAACCTTCGATGAGGGTCACAAGCGCTGGCATTGGGCACATATTAATGCTGTTGGTAAGCCCAAAGCTTGGGGATACGACACTTATCCTAAGCAGCCAGGCTATCATGACAACACTGTCACAAGGCACTTTGAGCTTATTCCTATTCGTATTCTCAGAATTATACGGGAGCTTCAAGAGAGATTCGGGGAAAGGTTGACATTTTATGTCTCGAGGAATGGGTCCTCCCAAAGTATATTATGGCTTTGCTCGATGATTATCTGCCTGACCCCGATACCATATTTATCTTTGATCACTGGGATTCGGATGCACCTGATGAAGGTGATCCTCTACCGACTGAAGATAGCTCCTTGATTAGCTCCTAGCAGATAAACCCGACTCGCTACTCGTAGAGTAGTAGGGTCGGTTTTTTTATACGTATTTTTTCATCCGCCTCATTGTCATTCTGTATTTATCCGCTAGCTGGCGGATAGAATCTCGAAATATAAACTGCAAAGATCATGAATCTAGTTCAGGATGACACAAAAGGGGCCAGGATTCCAGCCAGCGCTGGAATGACAGGTTTGGAGTTAGGGCTTTGATTTTGGAATTTGTTTGGTTCTTGTATCTTGGGATTTGTTTAGAGATTAGAAATTTGGAATTAGAAATTAAGCTCCAATCTCTCCAAACGTTACCTTTTCTGGCTTCCCACGGTATCCATAGATCATGATGTCATTTGCTGCTCTGAGTCCTTGAAGCACTAGTTTCACCAGAAGATCATTTTTACGTTTTCCTAGACTACTCACCAATGGTTTTTTCATACTTAGATGGTGGACCGCATGTCTTGGTGATCGTGCATAGAAGAGGTCAAAGCTTCTAGAATGGACAGGGAATACATCTAGCTGCTTTCCGCTCTGGACGTGATTCATTACCACAGCACCAAAAAGGATCTTCCGTCTATCGCCTTGTGGAGCATCCATAGATAGGGGACCATCTACTCGGAATGCTTTTCGGGTATTGATAGGAGTTCTGTAATATCCCGGATGTATAAGTAGCCTCCCGTCAGTGTCCTTTTTTGACTCCACCTCAAACACCTTTGTGATCTTTTCGACATTGTAGGGATAGCAGTCATATAGATCAACAATACCTTTTGCTGCTTCACGAGCGAGAATTTCTAGAAAAAAAATCGATATCTATCTCTTTTTCTTCTTAGAGATCTTTTTAATGAGGTCTTGTGCGAGGTTCTCATCCTGAGTATTGACTAAGATTACATCACCGGGCTTAGCGATAGCTTGAGCTCCCGTCTGTGAATGAAGTAGGTTGCTCATCCGTTCTACAGTGAGCGTGTGATCTGTGGTCTCATCATAGGGGATCTGGACGAGGAGGGCTCCTTTTTGTTGTAATACTTCTGAAGCATAAGGAAAATCTGGCTCATCACGATCGATCTTTAAATAAAGGTATCCAGATATATCTACTTCTATATCTTTTAATAGTATTTTGATCAGGTTACTTCCTGCGCTTTTTTGTAATCGTTGGAATAGGGCGTTCAGGTACTGAAATACGCGAGGATCGATCTCGGTGATATCTATCTGAGCATAGTGGGACTGAAGTTCGTTTGGCAAAGATGAAAACTCCTTGGCTAAAGGAACATGGCCATGGCGGGGCTTGTCTAAGAGCAATGCCTGTAAGACGGACTTGTTTTTCGTAGTAGCGGCCTCCTCTCTGAGTCCCGTGAGGTATTCTTCCAAAATGTGTTGGATCGAGAGGGTCCTATCGGAGCCCTTACGGAAGGGAAGGTTTTTATCATGATCATATACACTTTGTAGATAGGGTATGTATTTTTGTGGCAATAGTTTCCTCAATACTTTTTTGAAAAGTATTTTATCTTCACCGAGCTCTTTCGTGAGCAGAGGATCATCAAAACGCATGACGTCAAAGATACCTCTTGTGCCGATGTATGCGAGGAAATCTGCTGTTGCATTTGCATCATCTCCGCTGGTGACTTTCTCATTTTTCATCCAGCGGCAAAAGTCCGTGATGAGCTCATAATAGTGGGCTAGATCATGTATCACTTGAACTTTCGCCTCAGGATCCTGGATAAATAACTCTTGCCATACGCGATAGTGGAGGTGATTGGACAAAAGTTCGTAGTTGATCATGCCTGGATCATCAAAGATATGCTTTACGAAAAAGCTATTATCTGACCACGTTTGAAAAGCCTTTGTCACGGCCTGGGTATCATAGAGTATTGCCTGATGTATCCAGTCGTGAACTCTGCGGGATATAAGTTCACTGGCAAGTGAGAGAAGTGGATTGTCATCAAACGGTTTTACTCCATAGGCATCTTTGTGCCATTTCTGCAGTAAAGAAAAAACTTCCCGAGGCAAGCTGTAGGCGGGGAGGTCGACCTCAAATGCCCCTTCACTATCTGAAAACTGTCTTTTTACCACGCTAAAGACCATTGTCTTGCCTGCGATACGGACTTCGGAGTTAGCGTTAAACCCAATCCCCCCAGCCTCACGCCTGCTGTCAAAGAAGGTAAGTCCTTGTTGGCTATCAGTCGGATTTTCATCAAAAAGTGATTGGATGAGGATGATGGAGGAAAGCATGGTGGTTGCCATCTGCTGTATACGCGTAATGGCAACTGATCTGAGGTCTATATTAAATACCCGGGCAAATGCGTGATAGTAGGGCTCGAGTCGGGTGATTTCTTTATCCCTGATGTCCGAAAAAGTCCCCGACGTAAGACTTTTTATCTTTTGCGCAAGTTGCTCTATTTCATTTTTTCGAAATTCATCTCTTTTTGTGCCTGACAGCGAATAGTACTGGTCGAGATCTGGGTTCATGATTGGAGGGAAGGGGTCACTGTAGGGGATATGGGGGGAACGATAAGCGGACATATCCTCATTGTGGCTCGTCAGGAGGGAAGTTTCAAGAGAGAGTAGGAAAAAGTCGATAAGTAGACCGTCAAATTGACGCCAGTGAGTAAGCGTGTTAGTATATCGTCACGCTAGTCTAAGCAAGGAGAATGCCTCAATGGACCTAGGAATCGTTCCGACAGATGTTCTCGTTCGGGAGTTGGTTGGTCGGTCTGACCTTATACGCCAGGATGGGCTCATGGACCCAGATAAGTGGGCTCTACGTCCTGCGATAGGACCAGTAGCCTGTGTTGATGCAGTTGCTATCCGTATTGAGCGGGCAGACGACTTCGGATGGAGAGTCGTAGGAGGTGTTATTCGTCGCAACACTGGCAGGTATGCTGGGAAGCTCGCCCTCATAGGCGGGGTGGTTGCTCGGTACGAAAGTATCGGAGATGCGCTAACGAGACATTGGCATGCTGATCTAGGCCTTGATATTGAGCTACCACTTGGATGGGATCATCCGGTATGCATGCGTCAGTATGCACCTCAGCTCGATGGTAGGAACCGACCAGACTTTTGTCACGATCCAGGAAAACATAGCTATGCTTCGACGCATATTGTGACGTTGTCTGAGGATCAAGTCGTTGATTTTAGATCAAAAATTGGTGGACAAGAAGCGATAGGCTTCGAGTGGTATGACGCTATTACCTGTCCACCCGAGTCTGAGTGGGGATATGACATGCGGCAGACGTTTCTACATGTGTTGGAGCGAGCCCAGCAAGCTCGATTTGCTATACAGCGATATCTCGCTATACACTAGTGAAAATGGGCTTCCGCGCAGCTAGATGCTGCGCCTTTTTTTGTATCCATTAGAAATGGAAGAGATCCTAATGAAAGGGAGAGAAGAGAAGCTCGAGATAGAAAGGATTGTTTAGAGTTTAAACTTTTTGGAAATACCTCCTAAGAAGAGTCTTGATTGATCTTCTGCCATATCCACTTTTTTAAGTAGTCTTCCCTATTTTTAGCATCAATCCGATTGAGAAAAGCTTCATAGAAAATGAGTCGATACGGGATAAAGCGTTTTGTGGACTTGTTTCGGCCAGCATTATGGCTAGCTAACCGTTTTTTTTAAATCTGAGGTATAGCCAATATAAAGACTATTATTTTTCTCACTTTGAAGAATATATGTATAGTAAAACATATTTATTCAGGCGAGACGTAAGAAATTTTCAGGGAAAATTTCAACGTCTCAGCAGCGTTGAACGTAAGATTCTGCTTTGCAGAATCAACGTTCTTACGTTGCGGAGGCGATGGGATTCGAACCCATGAGAGTATTTCTACTCGCAGGTTTAGCAAACCTGTGCACTGGGCCACTATGCGACGCCTCCAAGGCTCTATTCTAACAAAAAATACTGAATTATCCCTAGCTAACATTCCATAAAAAAAGCTCTCGACCTCTAGCCGAGAGCTGCTTTACTCGTGAGATGTAGACCTTTGATCCTTGGACAGTCGACTATGCTCACTGTATTACTCAGAAGGGATACCGGGCACAAGTGCCATCCCTTTGATCAAGTACTCAGCGGCGAGATCCCAGTCTATGGGATCAAGGGCACTACCACTTGGCCGTAGTCTCCCTTGGGCATCCCAACTCAGGTCAGGAAATTCTTCCACAAGAGGCCTTACGAGCTCCACAGTGTCTGGACCTAGTCCTCCGGCGACTGCGAGGCCCAAGAGGGGGAATGCCCTACGTAGAGCTCTCAGGTAGGGAGCTAATTCAGCCGGATTCATCGGCAATCCTTGGCCCATACTTTTATCGAGCAATACATACTGGGCTAACCCGATATATGAAGAAACCCTTTCAACTAGCTCATCAGAGTCGTTGCCAACATCCACAAGGGCCTGTCTCCCAACTTGCAAGATGACTTTGAGCGCATGACGTTTAGTTGCTACGAGTGCTCGTGCTATCTCGCGTGGATCCGGCCATCTCATATCGAGTTGGAGAGCATTCAGCCCAGGTCCTCCGTATCCGATCGCCTTGATGAGGCAGTCAGCTAAGTGCTCATCGTGATCGTCAAAGTCAGCATAGTGGAGACAGTTCATCACATCGGTCTCTGAAAAGATAGCTGCGATATCCCCATTTTTGGGGAAAGCAGCACTCCATTTAGTGGGGTACCCATAGAGAGTCTTGTAGCTCATCATCACACCAACGTGTAGAGTCCTGTTTGAGTTCTGCGCTCCCCCTTGAGAAAAAATCCCTTTCATCGCTGTTACCTGTGCTACGTCTGTGAAGTCAGTAATGCCAATGTACGACCTCATCTCGCTATCATCCTTTTGTGAGATTTGAGTACCTGTTACCATAACAGGACTACTGGTACTTTTCAATGGTATAATCCCTGGTGTAGGTGAGTGTAGCCTACTTTCGTACGTTAAAAGGAGAGAGGTGCATGATTCCAGCTCTGGAGATTCTTGTTGTTCCAGCTCAACTTACAAAGCAAGCTCCTTTTTACACTGGCGTTGATCAGATCTGGTTTGATGGCGTTGTAGATTGGAAAATTCGTCGTCGAGTCATGTTATCGCTCCTTGCTCTCGGGGTAGGAGAGGAACAGTGCCCAACAATCGGCGAATGGGTTGCCTTATCCCTAGCTGGTGGTGTAATAGCTGGTGTTACTGGTAGACAAATAAAGTTTCCAATGGGGATCTCGTCTGAAAATCTAGAAGAGCGTACATGGGAACTCCTATGGCAGTTTGTAGGAGATGATACCGAAACAGGTCTGAGCCGTGAGTTTCGAGCGGCTATATTGCGAGGCTGTCTACCTAGGTTTGATCATAGCCCACCTGACAGACCCTATCTGAGAACAGAGTTTGTCACCGACTGGGTATATGATCCTCCGGCCTACCCATTTATGAGTTCAGTAGGTAAGTTGACAAAGAAGGGTCAATCCTGGGCAAGTGAAAAGTCCCTCGCACATCTCTCGCCCGAAGTAGTTGCTGATATCAAGCGAATAGCACCGTATGTCAGAGCTAGTACAGACTACGCCATAGTATGTATCAGAGAACGGTATAGGTGGTAACTCTCAATGAGGCGAAGGAATTCGCCTCTTTTTTCCGCCCTCATTTATAAAATCCTAAATACGAATCTCTAATCCGCCAGCTGGCGGCTAAACAAATTCAAATGCCAAAGTTCAATCCGTCGGCCGAAGGATCAAAACATGTCATCCTTGGACTGCTGGAGCGTAGCGATGACAGCTCTATGGATCCTCGAAGAGCAAGCGAACAAAAGATCCTGAACTAAATTCAGGCTGACCCACTTAATTTTTGACGTTTAACTTTTGAATTCTAACGTACTCTAAGCTATACTATAGACCATTAGACACAGAAGTGTTCTAAAGCGCACGTTCACTACAAAAGGAGATTAGCATGCCCGTGCCCAGTTTTTTGAGATGGCTTGATAGGAATGGATCATCGAGTAGCTCATTTTCGCTATCTCGGGGACTTGCAGTGGTTGAAACTCCTGCATTTCCAATAGCTAAGGTACCTGAGCGCTTGGTTGATGAAAGGACCCTGCGTGAGTATGAAGAGTCTGCAAAATCTATGGGGTATTCTGTAAAGGGCCTTGTTCAGATGCAGCTGCTTGATTTTCTTGTAGCACATAGCATCCCCATCTTTGACTTTAACACTTCCTATAGATGGTTGAGTCATTATCCTAGGAATAGAACTAATGCAAAGTATTGGGGATGGTTTGTCCTCGGAAATAGAACCAACGCTTCACGGTGGAACTATAACTGTGATGGTCCTACGGGAAATGGATATGGATACGGCTATAGTCAATATAGAACGGGACTTGTTCCGAAGCCTGTATTGGATAGAGCATCAAAATTGAAGGATCGTTTCGGAGATGCCATCGAGATCTATGTGTCATGTAGGGGCATTAAAGAAGATCGCCATTTTGTCATGGCTGTGATAAAGGATCAGCAACCGAGCGAAGAAACATGCTGCATCTTTGATGCATGGGATGATGCGACATGTAGCCTCACCAGCCGTGGGGATATTCATGAGGGCGACCTATCCACGCAATAAATAGGCCAGTTACCACCGCAATATAAGCGGTGGTTTTTTATGGCATTTTTAGTATTATACTTCCCAATAATGGAAATAAAAGAAGTTAGGCCTGTAATAAGAAAGTATCTGAACAATGCTAGGGCCGGTTGGGAAAGTGCACAAGACCAAGGCTTCAGTGAATTTACTGGTTTTCCTGAAGATGTTAAGCGTAGATTCAATACGTCTGTGTGTTTTTCTACAACATCTCACGAGGAGTTGGCAAATCGTCTTTTGGGTCCTATAAAGGTAAAGGGAGTTGAGCTAGATATGGATTTTGCCTTAGCTGGTCGGGACTTCCCAGTCCATAGTACCATTCTTGAGCTACGAGCAAATGAGCAGCTATCAGGTAAACAGGAAGAGGACCTTTCTATAGCCGTGTCAATGCTGCCTGAAATACAAAAACTAGAAGGGTTATATATCAACTATGATTATCTATTTATTGATAAAGGGGGAAATATCATTTTAGCGGCAAGTGCGATCCCGGAACAGGTCTTGGCCGCAAGACAAGCTCTCGCAATAGTTGGGCAAGTAAAAGGTCTTGAGCCGTTACCCTTGACAGATATCCTCCATATTTCAATAGCACGCCCTACTCAGTTACCTAAAACTCAAGATTACGCTGAATACTATCGACTGCGTGGACTTCGTCCATCATTTCATCGTCAACCTCTTAAGATGCGGGTAGCACAGGTGAATGGACAGAATGCTTGGGATATGCTCCATGGGTCTCTATAACAGCATATATGCTATAATAGCGCAAGCACTTTCGAGCTAGGAGGTCCAATTGAATACGAGTGTTAAGGCGATGCCGCTTCCGGTTAGGGAATTCTACCATAGAGCAGTTCGGAAAAAACTAGGCCGTCTATCTTTCACACATGGGGATGACCACACGGAATCAAGAAAGAGTTTGTTTTTCATTCAATTAGAAGATCTCTATGATCTTATGCAAGATTGGGATATAGGCGAGACTCCGACAGTATCCTCTGATGTGCTTGGCATTATTGCATTTGGCTCAGCTGTCAGGGGACCACTGATCAAAACTGAAATATATACTCGTAAAAAGTACTATCTAATCGGTCCTAAGATCGTTATGGTAAGAGAGAAAACTGTTTCGCCGCATGACGCAGATTTCCTAGTTATCACGAGAAAAAACATTAGGCATCAGAGAACCATTTCCGCGGACTGGGCTGGTTATTACGAGCTACGTTTATTGATCAAGGGTGGGGTTCATCTCCAGGTTGGCGGAAGAGAGGACTTTCTTTCTGGTGTGCGCAGTAGAGACACCGTATGCATCAGTGCTCTTGAAGAGGGGGTACCTCTTTTTACTACTCCGGAGTTCGACGAGCTAGTTGCTGAATCTGGAATTACTCAGAAGAACCCTCGTAAGGTCCATTGGGCCCTTGAGAAAGGTAAGTTGACAGGATGGATTGAGTAGGTGTTTGATAGCCCCGCTGAGACGGGGTTTTTTTACGTCTACCTCTAGAAAAAAGTTGTCGCCACTAGTATAGTCATACTGCCATATGAACGAAGTCCGTATTGATGAGTCTTGGAAAGCTGCACTCAAAGTGGATTTCGTAAAACCTTATTGGGGGGAATTGACCGATTTTGTAAAAGGGGAGTATCATACAAAAACTGTCTATCCCCCACCACGAGAGATATTTCGAGCGTTTGATTTATGTCCTTTTGACAAAGTCAAAGTAGTCATCGTGGGTCAAGATCCATATCATGGCCCCCGTCAGGCAAATGGTCTCTCATTTGCCGTAGGGGAGGGGATCCCACTGCCTCCATCGCTCAAAAATATCTTCAAAGAGATCGAAGGGGATTTGGGAATCAAGACTCTTCCCTCAGGGGACCTTTCTCGCTGGGCAAAACAAGGAGTACTCATGCTCAATAGTGTGTTGACGGTAGCGGCTGGTATACCGGCCTCGCACGCAGGGAAAGGGTGGGAGCACTTTACAGATAGTGCCATCCAGATACTTAATGAGAAACGGGATCACATCGTCTTCATGCTGTGGGGCAAATATGCTCAGTCAAAGGGACTTGTCATCGATAGGAAAAAAAATCTCGTGCTCGCTTCTGGACATCCCTCCCCTTATTCTGCACATCTCTTCATCGGAAATCATCATTTCAGCCAGTGTAATGAGTATCTCGAAAAACACGATATGAGTCCTATTAATTGGGAATAGAAGCTAAGTAAGAAGGCAAAAGTCAAAAGTAAGAAAGCGTCATCCTGAACCTGCTTGCCCTTCCGTAGCTTAAGCGAAGGAGGGATTCAGGATCTAATTCAGTAAACTCAAAGATCGAAGATTAAATATCAAAACCAAATTAAAAGCTGAAAAACTAAGGGTTGTCATCCCAAACTTGATTTGGGATCCAGGCTTTTACTTTTTACTCATATCATTACATTTCTATTCCCAACCTATTTATCAGAACTGGAGCTTCGCAGTAACAGCGTATAAAGCCTCACTCCGGTGGGGCCCCTGGCATATTGCATGCCACACCCCACCTGCGTTTGGCAACACGCTGTAAACTACTATCGCTAGGTTCTGAAAATAGGTTTGGAGGGGGGAGATTAACTCAATGAATATTGCTAAATGATCATTTCTGACTCTTGATTTTCAATCGTAAACCACCTCGGATGGTGGCCAAAGGTCTCCTCCGAGGTGAAACTTTGATTATCTAAACACTATTTTCTTCGCAATGATTTCTGCCATAAACTGATGGCCGGCCACTGAAGGATGGATATGATCAGCAGTAGACACGAGGTCACTTCGTCCACTGCCATCATCCTTAGTTACTGATGGGGTGAACACGTCTATGAGAGGAGTGTTGGTCTCATGTGCCACTTGTTTTGCGCTCTCTATCTGCTCGAGGATAAATCCCGTATGGGTATAGGCCGTAGTAGGATCCCAATTCACTCCTTGTGGCCCCATCCCAAAACCATTCCGCATCGGAGCTATTTCTATGAGTTGGTACACCTCTGGTGTTATCTGTTTCATCCGCTCATTGAGCGTTAACAGATCTTGATGGTGTTGATCACGATTTGGGGGAAAGTACGGGTTATAGGCAAATGACCCAACTATGATGATATCGGGGTGTATACTGCTTAGGGGGTCAAAACGTCTGTCATTATTGGCAAAATGATTGTCAATCCGTTTTAGACCATCAGCCACTCTTTCAGATCCACGTCCGTAGTTGTACAACTCGAATTGTGTTCTGGGGTAACGGGCTTTCAGGGCAGCCTCGAGGTATTCCATCCTTTCGCCCATCGTATCTACCATCGAGTCCCCTATGATGGCAATACGGTATGATGACTTTGGTGTGGTAAAAGTCGGTATCGTTGGGATGGGCACATAGAGAGTAGGTGTCGGTATGAAGAAGATCCCTAGCACAGAGGGTTTATCCTCCGTAGAATTGGTCTCAAGAGCTATTATACTGGTTGGAACTTGTGCCTTTTCTGTAAAATCATGTGCTAGGCGTTGGGAGAAGAGAGTGAGTAGTCCAAGCAGCAATAAAAGGACTATTTTTTAGACTAAGATTCACCCGATGCATAATTCAGTTTAATATAGTCAAGTAAGAAAGTCTCAATTCTCATTTATCAAATTTCATTGAATGTTCAATTTTCAACTGACCATTGTCATCCTGAACTTGATTCAGGATCTCTTTTCGATTTTGTTTTTAGATCCCGGATCCACACGTCGCCTACGGCTTTGCGAGGCGCGGCAAGTCCGGGATGACGGGGAGGAGACTCTTGCATTCTCCAGCTTGATTCTGTAGTCTGAAACTAACCTATGCGACGAATGGCGCTTCTACTATTAGTGAGTCTTATTAGCTCTTTTTATCCTTCCGTCTAGGACTCTGGCACTTGAAAAAAAAGTCCGTATCACTATCCCACTCAGCGATCACGTCATTGCGGAAAAAAGTGATAAAGATTTGATCATTCGTCTGACGAACCATATTGGGAGCACGGCTTTTGTACATGGCTTTATGTGGAAGCCCGAACGACTACTGCAGAGAGTCAGCTACTTGCCCTATGGTACTAGTGATACGACAGCTCCAACAGATAGGCTATATACAAGCCAGCGCAGACTAGAGGATACAAATCTGTACCACTACAAGTCTCGTTTTTACAGTCCCGAGCTTGGTCTCTTCATCCAGCCAGATACTGTAGAGAAGAATGCAGATAGCTACGGCTACGTACATGGCAATCCAATCACCTACAACGATCCTACTGGAAACTGTGCTAGCTGTAAAAAACTCTGGAACTTTATAAGTGGGGTAGATGAGTACAAAGAAAAGGCAAAAATACCTGAAAAACCCGAGGAATATGCCCACAAAGCTGCAGGATTTGTTAACTCTTTTACCGGGATATTTGATCTGCTGGAGTTTGCTAGTATCCCGAATCCTGAGCAACTTGCTCTGGTAAAAAGGATAAACGCTGACATCAAGCAGTACGTAGACAAGGATACTCACCAAATGCTTTTTGCCGTCGGGGCACTTATCCCGTTTGATGACGCAGGAAAGGCACAAGGCTTTTTCTCTAGATTAATGAATTCACGCAAAGCCGGGGCCCTTCATTTTGGCGATATGGAGACTGCGCTGGAGACTATACGCGGGAACATGTCTGCCGCTTTGGGTAGGGAGATTAGTATTCGTCCCCGTAATGCTGTTGACTATATTCTCACCGATCTTCCTGCCAGGGGAGAGATCGGGCCAGGTTATCGACACTTACAAAGTACGCTAGAAACAGTGTTCAATAGGACCGATATCCCAGAAGCAATAGCTGAAGATACTCTAAGTACCGTCGTAGCACATCAGTTTGTAGATGCCGCGGGGGTACTTCAGGGCGAGATTTATGGGTTCCACAATAGCTTTGATGAGCTGGCAGCCGGCACACAGCGGGGGACACCCTGGAACTTTAGACCCCATGGAGACTTGGCCCAAAGGTTAGGTGATCGCGTTGGTAATTCAAGTACTGATATAGCTATCGATAATTTTCAGATCCCTCGTCACATGCAGGATTTGCTACAATATGGGCAGTCTATCCATGTAGATTTTTAATATGACTGAATCGGGAACAGAAGGGGCAATACTCATCGATATGGGTCAGGATCGTGTAGGTGTAGAAGAAGCAGTCCTAAGAGCTGTCAGAGCAATTCGTGAGCAACAGGGTGAAAGTATGGATCCTTTTCTAGAAGGGTTAGTTCGTAGTGGTATTCATGCCCAGAGGGTAGAAGATAGCACTTCTGGTGTTATGGACTCCGTTGTAGATATGATTCTGGAAGAAACTTCTCGAGATGGCAAATCTCCCGAAGAAACTGAAGCATTCCAGGCATATATAGCTAGGTGGCGAAGAGACTGATCAGATTTGCCCAATATATGCAATGGGGGTATATCGCTCTACTTCTTCGATGTGGTCACCGATAAGTCTTCTGAAGTCAGTGATGTCACGATAATGAGTAGGTCGTTCTCCTCGAATAGATGCATCAGATATTGATGTAGGTATCATCAGTCTTCTTCTGAGGGTAGCAAAATCTATGTGGGTTTCACTGGATGTAAGAGATCGAGGTACCACTCTTCCTGTACCGTGACTGATAGCATTTAGAGTAGTTGAGACTTTATCTGTAGCACGCACAAGTATCATATCCCCATCCATGGATGAGGGAATGAGATTTAATTCTCCCGGATTTATGGGCACTGCCCCTTTGTAAACTCGAATATTCCCACCATCTGTCCGTCTATATGTATTGTGTGTTGTGTCATTGATGTGGACTAGTGGGCCATACTGTTTCTTAAGAATTTCTACGACTGCTGCTCTGTTTTCTACCGCTCCCCTTAGTAGTGCTTGATATACTCTCTCAAACTGCTCCCCATCTCTTTGGTGTGCAGCTTCTATGAGCTGGCCTCGCAAATCATCTTTCCGCGGTGTCCCCGTATGAATAACGAATCGGACCCCACCTCTTCCAGTAGGATCGATAACCGCATCAAGAAAGTGGTTTCCTGAACCAATATCTCCAGGGCCTCCATCTCGTGATCTCATCTCATCAGCCACCGCATCCCATTTCTCTGGCTGATCCATGAATGTATCGTATGATACGTTACTCTCAACCATCTGTATTCCGCAGCCAACATCGTAAGTGAGTAATCTCCGCCACTCTGGATTCACCCGCGGATCCAGCTCAACACAGACACCAGTTGGAATAGCATCCCGAGGTCCAGGGCTAAAGTCAGGTAGAAAAACAACCTTTATTGGTGTTAATCCATCGGGGAGCTGAGAGGGAAGGGCTTCAAGGGGCTGATCCGTCAGATTGACATATCTGACACCATCGATAACAGCCTCTTGGGCTGTGGCTAGTATTCGATCAGTCGGTTCAATATCACTCATATGCGTATTATATAGAGTGCATTGGGGAAAAGTATAAGCAACTAGTAAACACAGACAAAAAAGACACCGCTGTTTGTGCAGCGGTGTCATCTCACTCAGAAGCTGATCACTCCGGACTCTCCGTGCATCATGACCATGACCATTGCTCCTCGGAGGTTTTCCTCCGTGTGGGGTGGACAGATGGCCATGGCGATGCCATAGGGGTAGCCGAGCTCTCGGTAAAGCCGAGCCACCACTTCCGCTTTTGTTGCAGAAGTGGCTACAATGAGCTCCGCTCTTTCCTTGAGCATTTCATCGGTGATGTCCGGCCACATGCCTGGCGTCTGCTCAGGCCAGTGGCAGCCATCTTCGAGGAAGGCTTGATATTCAGAGGCAAATCTCACTAGTCCAACTAGCGAGGCCTCCTCATCGAGTCTCGCTGGGAGTGTTTCGACCTGCTGCCGAAAGGTCTCCTCGCGCAAGAGTGCCTGGACTTCAACAAAGAGCTCTGCTGCTGCCAGGGCCTTTCGAGGATTTGTCTCATCCCCGTACGGCTCGGATGGCTTGCGACCGCGCGACTGCTGCCAGGCAGCGTGCGCGATGACGTACTTGGCTGAACCGACCTCGAACTGATACAGGGCAGACTTCTTCACGGCTCGCTCCTGTGGTGTTGGGTAAGTGCGTGAACCAAGTTCTTTTGGTTACTTTTTCTTTGTGAGAACTGGATTATTATATCATATCTTATAGTTTTTGTCAAATAGAGATATGATTCTGAAGGACTGTGCATATTTAGATAATGGGAATAAATGTGGAATGATCATTTTTCATCTTTCTCGCCTCATACCATAAGCTGAGCGATTCTTGACATTAAACACCTTATAGTATATAATGACAATGTTTTCCTAAACCAAAGGAGAGAAACAGATGGTTGAAAAGGTGAAAATTTTCTATACGGACAGTAGTCTGATTAATATGGAAAAGAGGATCAATGAGTGGCTTGCCAGTATGGAGGGAAAGATCGAGGTCACCCGTGTTATTCAAAATTCCTCAGCGACAGATTCTCTCTTTCATATCGTGATTACAATCTGGTATCGTAATACCACTCCGTAGTAGAGGAGACCCCTTGCATATACCTGACTGGGATAGCAAGGGTTTTTTTGTAAACGACTGGGCCCTGACAATCGCGGTCCTCCTTAGTTCATTAAGTTTTTCTAGTGTGTCACGTCAAACGTGGCTAACCGCGTAAGCTAGGCCCTCCTCCACTCATGTTTGACCCATGGTCTACCACGTCGAACGTGGCTGTGCGTCCACGCTTTCAAAATGCTCACTTCGGCGGGGCACAAGAACAACTAAACTCACTTCGTTTGTTAAGTTGTTCTAATGTGCCACGTCAAACGTGGCTACTCTGAGCTTGTCGAAGAGTGCCGGGAAGAGGATCCTTCGACTCTGCTCAGGATCTATACCTATTTCGAGCTCCTTCGACAAAATCAGGGTTCAGGTATCCTGAGCTTGTCGAAGGGTGCCGGGAAGAGGAGTTGAACCTCCACGCCTTGCGGCACACGCTTCTGAAGCGTGCGTGTCTGCCATTTCACCATCCCGGCTTTGAGATAGCTTCCGGTCTATTATACCAAGGCCAGGAATTCCGCAGGGGTGAGGGCTCTTATTTCCTTAAATTTCTTAAAGCCTTTGTCATAGGTGATGATAGTCTTGATTTCATTTGCCTTTGCAGCGGAAAGGTGGATGACATCTCTACTGTCAGAAGAAGTATGTATTAGTGAATCGAGTAGATACTGCTCTATAACCGCCTTGCTAATCGGTAGTAGCTCTCTTACCATTTTGATTGCGATCTCAGCTATCTTTATTCCTTTTTTCAATTGATTTCGCTTCTTAGCGACATAGACTATTTCCTGAATTGTTTCAGCTGATGTATATCTTTCTATAGAATGGCTGTGCAAAGATTCAAAGAAACTACGTGTAGATGATGAAGACGAAGAGCTCTTATCGAATAAATCTAAGAAAATATTTGTATCAATATAGATACTATTCATCATATTTACTTGAAATGATCTTTTTCAGCTCTTTCCAGGGTGGTAACTTAATATCAACGTTATCTACCTGCCTAAGGAGTTTCATCATGTCATCCTGCACTGGCTTCACAAAGGTGATCCTGTAACGAGTGCCCGTATTCTTTCTCACCACTATTGCATCTTGATTCTTTCCGACGTGATCTAGTATCTTAAAAAAGTTCTTTCGTGCCTCCGTAGCTGTGTATGTTTGTGTATCACTCATATGTACATAGTGTACATATGCTCTCGTATTCTGTCAAGATGTACTCGTGGTACACTAGTGATATGAAACTCATCGTTGGCTTAGGTAATCCAGGCACCTTACATGAACGAGACCGACATACAGTCGGTTTTCATTTTCTTGATTATATTTATTCATCCTCAGAAATAATCCAGCCGTGGCAAAACTCGATCAATCATAGGGCAGAGCTTGCGGTTATCAAAAAAAATGATTTGCCAGTAAAGCTAGCTAAACCACAGACGTATATGAATAGATCTGGTGTAGCTGTTCGTTCTCTCATAAATTTCTTCCAGATTCCAGCTAAGCAGGTGTTTCTCGTATACGATGATCTCGATCTACCTCTGGGGACTTTTAAGATTAGCTCAAAGAGTTATCCCAAGATCCATAATGGAGTGAACTCAGTGCTCGAGCAGTGCGGGGGAGGGATGACACATGTTCGGATAGGTATTGACGGACGAGATGGAGAGAGGGTCATACCAGGAGAACGCTATGTCCTATCGAGTTTCCGTCCAGAAGAGAGACAGGTTGTGAAGGCTGTTTTTGATGAGATTACTAGTGCTCTTGAAAAGCTACTGGTATGAGCTTCTCGAGTCTCATTGGTGGTCATGTCTCTGTAGCTGGAGGCATCGAGAAATCAGTTGAGAGGGCAGTGAAGGAGGGCTTTGACGGCATGCAGGTATTTGTCTCTCCGCCTCGGTCTTTTAAGCCCAATATCTATTCACCAGAACAGATCGATTCCTTCCGCTTGCAATATGATCTTGCAAACATGCGATTCCTGGTCCAGCACGCCATCTACCTCCTCAATCTATCAGCGCGAGATGAGGACCTCTGGCGGGCTAGTATAGACTCTATCGTAGGCTATATGCTGCTTGGGGACCAAATGGGGAGTGTGGGCACAGTGGTGCATGTGGGGAGTAAGATGGGGGATGAGTCACTAGTCCGAGCCGCAGAGGGCATCCGCGAGATCTTGGCGCAGACGCCTGAGTCTCAATGCTTCATCATCGAAAATGCTGCCTCCCGAGCTCGCATCGGTGGGGAAGTCCTGGATATCATCCGGCTCTATGAACTTGTCAACAATACTCGTTTGAAAGTCTGTCTCGATACCCAGCATATCTTTGCAGCAGGTCTGGAGTTAGCGAATGCAACGGTTTGTGGTCGATGGATAGAGCAATTTGATAACGAGATAGGTTCTGATCAGATAGTGTGCCTGCATGTCAATGACTCAAAGACAGGATGTGGCTCTGGAGCAGACCGTCATGAAAATATTCTCGTAGGAAAGATCGGAGAGGCCGGCTTCAAGAACTTCCTCCTGCACCCTAAGATGAAGAACATCCCTATCATCCTTGAGGTGCCAGGCAGTGATCCAAAACACAAGGGGCCTGATAGGGAAAATAAAGAGCGGCTTGAGGAGTTACTGAGAATCTAATATTCTATTGACATATGTACATATATATGTACAATGAGTCAAATGACTCAAACACTTTCTATCACACAAGCGCGTGCGCAATTACCAGAAATGGTAAATAGTGCAAAAAAAAGCTTAACGAGTACGTTATTACGGTTAATGGGTCTCCTGCGGCAGTAATCATTTCTGCTGCTGAGTATGATTCATGGAAAGAGACCCTTGATGTTTTAAGCAACCCTTCGTTATTAAAGGCTATTCGTAAAGGGGAAGAGGAGTTTGAAAGGGGGGACTTTGTCACCTTCGATCAACTAAAAGAAGAACTCAATCTTCATGTATAAATTGCTATTTTCACTTCAGGCTAAAAAGGAGTTAAAAAGGATCTCTCTGTCCCATCAGAAAGCTCTGTTTGAAGCTTTACATGATATACAAGAAGATCCATTGGCAGGAAAGCCATTGACCAGAGAAATGACAGGCAGATTTTCATATAGGATCGGACCTTTTAGAATGATCTACACAGTAAACAAGAAAGATAGAGTAATCCAAGTACTCACAGCTGGACACAGGTCTGTTGTTTACAAATAAAAAAACCCAGCATTGCTGGGTATTGATCAGTTCGCAGCTGGAGTTATCTCAATTTTCACATCTTCAAGTCCTCTTACCAATAGATCTATGACATCGGGTAATGCAAGATAGTATTCACCTATATGGTGATGTCTGGTAGATCTCATTAGTCCAGTCCTATCAACAGCTGTTTTGATATCCCCTGAGCCGCTATATACGAGGCGTGCTTCAAAAGGAATATAGCCTTTACCTGTTTGCATGACCCGAATGCCTGCTGGGCCAGTCCTACTTCCGGCCTTTTGCCAAAAGATAGTGTAGGCAAGATCATCTGAGACTAATACATCATCATTTTCGGCTTGGTCGATGAACTTAGCGAAAAGCATAGCTAGTGGGATACTGATCATCTCTGGCTCCTTTGTAATGTGCTGGGAATGAAGCATAGTATATCATAGAGCCCGACCTGGATCGTTGCATTAGTCTAGGCTTCTTAGTAGAATAGGGATACATCTAGATCCTTCTTCCTTCGACAAGCTCAGGACTCAGGATGACAAGAGCGCGGCGGTAGTTCAGTGGTAGAATACTTCCTTGCCAAGGAAGGGGTCGCCAGTTCAAATCTGGTCCGCCGCTCATTATAGATTCTTCTTATCCTACTTCTTGCTTATCCACGCTCAATATAATATACTATAGGTGAAAATAGGATGACATATTCTTAACAACTCGAAGGAGAGCCCTATGGGATTAGATTTGACACTCATCCTGGTGAATGAACCAGGAGGGATAAACAAGGTTTCGCACTATGCGAAAAATACCCTAAGGCTCGAACGAGAGGGTTTTTATGGTCAGTTCTTAAGCAGCCAGGGAGACCCTGCAAAGGTCCAAGCCCGTCCTATTCCGAAGAGACTATGGGTTGGGGTATATACTGATGAAGGTCTGCAGATGACCAGGGAAGATGCGTATGGCGAAGAGTTGATGTGGCTTTATGCTCATGAACTCTTGGCGACGTTGTCTTTATGCGTTCGTAATCGCTGGAATAAGGCCATAATGGCTTTTATCAAAGCTATTCCTCCAGAAACGCCCATCATCTTGTATTGGGGTTGAGATTGTATGAGCCGGAGCAACACTGCTGCCCGGCTCTTTTTTATACCCAAAATAGCATATATCCTTATTGGGACAGATGCTTGAGCGCTTTTTCCAGTTGTCTCTGGCTATGTCGTAGCGAACCCCCCTCATGCAATTCCTTTAGAAAATAGATGTGGCCCATGTCTCTTAAGACGTCTAGATCTATGAGCCTTTTATCAAGCAGTCGTAATAACAACCCTTCAGTATCAGGGCAGTTATGGTCGTTATGGAACAAGAGATTGGCAAGCTCGAACTCATGGGGGGCAAAACAAAAGTGCTCAAAGTCGATAAGTCCGAGCTCGCCCTGTACTACAATGATATTCCCCTTATGGATATCTCCGTGGATTGGAAAGAGAATGCAATCTTTATACCTTTCAATCAGCTCACTTGCCAGACCTTTGTAGGCCTGGGGAAGATGCCATCGTTTTATCTGGTTTGTCAGTATCAGTGCGGGGGAGATCTTCAAGGGGGAGGAGTTCCCAGCTACTTTCTCATAGAGACGGACTAAGTGATCTACCAAAATACTATCCGGGACATCTGTGCCTAAGACGCCCTCAAGTGGACATATATCTATCAGGGCTCTATTGAGCCTTAAGGCTATAGGCGTGACTACATATCTGGAGAAGATTTTGCTTCCTATAGATTCGGCATCAGTACTCCTTTGTCCAAAAAATATCTTCTGGAATCTACTCCGTCGATGGTCAAAAAGACAGGTGCTCATAGGTCTTCAAAAAGTAAAGTGGGAAACTCCTCCTGGAGGCTAAAGGCCTCGGCATACACCTGATCCTTTAGTCTCAGATGGTATCCCCGTACTTGGGCAAGTGACGTCTCAAAAGAGAGCGCCTGGGGGCTCGCTTGGGAGGCATAAAGCTCAAAGAGCTCTTGCTTTTTCTTCATATATGGTGTGATGTTAACTAGTATCTGCGACTTGATGGGAAGCATCCCTTCACAACAGAGGATGAGTGGTGTTCTCCATGGAGCGCCAAGTGTTTCTTTTTGTATGCCCATAGCTGCCATTTTCACTGCATGCACACTTATCCGGTATGCTGCTAGATGGTCAGGATGAGCATCATAGTTGTTATGGATGAATAGGATAGATGGTCGGACCTGGCGTATTACTGACGCCACGTGAAGAGCTAAGTCCTTTGAGTACATGAGACCCATATCGTCCTCATGAAAGGTATAGAGATTCTTGAGGCCTAGCTTTTGAGCTGCTTTGGATAGCTCTTTTGAACGAGTCTTTGACACTATTTCAATACTCAGCTCACTCCTCTCCTTATAATCTTGTCCTAGACTAGAGTCAGTGAGCACGATCTCATAAAGATGAGCATTTTGTTCTTCTTGTAACTTGAAACACGTTCCAGCACATGCGACGTGATCGTCAGCGTGGGCTGAAATGATGAGAATATGGGGTGTCTTTTTCATAATAGATACTCTTCAACTACTAACTTTTTATCCTGCACTCCCACACTCAGTGCTTCCTCAATTGATAACACGCGACAGGTGCTGTGAAATGCTTCCATAAGATCCTGGAAACCGACGGGGTTCCTTCGAGAGAGATACGCCAGCACAGTAGCGTCACAGGGGTCACTCCCCACATGGGCTTGATGACGAGTCTGGATCCGATGCTTTTGGATAGGGGCAACGATAGTCCCATCACTTCCTCCTCGTAGGGAAGACAACGAATGGTATGTTTCCAAGATCTTGTAGATATTGGCATGTGAGGTGAGCTTCAGAGGCGTGATGATCAGTCCTGCGCTGTCCGCCGCGAGTATGGCATCTCGGCCGTAGTAAAAGAACCCCTGTGGGCTAAAAGTCTCGTTGGGCAAGACATCTCCTGCCTTTAGTGGAGTATGGGGCAGCTCGGATATCTTGATGCTGGTCCCAGATCTCATGGCCAAAAGGTGTGGATCGGCACCTTGTAGACGACCAACGAGGGTCATCTTGGCTGTGGTGATCCTATCTCCCATGGCCATGAAGACACTTTCCGGATCGATGAATGTCACCCTTTGAGTCACCTGTGCCTGGTCTAAGAGTAGTTGAGCAGCTGCAATTCTCTGCTCCTCAATGTCCGTCCCAAGCCACTGGCAGAAGTCCTCATATTCTCCATGCAGATGTCGGTAGCACCTTTTTGCTCTGCTCTAGCATTGCGACTGCTCTTGGGGTGGTGTGTCCCATGGTGTCAAATACGACATGAGTATCATGACCACGGGTCTGAGCAGTATCGGCACACACAACGGTCTCAAATACCTCTGCCATATTGAGGCCAGATGTAGAGCCATAAAAGGTTGGTATTGATGAAGCTGGACTGTCGGTCAGTTTGTTGAGTAGTTCATTCCCGTTGCCTCCAGCTTTCTTGCTAAATAGATCGCTCTGTTCAAAAGCTGGTCGCCTTAGTAGGTCGGTTGTGTTTACTTGGGCCTGAATTGTATCAAGTGTCTTGGCCAAAAGGGAAGCCGTGAGCATAAAGTCTCCTCTCAACATGCGCTCAACTACTCCCAGATCATCGATTAGTGTCTTCTTTGCGGGCCCATGGAGCTCAATTCGAGGTCTCCCTGAACGCGTCGTTCCGGTAGTAACTGAGACCTTGCCCTCGGCGCCATAAAGGGTGAGAGTATCTCTGATAGCAGACTCTAACTGTTCAATCTGTCCTGGTTGTTCCTTTGACAATGAGATTTCCATACGCATAAAAAAACCCCGCCGTAGCGGGGTTGGGCATTTTTGTTATTTATAATTAGATCATACAAAAGCCACCCCGCGTTAGCGAGCAATACATAAATTTACACATTGTGGACTGGCTTACAGTGACCATGTGCTGACTATATCGTATCCGTGGGGAAATGTAAAGAGGTTTTTTCGGGGGAAAGTAGGCATAAAAAAAGGGCAGGAGTGGTGGCACCTGCCTCTATGAGATCATTACTTGATCCTCTTTCTAGTCTTCTAGTGGTGTGATGAGGAGCAATATGTTGTGTGTTTCACCTAGTCGCATGAATTCTTCTACCTCAGGAAACCGGATATAATATGCTCCTGAAGGGTCGAGAGCTGATTTTCTGGTGCCTATTTTGGCAATGAGATCTTTGATGTCTTGATTAGACCCATGATACTCAAGAGCTAATGTAGACTGTGGAGCTGTTTCTTCTCGCTTGTACAAGGAAATCCCTACTTGAGAGCCGTTTACGTATCCGCGAGGCCTCAATCGGACGAGATACTCACCCTGGGTAATGAAATTACTGTCGGGGCCATTGAACAGGAATCCCCAAAGAACCTCGTGCAGAAAGACCTTGATCATATATGGCCTCCCTTTTTCTAGGCTTCGAGTGGTGTGATAACCAGTTTGGTGTTATAAACACCGTGCGCGATCAGGTCCTTGATCTGAGGAAAGGCTACATAGTGTCTACCGAGGTTAGGATCGTCAGTCGAGGTCAATACACCGGTTCTGTCGATGGTATCGTGAGTACCCTGACACAGTATCTTATCAGTCTCTGTCTCTGGACCTTCAAGCTCGAGTCAAGCAGTGAATGGTATATATTTATTACTAGCTACATGAAAGACACTAAATCCAGCGAGCGCAGGATTTTTCGTTCTTTCCCAACAGACCATATAATGACCATGTGCCGCATAGGCTCTGATCGGAGGTTGCTCCAGGGCGTTGGTAATCAAACTCAACACTAAGACGTTAAACATCCTCATCCCCTTTGTTGCTTTTTCAATGAACTGGGCCCATCATATCACTCTACTAGTCTCTTTTCAAATGCTTCGAACTCTTTGAGTGACGAAGGTGCTCCCCTAGAAACAAGTATAAAGGGTGCTTTTGCTTTCTCGGCTCCTTGACAGTCTTTCTCGCTATCACCGATGACGATACAGTCAGGGTACTTCTTTATGATCCTGCGAAAGGGGATGCCGGTCTTTTTACTAAACCTGCAATTTGTGGCACTTACCGAGTTTTCTAGGTCAAAAAGATCAAGTAACCCGAGCTCGCGGAGTATATACTGCGACTCTGATGTCTCGCCACCAGTGGCATAGACGAATCTGTAGCTAGTTTTGTTCTTCTTTATCCACTGCACAAGAGGGAAGGCTACTGGTTTTGGCAATAATCCATCTTTTTGTAAACGCCTTGTCACCTGGTCATACAGGCGCTGATATTCTTTTTTGGAAACTCTTCCAGTCCTGAGTCGAACAACTTGTTCAATTGTTCTTTCGATCGGTCCCATATCAGTCAGAGTCCCATCGATATCAAAAATTAGGGTTTTCATAGATTTTTTAGGTGTAACTAGTAAAAAGGGGGTACCCATTAGGTACCCCAAGATCGCTTAGGAGCACATAAGCTCCAAGGGTCCATGGACAGAGTCATCATTGATGATCTGACGATGGCTGTACTGAACGTAGCCAGTGACCGGAGTACTTCCTATCACCATGATGATGAGTTGGCAGCTCTTGCCATCTATCTTCGTTGGTTCGATCCGCTCTTGACCGATCAGTTGACGACTCTGAAACGATCTTTTCAAAAATGGCGCTTTGCCCTTAGGCTTGCCCATGAGTACGCTTGCTCTAGCACGTTGGCATTCCTCACTGCTTTTATCGTCAAACTTTAGCACAACGTCTCGAGGTAGCTCATCCCAGGATGTCCCCGGTGATCTATAGTGCTTAGGGATCTTCACGAGGTCTCCTTTCCACTGTCTCTCCATGTAATACAAGAACCTCTTCTGATCCAGCAAGCTTCCACAGTAGGGAAATAGGTTAGGATCTCCCATGCCGCCTCGTCCATACACATAGGTGGGCTCCAGGTAATGACTGGGCTGCGGTTGAGCTCTCACAATAGTCCCTAATGGCTTTCCCAGCTTTGCCATCTCACGCAACCACAAGTTCATCTCTGGAGCGTAGACAGGGCTCGTGCAGGCAAAGGTCTGGGGAAACACAAGTTTTGAGCTATCCACAGATATTCCACATGATCGGGCTAGGTTGAGTGCCGTCCCCCAGCCATCTACAAACGCTCCATTGACCTCTAAGATCCACAATCTTTCACCATCAAAGTACGCATCTCCACGAAAGTAGGTGGGTAACCCTTGTCGCTGAGCGTAACATTTCTCAATTATCGTAGGGCACGGATAGAGGGAAAAGAAGTGTTCCAACTCTTGTACTATCGACGCAGATAGCCTAACTCCCTTATTTGTCGTCCTATGTGGCATTGCTCCATATATCACCGGTGCAATAATTGACTGATCCATCTCGTACTCTACAAACTCGATGTTCATCCAGCACTGCCTTTCATGGTAGAAAAAACCCTCCAATGCGGAGGGGGCTGGATTCATATTATCTAGGTATATCAAGACAACCCGCTTCGCATCGGAGGGGAAGTATGATGATGTATTCTTTTTAGTACAGTTCTATACCCATTTTCTGGTCCATTCAAAAACTTTGATACACGGGCAATGGTGGTAGAACTGAGCCCGGTACGTTTTTCGATAGTTAGGTAAGACGTTTTCGCAGAAAGAAGAGCGGCTGCCTCGAGGCGTTTTGCGAATTCCTCGATCTCTTGAGGCGTCAAAAGATCACGACAAAAACTCTGCGCTTCTTTTGCAGTCTTGAGAGAAAGTACTGCCTCGACTAATAGTTTTTTTTGTTCCGAATCCCAATTCATGTTGAGTACTTTACTACACTAAAGTGAAGATGTCAAGTGTATTCTATAAAACTATAAATACCTCTTCAACACTCTTGCCCTATGGTCGCGGCTACAGTCGTGTATAATAGCAATACTTGTGCTCTCAAGAGGAGGTGTGTATGCCCAGTGAGAGTTTGACAAATGAAGGGATCGTCTTTGTATATCTCCTTTTTGCTGAGGATAGAACGCAAAAGGAGAGAGTGGCTGAGCTGGCAGGTTGGGCTATAGGGACATGCCGTGGATCCAGCAGAAAAGCGGCAGCCCTCATAGGAATGATCCAAACTAAGCTTGTTCGTCACCTCAACGAACAAGCTGCACATGAGGGAGTTCTTACAGCAGAGGAGCTAGCTAAAATAATCGCGCGCTATGCACAAGAAACACAGATTTGTATCCTGGCCTTGGAGTATCTGGCCCGGTACTACAAGAGATGATGCGCACGGAGCACCAATAGGTGCTCCCTTTTTTTGCTTTTATTTGGACGGATCTATCAAAAAGTGCTCTAATTCGTTTTTACCTATTATCATGAGGTAGTCGAGCTGACTCCTATCACGGATATTAGCTTCGATAGTAAGCAACTTATCATTGATACTGCACTTAAGGAGCACCGCAATACGATAGCTATGCCCACTACTACTATTGATTACGTGCGTACCGATTATGTCATCGTACTCACGGATAAGCGTTTTATGGAGTCTTTTCGCCCACTTGAGAGCTTCCTCCTTAGTCTCAAATGACGGAGGAACTTTGTAGCTTTCAAATGCTTTTATAGTTTTTCTAAAGCCTAGCTTCTTTGCTAGATCAGTATCAATAGAGGAGTATGATGCTCCCGTGTCTACCTTAGCTTTGACTGTGATCTGCCTTTTACCTGATTTTGAGAATATAGTAACCGGCTGTATGAGGGAAATCACCTTTTTACCCGCAATAGCCTCGATCTCTTCATCGACCTCGCCTCCAAATAGATCCTTGCCCAGGCGTATAGCATGTCTATCTGACTTGACCTTAATAAACCGCAGCTGTCTCAGCCGACCCTTAAGTCCATCTTCGTTAACAAGCTGTATTCGCAGGCCTGGGCGGGCATTGAGCTCTACTATAAGGGGGCCCTTATTATCATCTATTAAAAAATCTACTGCACAAAAACCAAGTCCCGAAGCTCCTGCTGATTTCACTGCGTACTTGAGGATGGCATCCCAGTAGGGGATCTTAACCCCTGAATATCGGATCTTAGTTCCGGCTACATATTCGATATTTGTTATACGGCCGTTTTTAGACTCTTTGATCGAATGCGTTGTGATGCCTGTGGCGATATCTATCCCTGAAGCTGCAGCCCCCTCTGAGAGATTTGCCTTCCCAAGTGAGTCGATAGTAGGCCAGCGGATCATCGCCATGACAGGAACCCTCTTAAATAGAAGAATTCGGATATCTGGTGCTCCCATGTATGTGTAGTCTTTAAAGCCTTTATAGAGCTTGACCCTGTCTTCAAATATGGCTATATCTGGTTTATTCTTCAAAGAGAACTTGCCTTCCAAAATAGTTTGTATATGGAGAAATAGCCTTTGATGGGTCAATACCCCTCCATCGGCCTTGACAAAATCTCCGTCGCTATTCTTTTTGGTGATAACTAGGATCCCCCTACCAGCTACTCCATTGGCTGGCTTCAGCACAAAACTTTTAGGAAGCTCATTGAGCTCGAAGATGCGAAGCTGAGCTTTAGAGCTAATGATATGAATTATTTTCGTACAAGGAATACCGGCCTTAGCTAAGACCTTTTTTGTAATTATCTTGTTGTCAGCAATTTGCTTCGCTGATCGGGAGTTATATTGGCGAATGTAGAGTAAATTTCGCTCATTTAACCCCAAAACCTTAACCCTCTTCTTCCACCAGTTTAGCATTTTCATTCTTACCAACTAGCAAATCTCCAAACCTCAAGTACTCGATCAGTCGTAACCCCAACCATTTTCCGGTTAATATCGTTATGATCAGAGCATAAAAGACGCTTTCTGGATGGGCGAGTACGAAGCCTCTTACAGCCTCCTGGGCAAATACAAAGTACATCCCCAAAGCTAGAACAAGGCTATATGCTGTAAGGATCATCGTTTTCCTAAAGCCCTTACGTACATAATTCCGAATAATAATATCTACCATAAAAATTATCATAATTACTGGTATGGTATTGAGAGTCCCCGAAGCGATGGGGAATATAAGTACAAGCAAATACATGACTAGCCCTATGAAAATAGAGGCCGTTGTAAATGCTACACCAAGCTTTGACAGGTAGTGCATGCGGATTTCATTTAGCAATGTGTGTGAGAGAAATGCTGATAAGATTGAGAGCATCAGTAATATTCCCCCCATTTGTAGGCCTGATACTAGATTGATGCTATCTGTTATCGGATTGTATGACAGCTCATAAAACACAAAGGTCACCAGAAGTGTGGCATACATACTGAAGCTCTTCCAACCTATAATATAACGAGCCACAGCAACCATAGCTGCCGCTATAGGCAGATACAAAAGCGTTACAATCGTGTGCTCAGAAAGCCCATTTTGTAATAGTGTTGTAATAAGTGATTGGATCATACGTAAAGTATAGCAGAAAGGGTAGAAGTGAGCACCCCTTTACAGTAGACTACGCATATGGATGATATCAAATCAATACTCAAAAAACTTCAATCCACTCGAAGACAAATACATCTCTCGAGAGTTCCAGTCGTATGGTGTGCATATAGCCGAAGCCCTGGGAGACTACAAACATAAGAGCCTCTATATCAAGTTAGCCAAAGAATTGCCGCGCCCAGCAATAGAAAGAGCCTTGCGTTTTGTGATAGATTCAACTGCTCGTAACAAAGGAGCCCTCTTTATGTGGAAGCTTCGCCAGATGGGAGTTATGGGAAAAGAGAAATCAAACTCAAAACTCAAAGATCATAAATCAAAGCCATAAGGTAAATCTCTAAGTCTTGAAATCACTCTGGACAGGACTTACTACTGTTTATTAGCTTTGGGTTAGGTGTTGATCTTTCCGATATAATCTTTGAGTTACTTTTTATTGTATTCTCTCCCCTAAAAATTCCAGTACGGTAGAAATATCTCGAGAGTTGACTGTGTTATTAAAGTCAGGATCACAGGAAGTGTCTACATTTTCCCTCCTAAGTTGCTTCACACAGATCCCGTAGTCAACTGCATTGATAACTGTATCCTCATTTACATCACTTGCTACTCTGCGAATCTCTTGCTTGTACACATTCTTGAGTACTGTACAGTCTTTGGGACATGAGGTTGCTGTCTCCTGGGCTTGTGCATCACAGATGTTGTTCCCGCACATCACCACAGTAGGAAATGGAGTCGGCGAATTTTGTGGGTTAGAACTTTCCAACTGTTCAAACAAAACTTCATCATCATCGATATCTGCTATGCGCAAAAATCTCGTCTCCAGATAGAAGGGAAGATAGAGATCTAAGGCCCTTCTGAGGATCCTTGTAGTAGAAGATCCCGTATCAAATGTGCTATCGTACTGAGGTACTTTCATACTAAAGATTACTCCCTGATCCTCATCAAGTAGCTCCACAGTATAGTAGTCTTCTTCATAATTGGTCATATCGTAGATCGGGTATGAGCTCAGCAACTCCTTTTTACTAAGGGCAAGTTTGTTAATACCAGTCTGATTTATGAGTACATGATGAGTCTTAAAGTACACGGGAGTAGCTTTATTACCAGTGGCAGGTGCATTTTCATCATCCTCTCCGTCATGTAAAAATTGAAAAGAGGGCAAAGTCGCAGAAAATCGTGGGATACCTTTCTCCCATCCGTCGAGCGAAGGTCCGTTAAAATGGGATGGCGTAAAATTCCCAAAGTTGTTCATAGCACTTTTCTCTGATGGCCTAAAGAGGTTTGGTTTTGAGCATCCAGCAAAACACGCATTGGGATATGAAGTTTTCCATAGAGAGCATTGAGAGTCGGCTGCACAGTTAGCGGCTCCCGCATTATGAAATCCTGAGTTGTATTCATCATCTAGTGGGGGACGTGGGACAGCGTGTCCCAGCTCATGACCTGTAAAGGCAAGTGTAGATGGGTCTGCTACAGCAGCAATGTCCCCGACAGCACCAGCAGATGTAGCCTTCCTTGTCACGATAAGGGCCTTGCCTCCGGCGCACTCACTCATGGCTCTACGAATAGCCTCATCATTAGTACAGGACAGAAAACGTCCCCCCAGAGCGTTTGACTTGCAAGCATAATCCGTATCAAATTTATTGTAGGCAACAAATGCCAGTCGTGGCAGTATGCCAGGATTTGTTCGAGACTTTACATTTGAATTGAAAAATATCTCTAATCCTTTACCGACGGCCAATTTAAATTCCTGCAGATTTGTATAGCCATCAGGGATGACAACTACTCGCAACATGTTCGGTGTCTGCACCTTGTTGTCCAGAGGAACACATCGGTCGTTGGTGACATCTAGTATTGGCGGTAGCGACTGGGTAGTGGAGCCACCTGAGGTCTTCTTTTCTGTCGGTATGGCTGTGGGCTGCTGCACCTTGCCGGTGATAGTCTTTACATCTTCAGAAGAGCTACAATTAGTCGCCCCAGCTGCTACTGATGTCATATGGATTTCATAGCTTTCATTGGGATCAAACTTCTTCTTGTTCGCGGGTGAACACTCGGTTTTAACATCTTCACGATCGGCGGGTACTAGCCGTGAGCACAGTACTTCGGGGGAGCCTTTCTTCTTGATCTGCATTTGAAATTGGTCAATAAACTCGCGAAGGCCCTCACATCCCTCCGGATACTCCCACTCTATTGCCATACGTGAGTCATTACTATTAGGCTTTACTCCGGCAGACTTTATCTTTGGTATACAAAGATTCTTATCCAAAAGGCACTGACTCGGATCCCTACGCTCCAAAACCCAACCGTAGTCATAGGTTTTGCCACAGGCTACAGGGAGGTCTTCGATGAGATTGCTTCCAGAAAGTGTGTCCGGCTCTGTGGCACAGAGCCCTTCAGCGTCGCACGAACGTATGACTTTATAGACGTCGGCATTATAGTGAAGCGTTACGGTGGCTTTATCTCCTGCTTGGATTTGGTACTGCTTATCCTCGGCACCACAACAGGTTTCTCCTGTCTGCACGCCATTATTTGAGCTCCACGGGGAATACAGTCCTTTACTAAAGCGGACCCAATTAGCAGGCAGATCTCCTATAGCTGCTATAACCTTATCATTGATAGCTCCCCATTTCTCTGGACCATATAGAGTAGTCATGGGATAGTCTTTGCCTGCAAAACGCTCTCGAATAAAGGTCGTTGGTTTAAACACACATGCCTGGGCAGCAGGTTCACCGCCACCCCCTGAGGTTTGTCTCTCAAGTACCCATCCATAAGTGATATCTACACCGCAATCGACGGTAAAATTGCGTATGGTAAAGTCAGGGTCAGTCTGTTGCTCTGCAAGATCCTTTTGCGAAGGACACCCCACAATGCTTCCTGGGTTTTGCTGACAGAAAATCTCCTTTACCCTCCACTTTTGTGTATCTACATTTATTAGGTCGATATATGCTCGATCCCCTGGATCATAGGAGGCATTATGTTTCTCCCTGCCTAAAATGAGCTCCTTAGTTTCGAAAATCATATGTGATAGGCCATCTTTATTGAGTTTAAGCTCTTCATTTTTGTCATTTACAACAGAGAAGGTGCCATCGTCTTCGTTGGAAATGAGTTTGGTGTCGTCGATTGCCCCGTCAAAAACTTTCACATGTGTTTTGTAGGCGCAGCTCGTATTTTTGAGCACGGGAGGTCGTTGTGTTGACATTTTTTGCTCAAGATCAGGCCTACGATCAAAAAAAATAGGGAAGCAATAGGAATAATAAAGGCAATACTTCCACGTGTTGGTACAGACATAGTGATTAAATACTACCAATCATTCTAGAAGGAAAGCGGGAGGGAATCAATGATCAATTGGTCATATTCATTGAAGTATGAAGTTTGATGATTGGTTATAATGCTCAATTATCTCGTCTTCCAAGATAGGTCAAAACAAGAGATATATCAAGAGCGCTGACCTGCTTATCTTGGTCAATATCACAAGCAGCGGGACTCGGTGGATTTTCTACTTGTGTTATACAGGTGGTATAGTCGACGCTATTCACCTCCGTATCTGCATTGATGTCAGCCCTACGTTCTTGATTACAAAAGCCTGGTCGCACTGGTAAGCCCTCAGAACCTGCGACATAGACGCGTATCGGGAGCCAGCAAGCCTCAAAAGGTGCGATCTGTAACAACTGAAGGACGCGTTGTTCTGCTTTATGAGTAACTTCTGTCGAATTTTGGTAAAGACGTATAGTAAAACTACTATCAAGTGACGTAAAAAAAGATTTTGTAGTCATCAGCGTCATCTAAGACATAACTGAGATCTCCGATCTGTGAGGATGATATGCTCGAGATGTCCGGAAGCGTGATACCGTTGATGCGCATAGCTGCTTTGATAGGTAATGGCGCTGTCAGCATAAAACAGATTAGTAGCAGTGTTAGGATAAGGGTCTTTTTATGCATACTAGTTATCGACATGCGGTTGGTAATGGGTTCCAATGAGTCCAATCTGCACCATTTCGGCTCATAGATAACATTTTTTTCACATTTGTCGTTGGGTCAAAGTATTGTTGTTGACACCTCACAAAAGCCGCTTGGTCGACTACGGCACAACTACGACCTGGAGCGGTCCGTGGAGTACAGGAGCCTTGATATGAAGATGTATCACTAAAGCCACTTCCTGTCATCACGTATTTACATGATACAGGATCACGTCTTACTGATCCTCCTGTGCATCGATCTGCCCAGGGAAAGACGCTTATCTGAAATAGGCCAATGGCATAGGCAGGTGCATTATTTTTTAGACAACTGAGCTTGGATACTTTGTCTGCGAGGGCCGATGGGTCGCCTCCTGATTCCCGCCGACAGAGTGCCATTGCACAGGGTAAACGCTTATCGGCTTCGGCCGAGGAGACCCCTGCTTCTAGGAAGAATGGCTTGAGAAACTCTCTGGAACAATAGCCCTCGGATGTCTTCGGGGGCTCAGGAGGCTCTCACTCGGCTTATCGCTCTTGATATAGAGCTCGAGTGAGGCCAATGCTCCAGCTACTGTGGTAAAGGAACACTCTTCATTTTCAGTGCCAGCCTGCAAGACACTTCCGTTTAGGCAGCGTAACACCTTAATAGGTGTTTGAGGTGAGGTTTTTACTTTGAGAGTATGGGTCATAGCTGAGACTAAATCTTCAAAAGTAGCGGACACCTTTCCTTGAGAGGGAAGTTCGAGTTTTTTGACGCACTCTCTTGGAGTCTCGGAGCTATCTTGTTTGCAGCCTTCTATCGTGGCTTCGATAGTGATTGTTCTGTCAGTGGCATTTTTAAGCTCTAGATGGAGCTTTCCTGTTGCCAGAGGCTCGCTTCGAGATGCATCTGATGGGCAAGGGGTACATATCGACCGTCGGCCATCTTCACGTGGATTTTCCCAACTACATTTGGATCCATCACCAATGCCATCGCCTATGATGCATCTTCCATACTTAGTACACGTTCGTAGCGATCCATCTGAACAAAGCTCAGTGTATGAGTCAGTACAGTAGCTTCCTTTAGTCTCACAGATAGCAGTTTTCTGAGGCGGGGTCGATGTTGGGCGTGCCTTGTCCTGGGATTGATTCTGACCGCAGCATAGATATACAGAGCTTCCTCCTCGTGCACTGATTTTGTTTACGCATTTTCCTCCACCTTGTCTACAATTAGCACAGGTTGTGACAGTTTCACACTGCCTTTCTGGTGGTGCCCATAAGACTATGGGGACAGTCTTTTTCTCCCTATTGATTGAGATTTCTCTTCGGGCATCTGCACAGACTTTGAGTAGTTCTGTGGGTCTACCCTTATTTAGATTTACCTCATAAGTCCCAGCAGGCAGGGAAGTAAATGTGACAGAGTCGCAAGCGCTTTCTTTTTTCTGATCAGAGACTTTTGCCCCATCCTTTGTGAGATCTATTCGACACTCTCCAAGATAGTATTCAATTCCTGCACCATCTAGATCGTTATTTACAGCTCGTTCCAGCTTCGTGATATCACAAAGATCTCCTGATGGGCGGTCCTGACTGCGGACCACAAATACTTTTGACTCAATAGCCCCTGTGCTATCAGTATCTGTAGCCAAAGTGGGGGCAGGGATAGTCGTTGGCTCAGTTGATGGTGATGGTGAGGGACGCGAAAGATCCTCTACTATCCAGCCATACGTAATATCCACGTCACATGCCACGTTAAAATCACGGATGGTGTTTGTGGGGACTTCTCGTTGATTGGCAAGCTGATCATCTTCGGGGCAGCCCCTGATTCCTGAGTGTTGTTCGCAAAAAATATCAGTTATCTTGTAGCGTGACCCTAATGAATCGCTAATCAAGGTGACGGCAGCTTTCTCTTGTGCCCTGTACTTCTTATCATCGGAGGAGTCTGTGGTTGTGAGGCGAATAAAGTTATTGAATACATCGTAGCTTTTCCCACCCCGCTTTAGTTCTATGGATTGACCCTTATTATTTTCGACAACAAATCGTTCTTGGTCATTTACGGCGATCAATTGGCCTTGGCGATTCTTTTTGAGCACCAGTATCTCTGTGCGATATGCACAAGATTGAGCTTGTGTAAAAAATCCTCTAGGAGAGCCATTCGATAGTATCCCACTAGTGCCGACAACAAGCCCCAAGAGCAGACTTGCAAGGGAAGTCAGTCCAATGGCTACATGTAATTCACCATGCTGGTAGGATTTCTGAGTCATAGCGTATAACACATTGTACAGCAACCTCGATGACTGCGTCAGTTATTTCACCGATTGCCCAGCAAGATTTAGGAGGAGCGATCTGTCTGAAGCAGTAATAGAATCGTCTTTGTTGAGATCACAATGAGTAGGTATGTTTTTTGTCTCTTTTAAGCATTCAACCAGGTCCAAGGTATTGCATTCGCCGTCACTATTTACATCACACATGTCTCTACCGGTGGAGACCTGCTGATTCTCGATATAGAGAGGCTCACCACCAATAATCTCTTTTTCTCCACATGAGTCTCCAAGTTGATTGGTACATCTCAGGGAATAGGTGCGGCCTTGTTGGATAGGAGTTTGCTGGTCTAGATTTCTGACCATATATGTTTGGTCAGTTGAGAGCTGTGAGCTATCTATAGATGCACAGCTACCAAGTTGCTGATCGCAAATGGAGATATTTAACATACTTGGGGTGGCTTGGATCATAGGGATAGTTCCTTGCCCACCTTCACCTAAAATGATATACGAGGCTGTGTTTATCCGTGAATCGCTCTTGAAAGGATCAAAGAAGTCTGTATGAAATCGTTGTCTAACTGTAACATTTTTGATCATACATCGTCGAACATGTTGGAAATTTAGCGGAGGGTTGTATATGTATTGGCATGTTACTCCAATGGTATCCCCGAGTCGGAGAGGCTCACCAGACGCGTCTTGGGCAATGATATAGTGTACTTCTTTGAAGTACTTCCCATTTTTTAAAGCAGAGATGAGATCATCTTGATTTTGAATATCCTTGTCTAAGGCTACGGGATCAAAGAAAACACAGCGATTGGTGTCGTTGTTATCAGACGAGCTTGCCTTGGGGCATATCCCAGGACGGAAAGCCTGCATATAGGGAGCATATGCGCCAACACTACTTTGCACCTGGCTACCAATAGTATCTATGTCGTATGTCACGGCAATCACGGGGTCTCCAATCTGTGCTATCCTCCTCTTTGAGCCGGGGATGCTGAGGGCTACGCGTTCGTCAATCTGAAAAGACTCTTGTGGGCTAAGAATATTTTCAAACACCCTAATATCTCCTTTACGTATAGGCTTCGGGCGACAACGTCGCCACTCATCATAGGTAACATTCGGATAAGGAATCATACGGAAAGCGGGGCCTTTTATGAGGTAGTATTGGCAAGTGAGGTAGTAGGTCTTACCTTTTTCAAGCGGGATGGCATCATAGTCGGTTCTTTGTACCTTTGCAGGTCTTAAAGATCCAGATATTCGATCTTTCCTGACTGCTGAGCGAGGCTTTGCATCAAACCATCTGCAGTGTGCGGCTAGATCAGGATCAGTTGTTCGGTATGCCTCGTCATTATCTGTGTCACAGATTGCAAATTTGAAACTCATAAATGACTTAAAACTCACATGGGGTGAGAAATTCCAGTTGCCTAGCACATCATAAGGTGAGAGTGACCAGCCCCCTGTTGGTGGTAGTGGTTTTGATGTCGGCGAGGGTTTTTTGGTAGGAGTTGATCCCTTAGTTGGGGACCTTTTGGGTGGGTTGGGGATGCTGTGGGTCGTGATGTGGTTGAGGTCGGGGTAGGTCTTTTGGTTGGTGATAATGTAGGTGAAGTTTTGGTAGTTGGAGTTAGGAGGCTACCCGTGGGTGATACGTCAGCGCATGCTGAGACTTTTTTGTGTCTACTAGCATGCAACGAAAAATCTTTGAGCTTGCGTCAAAAGGATTATCCCATATACATCGAAGTGTACGATCAAAGGGTATAAGAATATCATTCTTCCTATCTATGTATCCGTTGCACTCAGATTTCGTTATGCCTTCAAGCTGACCTATCATTTTACCGGCGCACTTATTTATCTGAACAGACACAAAAAGGGGATTTTGTATAGGCAGTCTGTTGTTTGTATAGTCGACGACTAGTCTTCCTGGCGTCACAGACCCATTGGCTGAGCAAGTAGTAACTTTACAATGACTCCCTTGTGACTGGTAGGTGCCTCTGGCACTATCGGCATTAATAAAGCACATATCATTTGTATCCCCCCATACGAAGAGTGACGTAGTCATAGGTGGGTGAGACCCCGATGTTTGTGCTTGTATAGTGGTCCCTTTAGCTGCCAGCGCAATCATCATCAAACAGCCTCCTACTAAAGGAATCAAGTATTTGTTCAGAAGCATGAGTATAGTATATAGCTTAGTTCGTTGCTCCGGCGTAGTCAAATAGTAAGGAGATATCTGCAGCATCGACATGCCTATCATTATTCATATCACATGCCTGAGTATGCTTCCCGTAGGCGACGGCCTGACATTGGGCAACATCGATGATGGTACAGGCGCCATCTGCATCTCGGTCACACCGTTCAAGCCTGCTCTGAGTGTTAAAGGAAATCGTGCT
This sequence comes from Microgenomates bacterium OLB22, assembly GCA_001567515.1. GTDB lineage: Bacteria > Patescibacteriota > Microgenomatia > UBA1406 > HO2-37-13b > OLB22. Next base: position 56,387 of record LLEV01000006.1, read on the forward strand.
GTCAGGTGAAATATAGGTGTCAAAATAAACAGAATCACCTGCTCGTGCAGTTCTTGTCCCACAGGATACGAAGCCCTCCTCATCTGTCTTGTACTGACAGGTGATTTCATAATCTTTACCAAGCACTAATTCTTTTCCAAAAAGGGAAGCGATGTTGGAAGAAGTAGTATAGATACCATTTGCAGTATCGGAAAAAGCACTATGTTCAATCACATCGCAGGCCCCTGTATCTGGATCACATATAGTGTACTGAAAATCCTGAGTATCAGGTTGCTGAGATGTATCCTCACTACTGGTAAAAAGCGGGATACTGGCTGTCCCTTGATTTTTTATAACTAGTACATCCTTGTTAGAATTACGACTAGGCAGGTTCCCCCAGGGAGACTGCATATCTGCCTTACCCTGGACAAAATTGTCGTTTACTTTTACCGCTCGCGGTCTACATCGTACTACTTGAGCATCCTCACTTGGTGTTGGATTTTCACTATCAAGTGTCAAAAATTGGCATGTCACATAGACTGTGTCACCAGCTTTAAGTGCTTTTCCTGCAGCATCAATTGAGGATAAAAATGAAATTTTCTTCTCTGTATCTTTGTAGCTAAATGGCTCTAGCGCTGAAAAGTACTTACATTCATTTGTCAGCTTTTCAGAAGGACACACCCCCACCTTAAAAGCAGCAATAGTGTCATCTGCCGATATCTTTAAGGACTGCTTAAACAAAAAGGTAAGTCCGATATAGGGTTTACCATTTTTGGGAGGTATGGGTCCTATACCACCATCGGACATAGCTACATTGAAGGGAACCAAAAAGTATTGCTTTGGGTCTAGTAGCTCTTGAAAAGTAAGTTTCTCACCTCTTAAAATAGAATCTAGGTCAAGCTGCCCTGGCTTACAACGTCGCCACTCAGGATCATAGAGGGCAACAGTCCATTCATTCATCTCAAAATACTGGCATGTCGCATAGTACTCCTTTCCACTTGTCCTTGAAAGAGGGTTTCCATCGAAGTCGACCGATATATCAGCCAGTGGCTTTATAGTGCCCTTGGAGGGCTTTTGGGAGTTAAGTAGGATCTCTTTGTTTGTGGCATCAGTAGGAAACCATTTGCATTTTGCGCCTCCGTTGGCTCTAGTCTTCATGTGTGCAGATTGGTCAGCGGTATCACAGATACCAAACTTAAAGCCAGTTATCTTGTCTTGTGCGAGTCCGATCTTTTCAAACCGTGAATCCCAATAGAGCTCCACCTGATTTTTTCTGATTACGACTTCGTGGTTTGCTTCAGGCTTTTTAGTGGGCTGGGGCTTGGTACGGTTGGTGATAATCTCTTAGTAGGGGAAACGCGGGGTGAAACAGACTTTGTAGGCGCAGGTTTTTTTGCTTTTGTCGGTGCAAGAGAAACTGAGCGGGTCGGCGCACCCGGTGAGCTAGCTTCTTCCTTTTGTGCCTCCGGCTCATCATCCTCGATCTCAGCGCAGACCCCTTCCGGCGACTTTGGGTCTGATTCTCGCACCTCCTGACAGGTAAAATTCAAAGCGATAGTGGCTTTGTCAGAGGGGTTCTTCCAGACACATCGGACCTTCTTACCGTGGCCCACAGGGAAGTTGTCTTTACGTGAAATGAAATTATTACATTCATTCTTACCATTTCCCGCCAGCTCCCCCAACACTTTTCCTGGACAATGATTTATCTGAGCACTAAGATTGAGCGGGTCCTCTGCCGGATTTGTCTTATTAGTGAAATCGACCACAAGAGCCGTTGGCTCATTGGTCACCCTATCTTTACAACTTATCACATTACAATGCTTTCCTTGGGATCTATGTTCTCCGAGCTTCGTGTCTGCATTGATAAAACACATATCCTCACCTCCATGCTCAGTACTCCAGGTAAATAGGGAATAGGTATCTTTTGATTGCGTAGTAGTATCTGGAGGAGTCTGGGAGGCTGGCGGCGTTGGGGACAATTCTATTGAGGGTGTGACTTGGGAGCTCTGTGGGGTTGGAGAACTAGTAGCTGATCCCTCTTTAGATTTTACTACCCAGCCATAGTTGATATCCACTCCGCAGGTTATTTCAAAATCTCGTATCGTTGTCCCGACATCTTGTTTGGCTATATCTGGCGGGCAGCCAGGGCCGCTATTGTTTGACGTGCAGAACGTTCTCATTAGTTCATATCCTTCATCAATTCCGTCGGCAAAAAGTTTCACTGACGCCCTATCCTCATTAGCATAATCAGCCCCCGTTTGTGGTTTGAGAGGTAGCCTCTCTGTCGCAAATGTAACCTCAGCTATATCCCCGAAAGTCTGCGAAGGGGAGATGGTGTTCTTCTCAAGCTGCTTGTCATTTGATACCCCCCAGGCTGAAAGATCTGCATCCTGTTTGGTAAGTGCTCTCAAAGACCCATCCTGCCCTTCCTCATAGACACCAAATGTTGTTCTAAATGAACAGCTTGCTTGATTTTCAGAAGCACGACCAAAGGTGGTTCTCAGTTGCTTTGAAACAGCTGTGTTTGCACCTATGAAACTCCCAATAAGTATGATACTAATTGATAGTATTGTCAGAAAAAGACTAATCTCTCCCAGTAAATATACATTTCTAGACGATTGTATTTTAGCTGGGAGATGATCCATCTAAAGTAGTAGCTATTAAAAATGAGTGCGACAGTTCCTGCCCAAAGTTACTTTGTTACTTTCAGCAGTGCGCCGTTGGTAACACCGAGGGTATTTTCACCATTGAGGGCAGTGATAGTACCATCCTTTTCACGCTTGACAAAGTCAAGGGCAGATGAGGCAGCTTCTTTCTTAGCCTTCACAGTAAATGAGAAGACAGTACCTTCCTTTAGATCATCCTTTTTAGAAGGAGAGACAGATGCTGAGAATTTGATTTCACCAGCAGTGGTATCAACCTTGTTGACAATGACATTGGAAAAGACCGTGCCATTAGTGACTCCAGAGACATCAAAGACAGCAGGGTCAAAAGAGAGGACAATGTCAGCAGCAGCGACAGGGATACGAGAGAGCGTAACCTCAATCTTTTGAGAAGCACCGATTTTAAGAGTAGCTTCATTAGGAACAAGAGCTAAAGCAGTAGAGGGACGTGTTTCGGGTTGAGTAGTAGCATCAGTACCAGTGGTAGGTTGCTCATCTACTTTTTTAGAGCCACCAGTCAAGAGGGAACCAACAACCACACTTGCTATGAACAACAACCCAATTAGCAGTATGATCGTTGCCTTCCTTTGGGATGGAAGTGTTTTAAATTGGCCAAGATCTTTCTGAATTGTTCTAAACATAGCTTTAATTCATAGTAGCGTACTTACCAACGAGGTGTCAAGTAGGTATTCTCCTTTGGGAGGATAGTCTAAGTATCTGTTAAGCCCCAACGAGCAAGATCAACTTTGCTAAAAAATCTGCCATTCATATGCGCTCTATATATAATTGTAGGGATTAAGTGTTTTTTGATAAAAGATGACGTTTTCTTGACATTGACGAAAAAAGTCTCAATAATAAATGTATGAACGCAATTATTTATACCCTTCACGATTGTCCATTTTCTGCAGCTGCAAAAAAGTATCTCACGGATCATGGCATAACATTTGAGGAAAAAGACGTCGAGTCAGATAAAGCTAATTTGGAAGAAATGTTGCAGAAGTCAAAGGACTTCGAAGGAGTTCCTTTTGCAGAGGTCACTACAGACACAGGAGTTATCACGTTGCGCGGGTTTACTCAGGCCGAATGGGATGAGAAGCTAGGGGGGAAGATTAATGCGCCTGTACCTGCTGTTACTCCAGATAACCCACCAGAGTCAGTCCCAGCTGCTCCTACATATGTAGAACCTGCGGCAATGCCGCAAACTCCTCCGGTAGAAACACCGGTAGCTCAGGCGCCCGTAGTAGATGAGCCTGTTACCCCTACTATGCCAAGTATAGCAGTTGCAACACCTCAGCCTACAAATGTTGTGGAGCCTGAAACTCCAGTAGAAGAGGTGCCAGCAGTCCAACCTGAAGCTCCTATGGAGACAGTCATGCCAGCGATGCCTCAAGCAGCTGCTACCGGAGAGACGATCTCGGCTGCTTCATCGACTATGGATAATTCGATTGCTCCAACCTCTATCCCAGCCACTGAGCCATCACCAACTCATGCGCCTGAAAAGTCTACAGAGCAGGGGGAAGATGCAGAACTTGAAGAAATACTTAAAGGACTTCGTACTATGACAGACCAACAAGCTGCTCCAGCACCAGTAGCTCCTGTTGCTGCAATGCCTCAGACAGAAGTCGCGCCGACGCCTGTCGCTGAAGTTACCCCATCTACTGCTGTACCAGCTCCAGCTATAAACACTCCTGGAGTTACCACTACACCTGAGCAACCATCAGTTACCGTAGCAGAAGGTCTTGGGGCAGGACAAGGGTCAACAGTGCCTACAGCATCTACGCCCGCTGTGCCAGGCTCACCTATGGGGCCTGCAGATCTACCACCTATCCCGGATTTCCAACAGAAGACAGGCTAAAAGGGGAATTAGATTACATAAGTTTCAATGATCATTTATCAAGTCTCATTGAATATTCAATGGCCATTGATAAATGAAATCTGAAACTTAAGTAGAAGATTAGAGTTCTACGCGCAGCATCTGGAGGACTACTTCCTTCCTGTAGCGACGATCTCCACGTGTGTTGATACGTATGGCCGGGAGCTTTCCTTTTTTACCCCATCGTTTCACTGTAAGAGGGGATACTCTCAAAAGACCAGCAACTTCACGTATCGTCAAAAGATCTGGTAGATCTTCAATAGAGAGTTTGTGTTTTGATCTGGTTAGTTGTGACATGGTTCGCACTATTATAGATCAGCAATATATCTATGTCAATAAATTGGCTTATCATGGCAAGACATATGCGGTGATAGATTTTTTTGATAAACAGTAACAGGGGAAATACAGAGAATTGCATTTTTACGTGTCATCAGCTATACTAGGTTAGCTCAGAGACTGTAGGTCAAAAATAAAAGTTCCTGCACGAGAGTCCAAAAATGGCAAATCAACAAAAACTATCATACGTCAACGATCTTGTCGAGACGTTAAAGCAACATCCTCACTTCGTCCTCGTCAACTATGACACCATAAGTCATACATCATTGGAACAACTTCGTGGTGAACTACGTAAACATGATGGAACATATTTCAAAGTAGTGAAGAACTCGTTACTTAAAGTAGCTTTACTAAAACTAGCACAAGACACTAAGCAGGATGTTCTTCATTCGCTCATGGCGCTAGACTCATTACTCTTGGGTCAGACAGCTATCATAGCATTCTCAGGGGAATGGACTGCACCTATTAAGGCCTTCTATACGTTCGCGAAGGATTACGACAAAGTTGCCTTCAAGGTGGGCTTGATCGAGAACGCCGTATACGAAGCATCAAAGTTAGAGGTCATTGCGCAGCTTCCTTCCAAGGAGCAATTGTATGCAAAGGTATTGGGTTCGCTTATGGCTCCACAATCCAAATTTGTGTTCAGTCTTTCGTATACCATGAGTTCCTTTGTTCGTGTTTTAAAGGGAATTCAGGAAACTAAGTGATGCTTTTTTATTAGTTAACAGAGAAATTTTATTCAAAATTGAAAAGGAGGTGAGATCCATGTCAGATGCACAAGTAACAACTCTTCCAGAAAAACTTGCCAAGATCGCCGAAGCCATCGAAGGACTCACTGTCCTTGAGCTTTCAGAGCTGTCAAAATATCTAGAAGAAAAATTTGGTGTCAGCGCGATGCCAGCTATGGCTATGCCGGTTGCCGGTACAGCCGCTAGCGCGGATGCAGGCCCCGCAGAGGAAAAGACATCTTTTGATGTTGTATTAGCCGATGCTGGTGCCAACAAGCTTGCTGTTATCAAGGCCGTTCGTGAACTTCGACAAGACCTTGGTTTGATCGAAGCAAAGAAACTTGCAGAGTCAACCCCTCAGCCACTCCTTACAGGAGTTAAAAAGGATGAAGCAGAGGCGGCAGCAAAAAAAATCGAAGAAGCAGGAGGAAAAGCAGAGCTCAAGTAATGCTTATTTTGCTTACCGACGGAAATCCCCCGCCATGGCGGGGGTTTTTCGTATCATACTTGACAAGCAATTGGGGATTAAGTAGCCTGTAGGTACACTATGGAGAGATCACATGTTATCCGTAACTCGCTCTTCGGAGCCACAGCTGTACTAGCACTAGTGATTACTTCTGTTTTTACACTTCAACGAAATAGGACTCAATCACAAGCCCAGGCCGCAACGCAGGCGACGATAAGTCAGGTGCTCCGACAAAATGGCATCAGTAGTGATACGGTCCAAAGCTGCCCTGAGGGCATTGCTGAACCCCTGATCCGCGCGTGTGGAGAGCCACAATGTGGCGATTTGGGTAGCGTAACATCTGTAAATACTGCTGGTAATCCTACCAGTGTAGACAAACCAGCTTGTACTATCTCTATAGAGTTCGCAGGTGTCCGATGTATGGACGGGACAGTAGTTGACTACAAGCCCTTTGGTGAGGGTTGTATCCCAGGAACGAAGGAAGAGTTTTCATCAAGGTTTTCTGAAATAGGTGAGGAGATGCGTGCCCTCTGTGCCGGAAAGAAGGCAGCGTCCTGTAGTCCTGCAGGTAGCTCAGGACAGGGCACCGGTCCAGGCTCTGCAGGTAGTCAAGTCAACGGAGGGGCTCAACCAAGTACAACAAATTCATCAGGCGATGTGAATGGCGATGGAGTAGTAGACCTCCTGGATTATAGTGTGTGGTTGAATGCATTCACCTCAACTAGTAGATGACGCTTATTAATTGGTTTGGAGGAGGTAGGCTCTGACATTTTATAATTCACTCTTTTGTCATGCGTAACACTCCATTTGTTGTAGGTGGACTTCTTTTTTTACTAGTGGCATTCTTTTTTGTCTCTAGTCCTGAGAGGTTCTTGTATCCTTCCCGGGCTTCACAAGAACGCGTAAGACTCTTTTTTGCACCAACTGAAATCTCAGGAACCACATCTACCCTTATTCCCGTGTCGGTTTATCTACAAACCAATCCGGGTGTTTTTTGTATCTGATGCCCAGATAAGTCTTATATATGATCCTTCGGTTCTTGTCGTTGACTCAACAGGTGAAGGTGGCTCCGATCAGGCCTGTGAGGCAAACAACTTTTTCATGAGAGAGCAGGGAGTCTATCAGAATGATGTAAGCACTGGTACAGTTACTCTAAGAAGATATACCAGTAGCGACGGACGAGATGGGCTACTCTGTTGGGGGACTATCTATTTTAAAGCCCTAAAAAGGGGAGTGACAGAAGTATCATTGCCCACCATACTAGAAGGCAGTCCTTCTATCTCGGGTAGTCACGGGGAATTGCTCCCCATCCAAGAAGATAGGGAAGTACTGACCATCACGATAAACTAGTCCCAAAAAACTTTTGATATGTACATAAATTATCTGTATAACTATACATAATGCACGCTATTTGGCTACGGAAAACGGCACTTCTTTTTTTCTTTGGTGTTTTTTTTTGCTGCAAGTTTAGTTTGGTTTGTTGCGGACTACGCCGCAAAATCGCGAGCAAACGCATTATTGGTTCAAATAAATCCAAATCCGGGCTCCGTGAGCATATCTGGCGGTACGACAGCAACAACTACCTTGACGCTGGAAGCAGCTAATGGTCAAAGCATCTCCGCATATGATCTACGTTTCACACTAGAAGGCCCGGTCTATATCCAGTCGGCTGCTAAGCCTGTTCTTTTGGGCTCTAGTCTAAGTCAAGACGCTGTAACACAGTTCATTCTTTCCTCAGATCGACTTTCTTATGGATTTATCGGATCATCGGCACAATTGAGTAGCCGCATAGAACAACCTATTGTCTTAGCCTGTGATGCGAGCGGCCAAGGTAAGGTGACTATCTCTAGTACCTCGCAGATTGTTGGCCCTTCAGGAGAATTGCAGCTAGGGACCACCTCACCTATCGTTGTTGATTGTCAGGGGATATCGGGTACGGCACGTCCATCTGCTAACTCGGGCATGGTTATCACGACAAACCCTACCCAACCCGAGCAAGGAAGTCCTTACGATGTCTCAAATCTCACTTCCCTCTATCCACAAAGGTAAGCCCGTGATAGGTATTGCAATGCAGATCAACTATGACCCCTCAGTTGTATCGTTGTCATCTATGGATACCCCCTACGGCACTCTGCAAGCAGATTCTACGGTGGTCTTGCCTGCAGATCCACAGACAGGTGGAGATTCAGTCAAAACAACAACCGATTTGACCACGGTGGCAAACCCCCAAGGAGGACCAGCTACAGATGTTCGGGGAGTGAGCACCCTCGCCCAAAACACAAATACAGGTCCTCTGAGATCATGCCAATCAGATGCTGACTGTCCGACTTCTACAGTTGGGAGAGGGCTTTGCCTAAACGGTCAGTGTCAATCGCCCGTTGATCCTAACGCTGCCCCGCCCGTCGAAATGAATGGTGGTGGTACTGGATCATTGGGAAGCATAGTAGTTGACCCAGAGGGGACAGCGGTAGTAAAGGTTTCTCTATCACCGGCACAGGCAGACCCTTTACTAACACTGCGATTTCAGGCTCTTGCGAGTGCTGCCGATGCCGGACTTACTTTGTCGTCTATCCATTATCTTACAGCTGATGGCGAGGATATCGTGATGCCAGATGCCTCCCTCGGGACATCGGGTGATACTACCACTCCGTCAGCCGATGAGACGTCTGCTGGTAGTGGTGCATATATAGTTGGGGACGTTAATAATGACGGAGTTATTAACTCAGTTGACCTCCTCATTATCAAAGAATACCTCGGTAGTTCTGACGCTCAAGCTCTTGACGAAGCGGATTTTAATACAGATGGTGCAGTAAATGTTCAGGATTACTCAATGGCTATTACTTCATTTACCCAACAGTTTGATGAATAAAAATAAACAACTCATCAGATACCTTGTTTATGGAGGGGCAATATTGCTGATTGTTACCCTGTTTAGCCTGTATCAACAAAAGACTAAACAGCCAACTGAAAAAATCAACATCAAACCTACCGGTGCTATAGCCCCCAAAAGAAAAGGGATAATCAAAGTAGGTATGCAAGATAACCGTGTGCTAGTTGGCAAAGGAGAAACCCTCTCTTTGGTAGTCGTTGCCTCATCTGGCGGGGTAGAAGTAAATGGCTATGACGTGGTACTCCAGTATGACCCTGAGGTGGTCCAGTTTATCGATGTCCAGCCTATTGAAACAGATTTTGACAGCGTGAGCACCGTCTCAGATAACGCGCTTATCATAACAGGGTCCCTTAAGCTTTCGAAGGAAGTATCACCAGTGCTAAAGGATAATGCGTTAAGCATCATTCGCTTTAAGACTCTTAGAGAGGGCTCTCCTCGATTTGCTCTGGACTTCATCAATGGCTCAATGAAGGACACAAATCTGGCCACATCAAAAGCTGAAGATATCCTGGGCTCAGTCACGAATCCACTTGTCAGAGTTGTGGGTACTCAAAAGATTACAAAGGGAAGGCCCTTAAAAGTTGGCCCGGATTTAACACTTGAGCTACAGGAGATCACGGTGCCGCCAAAGGACTGTTTTGATTGTTTTACACAGGTAAATATAGTGGCAACCGGTGAGAAAGGTTCCGAAACATTATTGTTTAAAAATGGAGGGCTTGCTGGAGTCATTGATCAAAAAAGAACTTCCTCTGGCTATGTTATTGAAATTGGTGATATATCAGGAGACTCACTTGACCTCTACGCATTCCGAGAAAGCCAATTATGAAATCAGCACAATTTGAACACAATCCGTTTATACAGTTTATTCTTGCTGGACTGGGTCTCTATGCTGTTGTGATGTTGACAATGCTCTCAGTAGATCTATTGTCTCCTCGGCAGCAGGTGAAGACTAAGGCTACGGGACAGCCCCAATTTGATGTGAGTCAAGTAGAGCAAGACCAGGCGATAGCGGGTGTCTTAGATGGGACCATTACAGTAGATGTTAGCAGTAATAAGGGTTTGATCACGATCCCCAGTGACTCTTCCACAGATGTCGCAGCTGCAGTAAAAGCACTCGAGGTCTTGGAGAACACCCCTCTGTCGCTCATCCCATCTGATGATATGGTACAGGGCATAAGTACCTCGGATGAGATCACCATTCTTCCTGAAGGGTTCAGTCGAACAGCAAAGTTAGTGAGAACACTTGATGAAGCAAAAGTCTTTACTCAGGCTGCTGCGGCACCGGTAAAACACTACTATTTCCAGCAGCAAATTAAGGTCGAGGGCAAACTTGTCCCAGTGTTTGGCACAGATGCAAGGGTTAGCATGATGCAACAAGATGAAGAGGAAACAGTGATCGGTGTAGGGGCTACCGTCCTAGGTATAAACCCCGAACCAGACGCCCTTGTGATGCAAACAGGCTCTACCGACACGCAACTCCTAGTCGATAAGGCTCAGGCACAGGCCAAGGTGTTTCTCGATAATCCTGCCCTCAATGTCTCGTTGTGTGTGGGCTCAGCTTTGGAAGATGAGATCGTCAATAAAAGCATACTGGGTATATCCTCTGACACCACTAACTATCTCACTAAACGGGTCCCTCTTTGTGTTGATGAACAGCAGGATATCAAAGTGCTCAATGTTTTTATAGACCCACAGACACAGGAGGCCATCTTTATCGAGCCACTAATCTATGATGCTTTACAACGAAGGGTATCTGATTGTAGTACTGGATCATGTCAGGTGAAACGTACAGAGGGAAGTGGTCCCTCCAATTCTGCAGAGGCTGATAAGGCCTATGATCTTCTGAAAAAGGTCTACGATTATTTCAAAACTAAACACAATAGAGATAGCTTTGATGGTCGTGGAGCACCACTGGTAGCAGAGGTTAATTATTCGGGAGCTATCGCATCAGCTGGTGGTGCCAGATGCCCAAATGCTGTATGGCTGGGGGCAAAGATGGCAGCATGTCGAGGATTGGTGCTAGATGATGTCTGGGCACATGAGATAACTCATGGTGTTACTTTCACGACTTCAAATCTGCTTTATCAAAATCAATCCGGAGCGCTCAATGAGAGCTTTTCTGACATCTTTGGGTGGGCTGTAGACCCTGATGACTTTGCTATGGGCAATATCCGTCGACTTGACGACCCGACTCGAAGCCAGCGTCCACAACCGGATAAACTTTTTTCGCCACTATACCACACAAAGAGTACAGATCAGGGTGGAGTACACATCAACAGCGGCATCCTCAACAAGGCTTTTTATCTGATGGTAGCAGGGGGTAATTTCAATGATTGTACAATACAAAAAGCAGATCCAGAAAGAGTGTTGGAAGCAATCTATAAGGCCCTGACAGTCTATCTCAATAGGACCTCAAATTTTAAGAGCGCATATACAGCAATCAACAGAGCCTGTGCAGATATTCATGGTGCATCTTCGCCTACGTGTGCCACTATAGAAGCTTCTATGCAAGCAACACAAATGGACCAGATGGGGAGTGGACAGACCTGCCCTGAGTGTAACAGTACTCGTGGCAAGGTAGCGACATGTGCAGGTAAAGGGCCTCAGGGTGGTGGAGACTCACAACCTCCGCAAAATCCACAGCCGTCGGGCTCGACGAGGGTGCCAGCAAATCCGCCACGTTCGACTGCTACGCCTCGCCCCACTGCAAGGATTGGTGGGTCCCCAAATACTGGGAACAGATATCCTACAACATCACAAAGAGCACCAACAGGGTCGGCTGAGTCTCCGGTAGGGGGGAATGTAAAGTCTATTGATCCTGTTACCGAATGTCCAGTTACTGCCCCAACGAGCGTAGAGAGAGCGTATTCGGCGGTTCGAGTTACTTGTACTGATGGACGATCTTCGCTACTACAAAAACAAACATGCACGCCTTTGGGAGGATACAAGGCAGATGCCACCACATTCTGTGCAGGGTCTTCTCCTCCCGCCCCAAGAGATGGCGGAGAGAATACCCCGGCTCCAGTCCCTGGTAATCCACAGGAAACAGGAGATACAGTAGCAGTCGTCTTTCAGGTACAGCTGCAGGGCGTGACTGATAAGATCCCTCCGCAGCATGCCATCATACCTATGAGAGTAGGTTTATCGAGTAGGGCACTGGATCGTCCTCTATACGTTGATACTGAAGCAAAGGCTCGTCTTGACGGTAAAACTGTCTTGTGGGAGGGTAAGGCGATCTTTAAGGCAGATCCGCGATTGAGTTATCAGATACTGCTCAAAGGACCAGTACACATACAAAGAAAGTTCTGTCACGAGGTTGTTCAAGAACGGGAGCCAGGGGCATATCTTTGTGCTGGTTCATCTATCCCTGTGTCCCAAGGGACAATCCATCTTAATGCCAGCACTGTCCCCTTGTTTGCCTGTGATGTCCCCGAGCAAAACGGCATATGCAACTCCCTGGACTTGTCAGTCATAAAAGACGGAATCGGATCAATACAGCCTGCAATTATCATCCGCTGTGATATGAATTTAGATGGAGTCTGTAATGCCCAAGACTATGTTATTGCTCTTCAGGCATTTCTAATCCGGCTTGATGAAGAATGATACGTACTTTTGCCTATGTTACTGGAAGATAAATTATTTCGGATCGGATTTGTAACATTGCTTATTCTCAGTATTGGGATAGGAGTAGTCGTCATCTTGTGGAACATGCAGAAGAAAAGTTCCGTTGTGCCTATCTCAGTAACAAGTCCTTCTCCTGAGCCTACATCATCTGTGCTTGAAAACACTGCCTCAGTTAGGGGAGCCAGAGGTATCTTCACTGTCCAGATAGATACCGTCAAACGATATACAGTCGGAAGCACCATTGACGTCTATGTATATGCAAATTCGCAAGATGAGATCGTAAAGGGCTTTGATGTAGTACTTTTGTATAGTCCCTCAGTAAGTTTAGTGCGGACAGAAGGGTTGCTATCAAACTTCGACTATCTTAACTATGTAAAGGATCAGACGATATATGTCACTGGGGCACAAAAGCTACGTATTAATGATGTTTCGGTGTTGAAAAATGAAGCTATCGTGAAATACACCTTTACCGCTCTAACAAAAGGTATTGCATCATTTAAAATACTTCATAGACAAGGACTTATAACTGACTCTAATATGACAGGAAGCCAGAACATCGATCTGCTAAGTACTGTTACCAATGCACAGATCACCATAGAGTAATGAAAGTAGAAACAAATCAAATGACTGTGTATACTGTTTTTATATCTATGCTAAGGACAAGTAGTTCACTCTGTATTCTCATTCTTTTTGTTATGTTTTTTGTACCTGTGAAAGCATTTGCGGTAGCCTCTCTTGGTCTTGATCCAGAGACCATCAGTACCACAGCTGGGCAGGAGATCAGTGTTGGAGTGATCGTTGATGCCGGGACTGATCAAATCCTAGGAACTGATGTCAAATTGCAATATGATGCATCTATCTTACAAATTGTGAATATATCTGATGGTACATATCTTCCAATTGGTAAAAAACTTACCAATGAGCCCGGGATGATCTATATTGCCGGTATAGTTGAGTCAGCGGGACAAACTAAAACCGGGAAGGGGACGCTTGCAACTGTCAAATTCAAAGCTCTCAAAAATGGGAGTGTTACCCTATCTTTTCTTTGTCAGGAAAATCAGACAGCTGGAGATTCAAACATCGTCAACAACGACGTAAGCCCAAAAGACATAATTAGTTGTTCTGATAATGGGAGCTCTGTGGTGACAGTTGGGACAGGAGGGGCTATAGCGACACCAGTGCCCACATCTGCCTCTAGTGGCAGTGGTAGCGGAGGCGGATCATCTAGCTCGTCTGGATCTTCGAGTTCAGGTGGGACTGGTGGTAGTGACGACGACTTGCCAGACGAACTGCCTCGTTCAGGTCTTGCTACACAGTTGTTATTCGTTGGTATCCCTGGCCTATTACTAGTGTTAGCGGGTATGTTGGCCCGTAGGTTTTTAGTGTAAGATCTTTTCTATGTACATCACGAAAGAAAAAGTACTCAAATGGTCAGCTATTGCTCTTGGAGTAATTTTAGCGGGGTTACTACTGTGGCTTGTTTTTCAATATATCCAGAGGTCCAGAGCCTCAAATCTCACTGCTGCTGATGTAAAGATTTCTGATATCACCAGCAACTCGTTTACTGTGTGCTATCAAACAACTAGTGGTCTTACCCCTGTCGTCAAATATGGCACAGACCCGGCAAATCTCAACTTACTTGCCCCGCCAACCTCAGTGGTTGACGTGGACGGAGGAGAGTCACTTTATTGTCATAAGGTCTTCCCATTAGTTGGACCCACGTATCATGCAATTGTCCAATTGAGCCCGGATAATGAAGTGGATAATGCAGGGACACCATTTATGATAAACCTGCTTTCAGGTTCAGCGCAGCCACCTGTCCCAACATCAGCAGTAGCAGTTTCTCCAACTACGCTTTTGATTCCTACGAGTGCAGCAGCTCCTACTACTGTTGCGCCGACCGTTGACTTTAAGTTGTGCTGTCCTGTGGACGCAAATAGCGATGGTCAAGTAGTGGATATACCTTCTGGATGCACTGCATTTGATGCGATCCGTTGTAAACAGTCAAAGTAGTAGCTTTCTATTATCCACCAATCAGGATCCCTACTGTCTTTTGAATAAGAGGTACAATATAGAGCTCTAGCATGCTTTTTGAGCCTGTCAAAGGAAGCATGAAGAACAGGAGAAACCATATACCATATCTCTCTAGCTTTATCCATTCTGAAGCCTGATCTTTGGAGAGAAGCCCTAGTACTACTTTAAATCCATCCAGTGGGGCAAATGGAAGCAGATTAAAAATCGCTAACATCACGTTTACGTAGATGAGTAGCCCCAGAAAGGCTGAAAACATCCCAAATGGAACTAGACGTATGATAAGTGCAGCTAATATAGCACAAGCGATATTGGTCATCGGACCTGCCGCGGCAACAAGAGCACCATCTCTTCGAGGGTGTGAGAAGTTATACGGGTCAAAGGGGACTGGCTTAGCCCATCCAAACCCAACTAAGAGAAATAGTAACGATCCCCAGGGGTCTAAATGAGCACGTGGGTCTAGTGTTAGCCTACCATATGCCTCAGGAGTAGGATCGCCGAGTGAGTCAGCAGCTTTTGCATGCGCAAACTCGTGTATAGTAACAGCAATGATAAAACAGACGATAGCTATGAGTGCACTTAGTGGATTGGAAAATAGTTGGGTCAACATGGTATGTTCTGTTGCAACGATTAGTACTCTATGATATCATACATACGTTATAGACCAAAATTCTTGAGTTATGGCAGCAATATGTCTCATCTGCGGTAAAGGTAGCATGTATGGGCGTTCACATACTCACCGTAAAGGTGTGGCTGGTGGACGTTGGAAAAAACGTGCCCAAAAAACACCCCGTATATTTAAAGCAAATCTTCAAAATGCAGCCGTTGATCTCGGAGGATTTAGAACGCGAGTAAGACTTTGTACCAAATGTATCAAGCGTATTAAGAAGGATGTTGCAGATGGTAAAACTCCAAAACTCAACCTGGTCTCTCTTCAAGTAAAGCCAGCGGATGCTGTCCTGGTAGCTGCTACAGCCTAAAGGCCTATTCGTATCCTGCCTTTACACTCGTTTTATCATCCATATTTCAGAACTGGAGCTCCGCAGTTACAGTTCGTAGAACCTCACTCCAGTGGGCCCCCTGGCATATTGCATGCCACACCCCACTTGCGTTTGGTAACGAACTGTACACTACTTTCGCTAGGTTCTGAAAAATAGATGACTGGGGACTAAAAAGTTAGTCCTTTTTGGTCACTTTTGACTTCTAACTTCTGACTGTTTACCTATATTTTATATTCCTCCAATTCTCCATCTTTCTCTATATACAATCTTCCATGTTGTTCCATGATTCGTTGGGTGAAGAGGATTCCATTGAGGTGATCTACTTCATGCTGGATGATGATAGCCTTAAATCCACTAAACCATTCTTCACGCTGCATCCCATGCTCATCCTGCCACACTAAACGAACCTTTTCTGATCTACGAACAGGGCCCCACAGTCGAGGGATAGAGAGACAGCCTTCTAAACGAGTCTCTTTCGATTTGGAGACGTGGGATATTTCTGATTGTTCGACTATCTCGGGATTTATAAAGACCTCAATTGGGGCTTGCTTTGTTGGCATCATGATAAAGATTCGTTTTGCTACTCCTACCTGGGTTGCTGCAAGGCCGACCCCCTCAGGATCTTTGTGAGCTACTAGAGCTTTTTTCATCTCTGAGATGAGTGTGTGGATCTTCTTATCTATCCTCCCGACGGTAGCGGCCGGTGTGGTGAGCACTTCATGTGGCGTATGTATGATATTCACGTTTGGTTCAAAATAAGTTAGTGACGCGAGCTGGTCGTATTTTTATGCTGATATTGTATCACAAAGATCATAAGAGCAACCCAAAAGGCATACCCAATGTACTGTAGGTATTGAGGCATGAAGACTATCATGACGTTGGTGCTATCTAATTTTTCTGCAGTAGGGAGCTTCCATGCATTTGCCCATCCTTGTGCTTTGAAATGGGAGAGCTTTTCCCCCAGGAAGGGAAAAAGGAGGTGGTGAGCTTTCTTTTCAGTGAAGAGAAATGCTTGCCAACCCGGATCAAATGATTGTGGTAAGGTAATGTAAGAGTCATCGCCATAAATAAGCGGATAAGTCCGATACAGCCAACTATCTAGTCTCTCAGGCCTTTCAAGGGCGACGATCCCGCCTGATGTATGCTCTTTAGTGAGTTTTAACCCTGTTATCAAACGATAGGGAAAAGGATGAAGTGAGAGACCCTTTACTAGAGCCCTACTCAACTCACCATTGAATGATTTTCCAACGATATGAAAGCCATATCCTTCAAAAAAGTCCTGAGTAGGAGGTATGACGATGACGTGTGTCCCACTCTCATTGAGTCGCACATCTATTTCTGCTCTTTTTTCAAAGGGATTATCTACATAGAAGGTGACAGGAAGCCCACCAGACTCTTTCTCCAGAGAAATAAGAGCTACATACGCCTGATTGTGGGCTAGAGGTTCGAGGTACCAAGCAGTATCGATCGATCCACAGCGGGCTTGGATCTGAAGCCCTTTCATTGTCTCAGTGGCTGATGCGGTCCGATCTCTGCATGGGCTAATCAAACTCGAAGTATCAGCATAGCTTTTTAGCCCAGGCTTACTAGTCAGTATGTCTGAGTCGTATGAAAGGGAAGCAGCAAGCGGGACAGTCACAGAAATTTCTTTTATCCCCTCTGCAATTGGTAATTCGGGAAGGGCGATTGATGGAGACAATGAGAACGCAGCTGAATCACTGACGGCCCCAGTCGAATCTACAACTTGTATAAGATGCTCCTTACTATCTAGTGCATAGATCTTATCTAGAAGAGCCGGTGTGCCATCAATAACTATGGAAGCATAATCTTCAACACTAGTTATCAGTGTAGAGGTCGTTGGGCTGTTCGATAGCGCCTTTTCATTGATTTGTATCTGGAGCGGTATTGTTTCCATCTGTAGCTCATCTCCGCTTCGAGCAAATCTGACATAGCTAGTGCGCTCTACCTCTGGTAACACAAAGGAGTATCCAGAGGACAAGGGAGGATTAAAAGTATGTGAAAATATGATGCCATCTTTGCTTATCTGAGAAGTCCATCCTTTTTTCTTTCTTTTTCGCTATATAGTCCGGGGAAAGGAATCACAGTGGAAGGATCATTGGTGGTGATGGAGTAAGAGATCTCAGGTGGGGCTTGATAATAGAGATCTTCACCAAGCCGGACTTGTATTGGCTTTTCAAATGCGTTAGGCCAATCAGAGGAAGGGACTTTCTGATATACCACCAGTGGAGTTGCCTCAAATGACTTGATCAGTGATGGGATTTTTTCAAAAAATCGATAGAGTCGGTCGGTAGATATATTCTTTTCACTTAGTACGTTAATCGTGGACTCATCGATCAGTAAGTATGAGACATCATATCTAGTGAGTAGTGACTCAAACGCTGCAGCATCTTCACTCCGGATAGCATAGGCCGCCTCATTGTAAAATTGTTCGTTTTGACGACTCCAGGGGTCAAATGCACGCAGTAGTATGGGCTGAGGTAGTCCATACCAGAGAAATCCAGAGCCTCGATAACCCCAATTACGGAACTCCCAGTTCCAGTAGGTATGGGCAGGCAGTGCCATGATCCGTTGATGAGGGGGCTGATCATTGAAAAAAACGCATTACATTGCGGTAGCCATCAGGTAGCTTCACACGTACAGCAGGTGAGACAAAATTGCCACTAAAAGCCGGGATAAAAAGTAGGATAGTGATAGCGATTACTACGGTGATGAACCACCGTGATACGAGGCCCATTTCTTTTAGTAGTACTTTTACCTGGGTCAAGCCATAAGCAAGAAAAAGTGTGTAGGCAAAAATAAAGGCAGTTATACACTTGGTGAAGGGTATGCGATAGGCTTCAGCAAAAAAGGGGAGGACCTGCCGAGAGAGGGAGAGGACCGGTTTCCCTAGGAAGGAGTTGTTAGCAAGCAATACGCCTGTGAGTAAAAAGCCAATGAGAAGGGCGACGCCAATAGGGCGTGTTGGTCTATGTCTGAGGCTGTAGAAAAGACCAAAAAAAACGAGAACGATGATCACAGCTATCAGGGTCTTTCCAAGTGTACTATTTCTAGTTGTTCTCCATGCTTGCATAAGTGTGATGTTTTGTTGCAAGCGGGCATCATATTCGATGGTATCGAACATGTATCCCTCGAGCTTTAGGACTGAGAGGGCTGATCCCCGAGCCATATTTCGGGCGTAGAGCTCGTCTGAGGAAAATTCGTTGATTCGGGCCTGCTGGATGACTGGTCCTTTAGTGGGGACATTGAGAAAAAAGGGAAGAGCCCAGGCGCTGTGGACAGTGGTATAGATTGCGCAGAGTAAGAGAAGTCCATGATACTTTTTTTGCCCGATACTGATAGCTACCCAGAAGAGGCCCAAGATGATTGATTGGACAATAAATAGGGTTGGGACAAAGCCACTAGCAAGCGTCAGGAAGGAAGAGAGGGTGAAGAATACTAGATTCTTTTTTGATTGCTCACGGATGAAGCGGAGTCCCGTATAGGCAAGAAGTGGCATAGCCACATGGTGATAAGTAAATACTTCTAGTGGTGCTATAAATTGCTGTATTGTCCCGATATTTGTCATATACCAGAGCCCTGCGATGATAGATATAGGTCTGGAAAGTTTTAGTGCAGCAGCTAGTCTATACATGAAGTAGCCACCGAGTGTCCAGAGTGAAAAGGTGATTACATAGCGGACAAGCGAGTCGGGGAGGACTAACGTGAGTAGCCAAGTGATGAGGACGTGGCTTAGTGTAGCTCCGTGCGCGAGGCCATCATAGGTCCCTAGTCCTCGATAATCCTGCCATACAGAGGAAAAGGCTCTTTGTAGGTTGAGTAATGGATTGAACTCAGGAGCGATAGTGTCCCATCCTAATAAATGAGTTCCAAAAGTGTAGTTGGTGAGGAAGGTGATGAGGCCGAGAGCAAGGAAGATGATAAAAGGGCGATCTGCAATAAAGCGCCCCATCCGACCTATCCATCTCATGGGTTTATTATAGTTGAAAGATGGGGAGTTGGTTAAATTGGTTTTTGTCATCCTGAACTCGATTCAGGATCTAAGAAACAAAACCCTGACGTCTTATTCGTTTCATTTAAGTCCCTTTTTAAGTGAAGTAATTACATTTTTGTTCCCACCCTATTTGTCAGAACTGGAGCTTCGCGGTTACAGTTCGTAAAGCCTCACTGCGCCAGGGATCCCTGGCATATGGCATGCCACACCCTAGCTGCGTTTGGCAACGCACTGTATACTACTTTCGCTAGGTTCTGAAAATAGGGTGGGAGATGCTAAAACTTTTGACTTTCACCTTCTAACTTTTGAGTTCTATCGTTTCAAAGACGTGCCCCAATACGATTCCAGCTGCCACGATGACATTGAGCGAAGTATTCACCCCATGCATGGGGATGACTCCATGAGCATCGCAGAGAGATAGAGCTTCGTCACTGACCCCAAAAGTCTCATTACCCACAATGAGCGCCAATGGTGTTTTATAGGTAATAGTACTGTAGGTAACAGCCTTTTTAGTCTGTTCTATTGCGATGATTTGGAGATCTCTGTGCATATTTTTTAGATTGTTAATCGAATCAGATACCGTAGTGTAGTATTCCCAAGGTACGATCTTGTAGGTCCCTATAGATGCCTTTGCTATACGTGAGTTAGGAGGAATTTCCATATCACCACATAACAATAGTCCGCTTAGAGCAAACGCTTCGGCAAGTCGGAACAGCCCTCCTATGTTATAAGTGTCATATACATTTTCTGCGATCAGATAGATAGGAAACCTCTTCTTAGGCTTTATGGCAGTACCTGGGTCTAAGAGTCGCAGTTGCTGTGCTACCAATTTTTTCCTCCATGAAGCCTTTGCTGTATTAGCTAACCAAACGCCAGACAATGAGTGCCGATATCCAGCCAATAAAACTTCCGACAACTACGTCACTGACATAGTGAAATCCGAGGTAGATGCGCGAAAACGCAATAAGACTAGCGATCACATAACTCAAAACCGCATGGCGAGGATCCTGCTTTGCTATAGCTGTTGCGGCTGCAAAGGCAAGCGTTGAGTGACCGGAGGGAAAAGCAAAGTCAGTAGGATAGCCACCACAGAAGTACTTGAGTATTGGATGGGTGGAAAGACTATTGAAAAAGGTTAGGACATCAGTAGTTGGTGACCCGAGGAGTGGTCGTGGACGTTGGAAGAAGAGTTTAAGTCCAAGATTAGTGATAATTGCCCCCAGGGTGATAGCCCCCAGAAATGGGATGGCAAACCCTGGATCATGGCGTACTTGTCTGTAGAAAATGACAAAAAACATCCCCATCCAGATGATCCCAAAGTTACCCGCAAAGGAGAAAAAGAGAAACACAAGATCGGTGAACGTATTGTGCGGCAAGGTAAAAATGGCCTTTGTGAGGCCGTAATCAATCTTCTCGAGAGTGTCCATTATCATGCTTGATTGTAAGTATACAAGATTAGCGGTGATTTCAAAACTTATCTTAAGCTGCACTTTCATCAACTGGGTTTTGAGATAGCTTTTCATTTCTGCTATACTTGTTTGATGGAAATTCGATACCTAGGACACTCAGCATTCCTACTCAAAGGCAAGACTGCTTCATTGATCACTGACCCTTTTGATCCAGATAAGGTGGGACTCCCCTGGCCCAAAAGTACTTCTGCCTCTATTGTCACTATCTCTCACCACCATACAGATCATAATAGGTCTGATTTGGTAGAGGGAAATCCGCTTGTAATAGATCTTCCTGGTGAATATGAAAAGAGCGGCATTCGAATAAATGGTATAGAGAGTTTTCATGATGCGGCTAACGGTGCTGAGCGGGGGACGAATACAATTTTTCATATTGAGTATGAGGGGCTTACCATTGTGCATTGTGGAGATCTTGGGCACCAACTAGACGATGATACTCTGGAGCAGATAGGGACGGTAGATATTCTGTTGATCCCAGTTGGAGGTCACTATACCATCGGCCCAGAGGAAGCTGTAAAGGTAGCTCGAGCTATCGATCCTCGGATTATCATCCCTATGCATTACGGACACCCAGATTTGAAACTTTCAAAAGCAACTGAGCTCAGTAGTGTTCAAGATTTCATTTCGGCTACAGGGACACCTGTTGTAGAGAAGCTCACTAAGTTGGTTGTCAAAAGAGAAGACCTTGTTGAGGAGCAAGCCAAAGTAGTCATATTAGAGGCAAATTGACCAAAATGATAGAGGGCCTATAGAAGGCCCATATATATCGAAATGAACATGTTTTGTTATCTCCCAGCGTGTACCTGCTATAAGATATAAAAGGGACAGTAAAAAAGCAAGAAAGGTCCATGAGCTTAGATCCTACCTTTAGCCCTACACATTATATTATCTTGCCTCAATGTATGGTTTATAGCTTCTTCTTTTCCTTGCAATTTATCTTCCTTTCTGTAGTATTGTGCTACTAACCTATGTCTGTCCAAAAGGTCCCACCACAAGATGAACTAGCTGAACGCTCTGTCCTGGGAGCTATCTTGATTGATCCCGCCTCGCTTTCCACAGTCTTAGAGATAGTACTCCCCGAAGCCTTTTACTTTGAGCGCAACCGGAGCATCTTTAGTGCGATGCTCGGGCTTTATGAGAAGCATCAGCCTGTTGACATAATTACGCTCACAGCTGAGCTAAAGCTTCTGGGACTCTTGGACAAGGTAGGGGATACGAGTTATCTCTCGGAGCTTATTGACACGGTGCCTACGTCTGCATATGTAGAGCATTATGCCAAGATCGTGAAGGCACAGTATATCAAGAGAAGTCTTATCAATTCGGCCTCTCGGATAGTTGAGGAGTCATTTCAAGATGACGCAGACATCACTGAGCTCCTCAACCATGCTGAGTCGACTATATTTGGGCTATCACAACAGTATGTACATCGAAATTTTATAGATCTTCGCAGTATCCTTTCAGATAGTTTTGCCCGTCTGGAAGATCTAGTAAAGCACGGCAGTGGACTTCGTGGAGTCCCTACAGGGTTTGCAGACCTTGATGCCAAACTTGCTGGCTTTCAACAGTCTAACCTCATCATCTTGGCAGCACGTCCAGGCGTGGGGAAGACTACTCTAGCACTTAATATGGCACTTCACGCAGCTCTAAAAGAAAAAAGTGCCCATTGGATTTTTTCACTCGAAATGAGCAAGGAGGAGCTAGTAGATAGGATACTTGTGGGGCAAGCTGATATTGATGCTTGGCGACTCAAGACAGGAAAACTCTCAGACGATGACTATGAGCGGATCACTGATGCTATGGGGGAGCTTACAGAAGCCCCAATATACATAGATGATACTCCAGGGGCACCTATGCTCGAGATGATGACAAAGGCTCGTAAGCTAAAGCTCGAGAAGGGCCTTGGGTTGGTGATCGTTGATTATCTTCAGCTAATTGCCCCCGGTAAAAAGTTTGAGAGCCGTGTGCAGGAGGTTTCATTTGTATCTCAACAACTAAAAAATATGGCTCGTGAGCTACGTATCCCCGTCATAGCTTTGTCTCAACTATCACGTGCTATCGAACATCGTGGGGAGAAGAGACCGCAACTTGCTGATCTGCGCGAGTCGGGCTCAATCGAGCAGGATGCAGACGTAGTGATCTTTATCTATAAAGAAAAAGAGGATGAAGATCTTGTAGTCGATAGCTCAAAGGCTTCCGCAAAGCTCTATATTGCCAAACACAGAAATGGTGCAATAGGAGAGATTGATCTTATGTTCCGAGGTGATAGAGTGAAGTTCTATGGAGTGGAGAGATAAAAATCGAGCTATTGCTAAAGGATCGTTGCAATCGATTTGATCAGTGCAATTCGGTAAAATGAAAGATGAATTAATGCAAGAAAAGTCTCTTGTCGTCCTTAACTTGCTGCGCCCTGCATAGCCCTATGGGCGACGTAGGAAATAGGCTCTAGAAGCAAAATCTAGGAGACCTTCTCTCATTCACCCTATTAGACTTACATATTCGTAGCATTACATTTTTGTTCCCACCTTATTTATCAGAACTGGAGCTTCGCAGTAACAGCTTGTAGTACCAGACTCGGGTGGGGCCTCTGGCATATTGCATGCTACGCCCCACTTGCGTTTGGCAACACGCTGTAAACTTCTTTCGCTAGGTTCTGAAAATAGGTTGGGGGATGAGAGGGTTCAAGGCAAAAAAAGCCGGCAGACTATGCTGCCGGAGGTAGGTCTGATGGTGCGCAGATCATCTTCCCACCGAACCAAAATGACGTGCCAGGTGGCATATCGAAAAATGTGATGTCGAGATTTGTTTGTAGTCCGTAATCACTCAGGAAGGTCTCGATCAGATTGCCTAGTGCTTTCTTCTGCTCGACAGATCTACCCGCATTCCATAAGATAAACACATGGAGCCCATGGCTTTTATCTTTTGTTCCATCTTGTTTGAATACCATCCAGGTCCCCGGAATCAAGTGAAGCTCGACATCAGCGGCTTGAGTACCTGAAACTTCAGCCACCTCTTCATAGAATTTGGCTATCCAACCAGCATCTCGACCAAGATAGGTGCATTCTGACTCAGGAATATTTCCAACAAATATGCAAGGCATTTCAAGCTCCTTTACGATGAGAGTCAATGTGCTGAAGGGAAGTATACTACTGAAAAGTCAAAACTCAAAGATCAATCCACCAGCTGGCAGATCAAAACCGAGATTAGACTTAAAAACCTGTCATCCTCGGACTGCTGGAGCAGAGCGACCGCAGATCCGGGGATCCAGGCTTTGTTGCTATCATGTTTTCTGGATTCCCGCCTACGCGGGAATGACAAATCTTTTTTTGTACACCTGGGAGGTGTGCTAAAGGGACACCTAGGGAGGGCATCCTCCTAGGTCGCGTCATGGTGGGACTCAGGGGTCATGCAATGATCCCAGCTCACCCATGTTCAACTTCACTTCATGCATTACACGCAAGCAAGTGAACGTTTACACGTGCGGGTTACGTCTCAGTAATTACTCACTCGTGTCCGAATGCTGGCGGATATGAGATTCGTGAACTGTGACCTAAAAAAAAGCCCCGCCGTGGCGGGGCATATATACTCCTCGGACCCTTACTTTGGTCCCGACGTAGGAGTTGTAGCAGGAAAGCTTCGTCCGGAGCGTCTGAACTCAGGGAGTTCTAGGACACCAGAAGGACTAAAGCCCCCAGCACTATCAATATGAGTAATTAGTGTACGATAGATTATCTCTGGTCCATCCGGGATGTCTCTTAGATCAAATTTCAACGCCATGAGTCGCTGATTAGGGTCAGCACAAGTCGGGCAAACGAAGCTAAAAGCGACATATCGCTGATCCGGGCTGATAGCGATACTCACACATCCCCAATCGCCTGCATTTTCGACTCCCATGCGGGGGCCATCATTCCAGAGGAGCAAATCTCCCATGGAGAGATCCTTTTTCTGGGCAAATGTATCGATACAGATATCCTTTATTGCAGCATCGAGGATCATCCGGGGATCAATGGTGCTCCAATTGACCAGACTAGCTGGATCAACAGTTGCCTCAGGGATGGGGAGCGGCGTAGCCATGGGCTTAGTCCCATCCTGGATCTTTGTGAGCACGTGTTCACCTGAGCGCGGATCGCGATTGATGAAAAGATAGTCCCATCAAAGATCAATGATGTACGCCTTGCCAGGGGTATAGGTGTCGATCGCAAAAAATGGCGATACACTGAGCGCCTTATTCATGATCACAAAGCCCATGCCCTCGGTACGGCGTGCAAAATTCAGTACTGCCAGTGCTGCCCCTGTAGCCGCAGTGTGCGTTGAGCTACCAAAGCACTCCGAGCCATCAGGCATCTTATTGGCGATGCGGGTTACGACCTCTGCGTTTGCGATGAGTGTGTCTTCCATTGACGGATAGCATGCATTTTGAATGCTGATTTCAAAGTCCACCTGTACCGTGTTCTTATCGTCCCTCTTGGGGCGCACTGCCGTTGGGCGGTCAGGCGCTCGTGTAGGGACAGCAAGAGGAGGTACCAATGTGGAGGCTCCATTCAAAACAGGTGTATTGATCGGTGCAGATTGGGTACCTTCATCGATACCACGCTCACATCCGGTCACCAAGAGCGCTGTGACGGCGACTGCTGCGAACTTGAAAAGGGCTCTCATGTGTCATGCACTCCATGTTGGCGCGCCTCATCCTTACTACCGAACCATCTGCCGAGCCCTACTGCCACTGGCGGTACGATTGTCAGGACGAGTAGGGTGACAAAAAATCCAATCCCAAAGGGGGTGGGGATAGTCAGATGCGTACCTGCCTGAACAGTTGCCCCGAGCCAATTACAAGCACGGATGGCAACATCCGAGCTATTTGTCAATGCAGCGATGGCCGAGACCGTGGTATTTACATCAGCCATATATATCTCCCCGAAGCAGAACGACCAACCCGGCCCCGAATACATCTTATGGATTGTCAAAGTGAAGAGGAATACATAGAGTCCCCAAAATCGTTGTTTATTGATCCATGTACATACGAGCATGGCCAAAAAAAGAAAAACCAAGAACGTGGGCCATAATCTGCTGGGAATCCTGATAGTTTCAGGCCGATCCCATAATAGGTTTAGATTGCAAAAGCGAATGACAGCAGTTTTGGTGCCTTCTTGCTTTGCCAATTGCTGGATGGTCATTTCTGCTGAATATTCAACAGGACGGCCACCGCACCACTGAGCAATGCTGATATCTCTTCTGACCGCAAAGTTCAAGATCAGATAGCAGATAAGGAAAATACCAATAACGCCAGCCCCAATACGGAAAGGTCTTACATAGAGTTGCATGGCCGCATTAAGATCAATAAAGCGCTGCATAGCTCTCTCCTCTTAGCGTGTAGTAAACGAGTTCTAAAAGTGCTGGGTGAATTATACTATATCGCAGCTAAAAGGGAAGTATGTATTATTGTAAGAGATAGGTGAAACTCTACAGACTATAAGATCTATCATTAGCTTGCATATTGGATAAGGTATGATATACTTGCGGCATATTAGAAATACAATCACAACAGTTATGGAAAGATACGTATACCGCAACCCAGATGACACAGCGGGAGGAAGTGGCGATGAGTCTACAAAGTCACTAAGACTCCCTAAACGTGAAGAGCCAAAGCCCGCAAGCCTAGCTCTTCGATATATTGACGCCCCTAAGCCAAGAGGCGTAGATGATGCTGTGCTTCGTCGTTTGGAATCAGCACGTGCCACACTCCAACTAGTCGGAGAAACACGTCTCGGGGCAAATACCGCGATATTCAACTCTGGTGAGCTCGTACAAGCAGTTGACACTATGGTACATAAAGGAGTTATTGAGGCTTTGCAGATAGATCCAGAAGCCTATGAGCTACTATTCAATCTAGCAACACATGACCCTTTGATCAAAACTGCGTTAGTACGACTTCAAGAGCAGTTGGGTACTTATGATGTCCCTATCATACCCGCTCCTGACCTTGATGAGGAAACTCTAAAAGAACAAGTGGGTCGAGTAAAAGGCGATCTTCTTGCAAACAATCCTCTTGTTTTGGCAGCTGCTCAATCATCGGTACATGGCATGCTCCATCTCGTCCATCAAGCTGAAGGAATGACACGAGAACAGGCTGAAGAGCTACTTGAAGGTGCACTAGATGCCATAACTGATCTTACTCCGACGCCAGGGAAAGCAGACTCTTACAAAGGTCCAAAAGGGACCGCGCTGCTTGCTTGGCACAAATTGCGAGGAGGATACCCAGTAGATCACTATGACTTTGGAAGAGACACCTTGTTCCCCCCAGAAGTGCTTGAATATGCTCAAGATAATCCACTGTATAGGGCACTTGTTTATAAAATGATAGCAATTTCAGCAGCAGTGATTAGAAATCAGGAACAGATCGAGCAAGTATCTAAGGCATTAAAGGCTCAAGTCGATGTAGTCTTCAATCCATATGATAAAGCTATAGCCAAAGTTATCGATGCGTATACAGTTGAGGTGGCATATAAAGAAAGAGACGCTTCGGGTAAAGAAGTGATAGTCAAAAGAAAAGTTCCTCTAGATGTCGCTCTCTCTCATCATGGGGACAGAGTATTGGCAGCTCGAAGAGCTCTTGAAGGTCAGGATGCTCAATTGATAAGTGGTCAAGTGATAGATCCTAAAAAAACTAAGGAAATTGGAAGAAGTTTGAGGGATGCTACTAGTCACAGGCAGAGATTAGCAGAACAAAAGTCGAAGGCTGATGCTAGACTCAGGACCATTATTCTCGGTGAAATGGCAGACACCAAAGCGCTAGAAGGACAACAGAGCCTACTTGATACTGCCAGACGAGATCTTGGAAATTTGCTTAGAGAGGGACTCTTCACTTCAGTAAGTATGGTGGCTGTTGGAGCAGAGTTGAATGACGCTTATGTACGACTTCGTACTGCTCGTCAGGCACTCAGTGAGTCTCAGGTACAACAACAGGTCGCCGAAAGTATGCAAACAGTCAACCTTCGTATAAAAGGGATGGTAGATGATGCTATGGTACAGACTGAGGAAGCCCAAAGAGCTCGTGAGATTCATGAGCGCGCTCGACGTCAGATCTCGGCCTCAAGCCAAACATAACCTTAACTTATGTCCAAAGAAAGCGCCATTTTTCAGCTAGAGAAGCAGCTGCGAGAAGGGCGTGGTAGTACAGTGGAAGAACAATTGCGTCGTAGTGTCGAGGCGGAATTTGATATAACTCCGCGTCTCTCCGAGCGTATTCCCATTACTGATTTTTCTACTAGCTCTACTCCTTTTGCCCCTACTGAATCACTTTTCGCACTTGAGAGGAGTGGTTCAACCGTAAGAGCCCAGAAGGGGACGATATTCAAACGTCTTGCTCTGGCAGCTGGAGTTGGTGCAGCCCTCTTTATCGGTTCCGGCTATACTGGTGATACCAACGCAGACGACGGAGCGACTAAAGAACGGATTGTACTCGAGCCACGCGTTATAGGTGACGGAGAACCCTATGTATATACAAATGATGGCCCTGAGGAGGTGAAAATAGGTCCGACGCCTACTGTTGAATTCCTCGAAAGGGAAGATTCTCCAACACGGATAGATATCCCCTGGCTTCCTCGAAACATAGCCTTTTGGAACGCTCTTATCGAAGAGAGATACTCATTTTATGGCATAGATCCTGATCTAGGGGCTCTTATCCAGCTCATGGAGTCAGGTGGATCTCCTGATGCGGAGAGTGGACAGGCAAGTGGTCTTATGCAGATAGCCCCCGGCACAGCTAGAGGGTTTATTCCACAACTCGGTATGTCCAGGACTGACCTTTCCGATCCCGAGGTCAGCGCGACCCTTGGAGCGTGGCATAGCTACACTGATCTCCAGCACGCTGGCATTAGTGATGGGTCGGACAATAATTCCCCAGACAAAGATACCCACTGGAAGCGCACAGTAGGTCTTGCAGGTGCCTCATATAATGGTGGGAAGGGAGCGGTAGACTACTACAAGAGGAATGGACGTTTCCCGGACAATACCCAGACAGGCATCTATCGTGAATTTCTGGAGACAGTCTGGCCACTGCGCCATGATGCGAGTGTGACGTATCCTAGAATTGAGGTGATCTATAATGAGATCTCGCTGAAATATGGCGTGAATGCCGCATTGAGTTACCTTCAGAAGAAGGCTGTAAAGCAGCTCGATGAGCGTTATCCAAATTGGCGCACCGAGTCCTATACTCCACTATATAGCACATGTGATATGATCTCCAATCCCGCTATCCTCGCGCTAGGGAAGTGCAAATAGAACGTAAAGTCATGTCAAAGATTAAAAAATACAACGTATAACTCTAAATCCGTAGAAAGTTTCTTCATTTCACTTCGCTGCACTCAGAAAGAGGTACCTCCGCGTTCCAATCTTTAAGTCCATATCTTAGCTTTGATATTTGAGCTTTAAGCATTGATCTGTCTTTGTGGCGCGGGTGGGAATCGAACCCACATGATGCAAGCATCACAGGTTTTTGAGACCAGCCTGTCTACCAGTTCCAGCACCGCGCCAAGGATGAAAAAAGTTCGTAATTTCTAAATCCTAATTTCTAAATTCTAAACAAATCCCCAACGTAAAATTCAAAGCTTTTCTTGCTTAAATTTATCTTTCCTCGCTCCGATCATATCGATACTTCAGCGATAGAGCGATCTTTTTTCGGTCTTCATTATACCACCACTGATATACTTTGTGGTCTTTACCCCCTGCTCATTTGCTGGTAGCATCATAGTATGAATATCCAAGAACTCTTAAAAACTAAAAATGTGATGAAAGTCTCACCCGATGAAACACTCGGAAGTGTCTTCCCTCGGTTGAGCTCATCACATGATGTCGCATTTGTATTTGATGAAAAAGACACCTATCTGGGCGTCATCAATCTCTACCATTGCATGGTGAAAAAGCAGTATCCATCTACTACTAAGGTAAGACATGCGTTGGCCCATGCCCCGAAATTGAATATCAACGACGATATATCCAGAGCTGCACGACTCATGCGCGAATCAAAGATGTACTATCTGCCAGTCTTCTCGGCAGGGAAGTATGTTGGCGTCCTTACAGCAAAACGTATGCTTGGAGAGGCACTCAAACAAGGACTATTTGATCTCCCCGTCACTAAGATCCTACAAAAGGCTCGAGCGCTGGTCATAGTCTCTGAGAAGGCATCTGTAGGTGAAGCTCTCAACAAATATAAAGAAAAGAAGGTATCAAAACTAATGGTCACGGACCAGGAGGGGAAGCTGGCCGGTATTCTTTCCTACTATGATCTTGGTGATCTGGTAATGACTCCAAAAGAGAGGCAGTCTTCAGGGAGTCGTACAGGAGAGAAACTAAAGAGCAGTGAAGCCCCCGTAAAGCCTTATGTCAACACGAAAGTTTATACCATTTCCGGAACAGCTCGGATTGAGGATGCAGCACGTATTATGACTGATCACGAGGTAGGAAGTGTGGTGGTAGTCTGGCCAGAGAGGACACCACGTGGCATCATCACTATGCGAGACTTACTTGATTTAGTCGCTGGGACAGGTAAACCACTTTTGTTCCAGTATGGCATATCAGGCATCAGCGACACATCGCGCGAGTATGTGCAGCGCTTTGTGACTGGCATCACAAATTATGTCCGTACGATCAGCCCACTCAAAAATATCATGGTCCGTGTTCGTGAAACGAAGGGAGGACAGCGTTATGAGGCTAGCGTCGAGCTAAAAGAAAGAGGTAAATCCACTGTCATTAAAAAAGAGGGTATCAATCTCCCCAAGCTGCTACATGATATGAAAACAGCAGTGAAGAACGCTGTAGGGAAAAAGTAGCTTAACACATCCACACAAGCTATACTATGTGCCACAATGATAGAGCGCACCTCTGTACCTCCAAGGGATGAGATATTGTCACTAGTTGAGCAAAGAGCCATATTCAACATTCTCCAGGGTTTTGTTGACCCACAGGAAGGATTCCGTTTTTCTATCCATCACACAAGGGCGGGGCTTTCTATTACACCGACCTTCGGTGAGTATCTTTGTGCAATATCCGGGATCAGAGGAAGAGGTCGCATAGCTGACGAAATTGTGCCTGCTCTTGCAGCATCAACAGCCTATGAAGGTAAGGTCCCCGAACTCATTTTCCAGGCTGCTCACATCGAAGACCTATTGATTATACTTACCACAGCCCAAAGGATCGAAGGTGTAGAACGCGGCCTCTATCCATCCCAGAAGCGCATGGTGAGGTACCGAAGCGATTCTTGCACGCTATCGGACAAAGCACTTTTGGAGACGTATGCATATTTAGCAGGCCATTCTAGTCTGCTGTTTCGGATGGGGCAAGAGGTACAGGGTGGTGCAAGAGTGCGAATCAACGACTATGCACATCATATCTTAGAACATCGCCAGTTTGTACCAGCTGTGCATAATGTAGCGATGCAAGGGAAGGGTTTGCCACGTCGTCACAGCGTAGAGTCGTTGGCACTCTTGCTTCACAGGATGATGCAGTTGAGGCTACAGCAAAAGTGTGGACATATGGCCCATTTTGACTTTGAATTTTCCTGATAGGCTGCGTATACTTAGACCATGTTACCAGTACTTATACATATTGGTTTTCTCAAGATATATTCGTTTGGCGTTTTTGTGGTGCTTGCACTCTTATGGGGGATGTTTTTTGTATGGAAATATGTAAAGCTCACTGCCCTTAAGGAGGAGGAAGTATTCGATATGGTCTTCGTAGGGATACTTAGTGGGGCCATAATCTCTCGACTCCTCTACGTCTTACTGCACTGGTCGCAGTTTGGTCTTGATATCTCCCGCATCATCCTCATTAATGGTTATCCTGGGCTTTCACTCTATGGATTTCTATTTGGTTTTTTAGGAAGCCTGTATTTGTTGATGGAGCGTAAGAAAATTAGGTTTATTGAGACAATTGATTATGTTATCCCTGGCCTGTTCCTTGCTCTATCGATAGGTAAGCTGGGTAGCTTTATCGGGGGAATAGACGTCGGGTCGCAGACCACATTTTTCTTATCAGTATTGTACCCTGGCTATGAGGGCCTGCGTCATATAACTGCGGTCTATGAGGCGCTCTTGTACCTAATATTCTTCATTATCAGTCAACAGATACTCTTTTCTATCCGCAGAGAACGGTTCCATGACGGATTTCTTATCGTTTTCTTCACATGGAGCGTCTCTCTGATTACTCTTTCTCTTGACACTCTAAAAGACAATCAAGTATACTGGGGATCGTTTTCATCTAATGGGTTGATCTCGATAGTATTGCTTGTGGTAACAACCATCTATGGGGTCTATTATTGGAGGAAGCAATTAGTACAGATCGTTACATCAATTTCAAGAAAACTAAAAAAAGCATGACAGCAGTATTCGATAAAAAACAGCTCCAGGAGTTTAAAAACCTATTAGTAAGCAAACAGAAGAGCCTTGAAAAAGACATTGATCAGCTTAAAAAATCAGATCCCTTTGTAGACCCAGCTCGACTCATCGATAATGCTCTTGAAGATGATGTCCAGGAGCAAGGTGACCATGAACGAATCCAGTCAGAGATCCAAAATCTACAGACACAATTAGCACTTGTGGAGCATGCCCTTCGAAAGACCGACGGAGATACCTATGGTATCTGTGAAAAGTCCGGAGAGCAGATCCCCGTAGAGCGACTTCGTCTTGTACCAGAGGCTCGCTGCAAAGTAGAGTATGAGGACTAACCTCTTTCCTAAGCAATAAATTTCCTTTATAGTGATAGCTATGCCTGAGCTGTCAATACAGACGATAGTGCAGATACTTTCTTTTTTTATCCATGCCGCTTTTATGTGGGTATTTTGCGGTGCGATTTAGGTCGCCAACAGTTATTGGCTATATCATCGCTGGCTTTTTTATAGCCTTACTTAAAGAAGCTGATGTCTCTTCAGTTGTATCTTTCTTTGCTAATTTAGGACTCTTACTGCTGCTTTTTACATTAGGACTCGAATTGGACATAACTACTCTGCGTAGACATGGCCGGGTGGTCGTATTAGCGGGCTTATTACAGGTAGGTCTTACTACAGTTGGAACGATATGCCTTTTGGCATTTTTTAACTTTAATCTCACTACTGCATTGTTACTGGGGTTTGCTTTGTCACTTTCTTCTACAGCGGTTGTGTCCAAGATCATACAGGAGCGAGGAGATGAACACACACTACCGGGTCAGCTGGCTATAGGTATCCTCATTCTGCAAGACATAGTTGCAATCCCAGCTATACTTGTGATCTCATCATACAACCCCGATCTAGCCAAGCCTGATCTCTTCATAGCAGTATCTGCCTCCGTGTTGAAATCGATAGGTATCCTAGGCCTTATGTACGTATTTGGGGAGCGCGTCATCCCACAAGTCTTTGAAAAACTAGGAAAGGTCTCACGAGAGCTTATGAACTTGTTTACTATTGTATTTATCTTTCTACTTGTAGGGATATTTCGTTATTTAGGTCTTTCTACGGGACTAGCTGCATTTTTCTGCAGGACTCTTGATCGGACAAACGGCACAGCACTATCATATCTTTTCCCAGATACGCCCACTACGAGATGTCTTTGTAATACTATTTTTTGTCTTCTTAGGGGTAAGTACCAACCTGGGATTATTAGCACATCAGTGGGTGAGCATAGTCATATTTTCCCTCTGCCTGGTACTTCTCAAGATAGCCATCATGATCGTTGTGCTCACTAAGATGAAATATAACTCTCGTACAGTTTTCTCAGTTGGGCTCTTTTTGTCCCAAGTTGGAGAGTTTGCCTTTATCTTGTTAAGGGAGGGGCATATGAAAGGGCTTATCTCGGCAGATGCCATGGCATTTGGGACAGGTGTGAGCTTGATGACTCTGTTAATCTCACCGTATCTTATTCAGCACCATTTGTTTTTATATAGACACGTACGTAGTATCATAAAAAATCATGTTCCTTTGCTAGAGGAATTCATCGCCTATCGTATTGATAGAGAGGGGAGTGCCTCTCGAGGTATAGCTACAGCGCATACCGATCATGTGATCTTGTGTGGGTATGGACGGGTAGGGAGCTATGTAGGAAGGGCCCTTACACTCTCGAATGTGCCGTTTTGTGCTATTGATTACAATCAGCACATAGTACAAAAGGAGAGACAGGCTGGTACGGATATCATATACGGTGATCCAACGAGTGTCGACATACTCGATATGGCAGGAGTAAAAGAGGCAAAAGCTCTTATCATCGCTCTTCCAGACAATTTTTCTCAAGAACTAGTCTTGCTTTCAGCCAGGAAGAAAAATCCAAAGATCATGATCTTTGCACGTGTTAGGCAGAAGGATGAGCAGCTGAGGCTAAAGTCACTTGGAGCAGATGTAGTCATCCAACCTGAGTTTGAGGCGGCACTTTCACTCGTGAAGAAAATTATGCTTGCAAAACATATGAATGCCGAGGATATCCAGGGTAAGATCAAACGCTTAAAAATAGAACATGGTATGGCCTGATGAGAAAACGCCGTAGGAACCAACGCATCCTTCAAATACCACACTATCCTAAGTGGGTCTTCATATTTATAGGCGCGTTACTTCTTTATATCCTTCTCGTAGTGGCCCGATCAATTGGAGATCGAGTTACCTTTTTTGATCATGATAGAGTAAATGTTCTTTTTTATGGGGCTGAGCCTCGGGTCTTATCATTGGGTATAGGTGATGCGGGCAACTATGTCCTCTACTTTGATCCCTCGACCGAAGTTTATACTGTTGGTGGATATGGGTACTATCGCATCGGATCTTTAGAAAAGCTGGCACAGATAGAGAAAGATTATGATCTATTGCGGAGGACTCTAGCTTCTGCACTTTCGACAGATATTGACTACTACTTCAGTCCTAAGGAGACAGTGATCTATGACGGAGACACCTCTGCGACCAATCTGGATAAGTTTTCCCTCATTAGAAACATTTTGAGTATCCATGAACGGACAAATGCTCATCTACTGGATAGAATATTCCTGGCGTGGGTTGTCCTGACTCATAAGCAAGTTGACTTTGTAGAGTTGAAGACCTCCTTCCTGGAGAAAAGCTCGAGCGGAAACCGCTTTCAAGAGGCTGAGTTTGCACGATATTACAAAGGTTTTTTCTATGAGCGGACACTGCGAGAAGGTAGGAGTGAACTGAAGATCCTATACAACGGGTCGTTTAAAAGCGCTACCACTCTCTCTCGTATCTTAGAGGGGCAGGGGATACGAGTAGTCGACATTGCACGGCATGATGATCAGAAACAGGACCAGTGTCTCCTCCTTGTAGATGAAAATCTAGTCCCCCCAAAGTCATTTCTCTCACCGACGGGCAAACTACCACTCGTGGCGGCTTTCATTAGAGATGAGCTGCATTGTGCAGTACGAGTGACAAGCCTAGATGATGCTGATATGTACTTATTAGTAGGGAAGCGCCTAGAAGAGTTATGGAAATAGAAAATATATGTGGATACTAGTGGGACTCCTTGTCGTGATCGCTTTCTATGGAGCACTTTATTCAATGCGCGAGTTTGATGAGATCAGTAAACTAGAAAAGCATCACAAGATAAAACGTAGCAGAGGGAAAATCATCATCTTAAAGGATCGCATTATCCACAGAAAAATGAAAAGTTACTGATTTACTCATCCTCATCTTCGTGTATCCTGTGAAAGCCTGGCATATAGTCATCCTCATCTTCCATGGCTTGGGCTAAGGTTTCTAGATCGGTTGCTTCTTCGTGCTCTTCAAGATGTTCCTCTTCGTACTCAGAGTCTTGTTCTGTGTCATTTGTAGCTTGTTCGTTTGGTGATTCGTCTACTTGATCTTCAGTCCCTTCGAGTTGAGCATCTGGGTCCTTGGGAGCACCTTCATCGGTCTCGCTATCTACAGAGTCTGCCTCGGGTGGAGATGTATGCATCATGGCCTTGAGATCATCCTGTATGTTTTGAGGGAATGAAAGGTAGAGTTGTGCTTTTGGAGTTTTAAATTGTTCCTTGATAAAGACGTCCACACTATTTTTTGTTGCTGCCTTTATATAGCACGAATACGTCGACTTCATCTCTAGAAAAAAAATAAGCCTCTTAGAAATGTCATCAGGTAATGCTCCAATATATTCATTGTTTACCGTACGGACTTCTACACGACGCTTCTTTATCTGTAGGTATACTTCTTCACCAACTTCTAGATTTACCAGGACATCTGCTTGGCCAATATGAACAAGATGAGTTATCTTAGTCTTCCCAGCAACATTGATAAATTGATCAGCAGTGATAGTGTTCTTAGGGGTTCCATTGTTAGTGCTCTTTGTATCTTTCTTCATGAGTATCTCTGCTTTCTCGAGGTTGTTTTTTTGCTATCTGATTTGTAGGCTCTATCTTAAGTGCCTTTCGGTAAAACGTAGCAGCTTTCTTGTAGTCATCCTTTTGTAAATAAGCAAAAGCTATCCCTAATAGGGAATCGATGTACTCGGGATCCTGTTGAATAATTTGTTCGTGAAGATTGACAGCCTCATCCCAACGTGAGTCGACTGCCGCTTCTATGGCTTTCTCGTAAAGTTTTTCTTTGTGTAGGTTCATAGGATATGATAGTAATATAAAACCGAGCAAGTATAAAGTGGGAAGTTCGGTAATGCAAGTCAGTGAGTATTTGTACTGTATACTACATTTCGTTATGGCTGGACATTCTAAATGGGCAAATATAAAACATAAGAAGGAGCTCAACGATGCTAAAAGAGGAGCGCTCTTCACCAAGTTAGTACGTGGTATTACCATGGCTGTAAAAGAGGGTGGAGGAGGTGACCCTGCGACCAATGTTGGACTTCGTATAGCTATTGAACGTGCAAAGCTCGCCAATATGCCCCGTATAAATATAGAGCGTGCTATCGCAAAAGCAATAGGGGAGGGTGGGGATGCCCTCAATGAGGTATTGTATGAAGCCATTGGTCCTGGAGGGGTAGCGTGTATAATACCTGCATTCACTGATAACGCTAATAGAACTTCAGCACTCATACGCAACACCTGTGAAAAAAATGGTGGGAAGATGGCAGGGCAGGGCGCTGTTTCCTATATGTTTGATCGTTGTGGGATAGTGACTATGTCAACAAAGGATGTGACAGAGGAGAAAGCTTTCCAGGTCGCTGAACAACTTGAAGCAGTGGAGATAAGCTCAGAAGGCGACCTGTATATCATTACCATCCCATTCACAAAACTATCTGCTGTGGAGCTGGTATTAGGAGACATTCCGCATTCTGTCGATACCTATTATCGTCCTACTATAGAAGTCCACATTGATCAGGGTATGGCAGCCAAAGTGGAGCAGTTTACTGAGGCGTTAGAGGAGTTAGAGGACGTGGAAAAAGTGTATACTAATGAAACAACCTAACTATCACTCATGAAAGCTATTTCTATCCCCTCATTACTAGGTCGTATTGGTAAAAGACAACGATTCATATTATCGACAGCTCTGGCCACCATCTGTTTTATCTCTGCAAGTTTTAACTCATTTTCGCATATCCCATTTGTCCTGCCTATCTTGATGGTCCTGCTTTATGGTCTTATCTGGATAGCAATCCTTGAAGGTATCCATAGGCTTGAATGGTTTCTACTATTTATTGTCCCTCTTTATTTCACTGTTAGTCTCTTCTTGTTTTACTACTTTCTCCCACAACGATGGCTGACGAGATTACCCTTAGCACTGATTTACTCAGTTTCATTTTATGCGCTCTTGCTATGCCAAAACATATTTAACGTAGGTGTGGAGAAGAGTCTTCAGCTCTTTAGGGCAGCTTTTGCGGTGAACTACCTCTATGTGACAATAACGCTCTTCTTGATTACCAGTAGTATCCTCAGCTTTGGGTTACCGTTCTATGCCAATGGTGTTCTCTTGTTTCTATGTACATTCCCACTTGCGTTGCAATTTCTCTGGTCTGTAAATCCCGAAGAGCAATTGGAAAAACAACTGATCTATATGGCCTGTGGTATAGCTATCCTAGTAGGGGAGGTTGGGTGGTTTTTGTCCTTTATACCAGTTAACTCGTCCATCATTGCTCTAGTGGCAACAGGAGTCTTCTATAGTGTTAGCGGGTTATCTCAGGCATATCTGCTTGATAGACTTTTTTCAGCAAAAGACGAGGGAATATGTCTTTGTGCTCATCTTTGTACTAGTCTTGTTCCTACTCTCTATCAGGTGGTAGGAATCTGTGTTACATTTAGCGACGTCCAAGAAAGCATGTTAAGTTATTACTGATCCTTGTCTCTAGCGGTTTTATGTCTCTGTTTGAGTAAAATGTAGAAAAGCTTTGACATAGGTAGAAGCAAGGCAGGGTAGAGGGAAGTAGCAGAGAAGAGTGGTGGCCTATAATATATTATCCCATAATACATATCCTATAGTTTTCTAATAAACACACGTCCGTTAGGGAAGGGTGTGGATAACTATAACGAACGTATTTTTTTCGTACTATCCCTCCTGGCTTCTGCTTCACCAGTAAATAAGCACAAAAATAAAAGAATTGACTGTCAAAACAAGCCAAATAAATCATATGTAACCACTCCCGGGAAGGGGCTCTTGCCCTTTGGCTTAGGTTTCGCTCACTTATGACTAGCAGCCGCCAGATATGGTGCTAGTAAGTGTTAGACCGGCAGTAAGGTACTTCTGCTTATGCTTAGTTTGTGTTGGTATTTGGTGATTTCACAGGATCAGTCCTAAGAATTGAAACGATGTGTGGACCGCGAAATGTTATCCTTGCCTACAACCATAGAGATGGCACATTTATTGGTAGATAGAAGTGATTACATAACGTCGTAAAATGAATCTTTTACGACGTCTACACTCTCCAACGAAGGGGAGCTTGTGATTTTTACTTTCGACTATTATTGACTAATTCTTCCCTATTTGACTATGTTCGTATTTCAGACCCCCTCTCTAGCTCCTCTATTTATCAATTAATCAAAATATCTCAAGAAGTCTACTATGGGCCTTGATAAAATTAGATTTATATTGTCACAAGGGGCAAATCCTTCCCTACCCCGTTGCAAAGACAGAAGAGAATCATCAGTTGATTTTTATTTTCTCCTTTGTGACAATGAAATGAGTACTCTATACAAGACACAACATGAATTACACTCCACTACCAGAAGGGCTGTCTTCTATTAACGAATCTCCTGTACATAGGGGAGTGGCATCACACACCTTAGTCACGGGTCTCAAGGGGCTGGTTGTGGTCGTACTTACGGTTGCGGCTGGGCTTTCTACAGCAACCCTCATCCGTAATGCGGTAACGTTGCAAAATAAGGCAGAAGAACAAAATCAGGTTGCTATGTGTACTGGACAAGGTGGAGTCGTCTGGGACGGTCAGACGTGTCCGGATGGTGCACAGGAGGTCAATAAGATCGTTACTCAGATCGCTGCATCAAGCCAGGACGCCACATCACCATCTGATGGGACCGTAACTGTGCCGCAGGATGGTACTGCTAGTGGCGATGGTATATCTAGCAGTTTACAGCCCGCTACACGCGTTCAACTTTGTTGCAAACTACATACCACACTACCTACGACATCAAAAGAAGATACTACACCGGTCGAACCTACACCGTCACCAAGTGTTTCGGAGCCAGCTCCAACTGAAGCGGAGCGATGTGAATTGCCAGGCATAACTACTATTTTAAGTTGTCCAGAAGGATGTAGCTCTACGCGTTAAATGAGCCAATTATTAGTACTACTAGGAGTGTTGAAGAAAGACAAAAGGATCTTGCTATTGTCACTTATCACGATAGCTCTTATAGTGGGAGCCTTCTTGACATCTTTTTGGGTTGTCCAAAATAAAGCAACGGTACGTAATAGGGCTGCCGAACCTCTGTCATGTCAGCCTATCTATGCCAACTGTAGAGTATCTTGCGAAGACTTGAGTAGTGAAGCCAAAAACACCAAATATCTAATCTCTGTTTACAAAAATGTAGGTGGCAAGAGAGTCCCCGAGGAGCCGATCGCATCGACAGAGTATAGTTGCTCAGACAGTACCAGGGGCCCTCTCGCTTTCTCCACGGGAGTGCCTGTCGCACTGCAAGAAAGCGAAGAAGTAGAGTGTGAAGTACGACAAATACACCTGAACCAATCTTGTGTCGCTAAGTCTGACAAACAGACGCAACAATGCGTTAAGCCAGGGGGTGAGCCGACACCGGCCCCCCCACAGTCTTGTGCATGCAGCCCTGAAGATGGCTGTACTCTCATCCGTGAAGATATCAATAAAAAATACGTGGGGAAACAGGGCCCTGGTCTTGTTGAAATAAAGATGCAGTTTCCTGCCTGTTTCAACTGCGATTATGCAGTTGTAAAAGATGCTGCCGGCAAGGAGGTACGTAGATATCAATGTGATGATACCATACGCTACCATCAGGCTCAGGTAACAGCGTGTACTACCTATAAGACCGAGTTAGTTGCCAAGGATGGGACTACTAGAACTTGTCAGACATGCGAAAAGGAAGTATGTTGTCCATCGTGTCAGCCGCTTGAGCAGCTCCCCTCTCTATCTGCCGGTAGTGCCGGTGCCCGAGGCTGTGAGATCCCCAGTAGTGAAAGTCCGGGTTGTACGTTTGATATAGTTGGAGGACAGCAGTGTCCTGCAGCGGGGAGTACGGTCCAGATCAGGGTTCGACATAGAGTATCCTCTGGTGAACAAGTAGAGCACTGCCTTATGACAGATAAAGACAATGGCACTACAGGCGAAACTAAGTGTTTTAAGACTACAAAAAGCGAAGAGATCATTGAGGTGCCTTATCCTGATGCTGGTGTATATGATCTTCGCTTGCTTTGCCGAGTTGGTGAATTCCCTACTCTCAATGGAGCAGAACCAGATCGTATTCCTGAGGGATTGAGTGATTTTGAGTGTAGGCAAAGGATGACCGTAGTTTGTGGTGCTAATACAACCCCTCCATCAGGCGGGCCTCCCCCACCCTCTTCTACTCCAACACCTGCAGCGTGTGTTCCGCTAAAACCAAAATTAAAAATCGAGTGTCCCCAGATAGGATCACAGAAAGTCTGTTTATAACCTATGAATACATCTCTTATTAAAGATAAAAGACAACTAGCATATCTAGGACTCATGGTACTATTCGTAGTGGTCACGCTCCTTTTTGCACTACGAGATCGTATAACCTTTTTCAATAGAGCAAGTACCCCACAACAATGCGTCCCAAGTAGTGTGAGCTGTCGTCTTGATGTTGGCTCCCCTATCTCAGGACCTTATCGACTCAAGTTGATCGATGATTCTGGAAAAGAGCTCAAGAAAAGTGAGGTTTTGGATACCGCGACATTACAAGATGTCTTGACTTACTCATTTGATGCTAGCAAGGTATGTCGCGATGGAGCAAACAGTGTGAATTGTGATAACATTGCTGGCTTTAAATGTATTGCTGAGTACACGGACCCACAGCTCGCTCAATGTAATGCCACTACATCATTGAGAAATGAATGTACTCAGGAGGTCACCCCAACAGTCCCCGAGCAATGTTCTTGTAGTGAATCAGGTCTTGATTGTGATGGCGGGATCAAGGAGGAGTCTTATAAAAAAGGTGACGAAGTCGGCCCTGGACTCATCGAGCTAAACCCTCGTTTCAGCGGGCCTGCCTGTTTTGAGTGCAAACAATTAGTAGTTCGGGATAGTAAAGGTATAACTGAGACGTTTGATTGTAGTGGGTATCCAAAAGATGCCTCAGGTTTACTACTACCTACACCGACAGTAATTCGGCTACGTCAAGCGCAAGGCTCGGCTTGCATGACATATACACTCGAATTGGAGGGTGTAACCGGGAAGACCCCAACGACATCTTCATATGGTGCTTGTGGTGAGTGTAAACAGCAAGTGTGTTGCCCTGCCTGTCAGAAGCCCACTACCCTACCCGACCCAAATGATCCATCTAAGCTAAGTTGTTCATCTAATCAATGTAAGTTCTCATTTGTTTCCTTCCCCAACCAATGCCCACGTCCTGGCGATACTCAGCGATATGAAGTAGCTATTAGTGCTCCAGGTACATATTGTATAGATGGCGATCAGTATGGCCAATCCAGTGCCCCCGATGACCAATGTCGCACTGTCACCGCAACAGAGCTTTCGCAAGCTGGAGGCAAGATACTATGGCAGCCATCTATCCCCTATCCTAATGCAGGGGTCTATGACGTGAAGCTGCGCTGTGATATAGATCGACTTGATGACCACATCGTGCCTATCAAGACTCCAGAGTATTGTGTCCAGCGTTTCTCAGTGAGTTGTAATGATCGTGGAGGCCCTCCAGGAGATGGAGGCCCAGGTGAGCCTACAGAGACACCTATCCCAACAGCTACTCCAGTGCCACCGACTAAAACTCCAACGCCAACAAAGGCTATTATCACCCCGACAGGTATTTGTACGTTAGATGGTTCCCTATTAAATGTTCGGATGAGTTGTCCTACCTGTAAATGATTATGAACAAACGAATACTAATCGCTGGCGGTCTGATAGTCATCCTCATTGCCCTTGTAGCAGGACTATTCTTGACAACGCAACAGCAGGACATACGAGAACGAGCGGATGAGCCTACAGCAGCACCACAAAACCCATTTACCTCCCCTACCCTGCCGCCTCAACAATGTGGCGGGGATGGCGGTCTGTGTGAGTGGGATGCGGTCCCGGGTGCAACAGGATATTGTTATCGTATAGAGAAGAAAGTAGGAGATGCCTTTGTCCCCTTTATTCCTAAACTTGCTAAAGATGACTGCATCCCCACAAATGAGACTAAGGTTTCATTTACCATGGAGTCAGGTATCCCCTATCGCTGTAGCGTCAAACTAGCTGGAGTGGCATCCATTTGTGAAGCTAATTCAACCGATCAGGCAACATTGACCTGCGGGCAACTGACACCAACATCTCCAGCTGGAACTACGACCCCAACTACTGGAGTTGGTACTCCTACAAGCATTCAGGCATCGATCACACCTTCGACCCCCTCAGGAAGTGCTTCGACAACTCCCACCACTGCTACAGTAGGGGGTGGATCTGGCCCTACTACTGCCTCATCACAAAACAATGCAAATCCTACCGCAGCTACTACCACAAATAACCAAACTGGTTCAACGCAGCTCCCGCGTGCTGGACTACTTGATTACTCTGTTGTGATTATTGGATTGGGGCTACTTGTAGTGGCTGTTGGCTTTGTGCTATGATGATGTATGTGCCTATGAAATCGCGACGTGGTGAGATCGCTACAACTCTTACACTTATTTCCCTGCTTCTGGCAGGTATTGGTACGTTGGTTGGGGCACGTGTGACGGTCCAACAACGTCAGCAGACACAAACCCTGGCAGCAGGAGCTAGTGGTTGTGGGATGAGCTGTAGTAAAAACTCAGATTGTATGCGATCAGTTACTAACTCTTCAGGTGAGGAGGTCACTTTGGCATGTGATATGCGTGTTAAAAAATGCCTTGCTGCTTCAGGAGAGAGAGATCGATGTGATGATGTCTCCGGTGGTGGAGGTAGCGGAGGTAATTGTGGTGTTGACTGTCGCAATGACCGGGATTGTAATAATACAGATGCAACTGATTCGAGCATTCGGCTCCACTGCGACTTCACTATAGGGAGAGCTGCTGGT
Organism: Microgenomates bacterium OLB22; assembly: GCA_001567515.1. Taxonomy (GTDB): domain Bacteria; phylum Patescibacteriota; class Microgenomatia; order UBA1406; family HO2-37-13b; genus OLB22. Next base: position 100,070 of record LLEV01000006.1, read on the forward strand.
CGAGGAAGATGTCAAGGATTTCCCAACGGCAAACAGTGTCCCAACATACCGACACCAACGTCACGATTTGCGGGTGGAGGGACCACTGGTGGATCAGGGGGGCTGAGCCCCATCCCATCTGGTTTCAGACTCCCATCAGGAGACCCCTTCCCCACAGGAGCTCTACGTGGAGGGACGCCTGGTCCTACCTTTGTCGCAACTACACAGGCACCACAGACAGGCGGGGGCACGTCTTCTAGTCCTCAGGGTAATAGGTTTAGCACTGCAGCCTTGCGATGTGGTGGGACATTCCGTGTTGAGATAGATCCAGTTATAGACCGTATCCTTATCCGAGGAGGTAGTGGTCAGTCATATGTTCTAGGTAATGCCGATGAAGTGAGTGGTAGTGATACCGGTCGACGCTCCCCTGTCGGGTATCGTATGTGGATGAGCTTTAGTAGACAACAAATAGATAACATCAAAGTTGACTTTAGTGAGGGGGTACAGCGCAATGGTCGGTCGAGCTGTCTATCTAGGTCTACGTAGTGGTGGCCATCCTGATCCCGATCTAAACCAAGATGCCGCTGTTGATATGTATTATTTCTCCTCTGTCCCGGCATTTGTATTTGATGGAACACCAAAGACTATAGAGCTTGAGTATCACGTACAGGGTAATAGAAGTGGCCGTGCTGGCACCCCTGAGTATTTCCAGCAGTCTATATCTACTAACGGATGCTCAGCATCAACCACAACGATCATCACAACACCAAGTGCAACGCAGACGCCCCCAAGGACACCTACACCTTCACGGACAGCGACACCTACTGCAGAAACTGCCCCACCCCCTAGTCCCTGTTCTACTAATGTACATTTCCTTATTGATGCATCTGAGACTATGCGTCAGTTCATTGAGCCTTCGATGACTAATCTGGTGGCTGCCATAAACGACTATGCACGGGCAGACTTTGCCAGAAATGATAATATTACCGTCACCCGACAATTCTTTTATAGAGACGTTGAGGGCTCTTCATCCCCTAAGAGTGCGAGGACTATCACTGATGCCGATTTTGCATTTCCGCGAAATAAGCACTGGACCAATATTCACGATGCCCTGCAGCAAGGGATCCGTGGCACCACTGTGTTTATCTCTGATGGTCTTCCGTCGGTGCGCAAATATGCGCTCCAAGAAAAAGCCTGGTGTGTTTTTGGCAACGGGCCTGCGATGAGTGGAGGTGGTTCAGATAAAAAAGCAGACGGATGCGAGCCAGATGCTAATGTGAGTGGTAAATTCAACAATAATCGTCCATCCTGTTCGCCTCAATGTACTACAAAGACGTACTCAGACGCATACAGAGAGTCGAAATCAGGCTCAGCACAATTTAGCGTGTTTGTGGCAACTCCAGATGGGGATAGAGGTTTTATGGAGTCTGTTGCCAACGAGACTATAAACTTCTCCGATCTTCCAAATAAGCTTCATGAGATATTTAATGCTGCTTGTAACCGACCTGCTCAGGGGTTCTTACCTACCGGAAGAGGCACGGGGTCAGCATCACGTAGTGGATCTTCTCAATCATTTATGTCGTCGTTTACCATGCAAAATAATTCGTCACGAACGCTATCCGGGATCAGGACTGAGGTGTGTTCAGGGTCAGGGAGCTGCGTCACCTCAAGTCAGCCAGTCCTACTTGGCCCAGGCCAAAGCTCTCGTGTATCTAGTTTAGTAGGCAATGTGCCACTACAAGGCACCTTCAATGTTAGAAATACACTCCTTTTTGCTGATGGCGGCGAAGAACAAGGGTCATCACGAACACTTTCAAGGACCAACGGTGTTCAGTATTCTCTGCAGTTGCAAGATAACGGTACTAGATCTACAGTCAAAACCTATACAGAGGCTTCTGATGTCAATGGTGATGGCGAGGTAAACACGCTTGATGCTGCTACTTGTGCTCGCAGCTATGGAAGTGCCGATGTCCGTTGTGACATCGTGTCTGATGGTACGGTAAATGCGCAGGATAATGCAGCTCTAATAGGAAATGCAGGAAGTTCAACACAATAATTATGCCGAAAATAAAAAGGCAATCCATACAGCCCTACATCCAAATGATAGTCATCGCAGCGATGCTATGTGGCCTTGCAGGTTTTGTGTACCTTATCATAAATGGTGCTTTGACACTTGATTCACAAGCAGCGCGAGAGAGACTCAGATGTGGTGAGTCCTGCAATACCAATAGAGATTGTGCTGCCTATGCCAAGAGAACAGCAACCGGTGATGTGATATCTATGCACTGCTTTACTGGGCGCTATGGGAGACATAGTGTTGGCGATGGGACTGGCTCAGTCTCTTATCGTGGGACATGTGCCCCTCGTGGTCTACGTCCTGCAAGTCGTATACAGGTATTTGAGTCCTGTCGAGGCCTTGAGCCATTTACAAAGTCCCGAGTAGCCCCACTAGTAAGCCCACGACCTACCAGTGGTGCAGTAAATAGGTTTGCACAGCCCACAAGAGCGAGAAGCCAAGCCATGTGTAACTCTACTTGTGAGGGAAACAGTGATTGCAGGGCAGCACATTTCTGTTATAGTTTTCGAGAGAATGGCGCTGAGGTGAAGCGCTGTCGGTCTCGAGTGTGTCGTACAGATACGGACTGTGTTTGTGACCTGAAAGAAGCACCAGGACAATAATCTACTGAGATACTCCTACTTTACCATTGACTATTTACTCTTAACTGAGTTGTTGTTGGTGTTTTCGTCAAGTGTAGTAAACAGAACAAGTGTCCCATATCCCAGAAGTGATACAAAGATAGTGGATATTATCAGTAATAAAACTGTAATCTTAGGCAACTTAAGCATTGATCTTATTCTAATGTGACTAACACACAGCTGTAAAGAGTGGGGTATACTTTGCGTATGCGTAAAGACCTTCTATCGGTTTTGTTCCTATCATTTGTGAATATGCTGAATTTTTCGGTGCTCTTTCCTGTCCTCCCCTTTATAGTGAAGGCCTATCATGGGTCGCCCGTCGTCTATGGCATCCTCATTTCTATCTATTCTCTTTTTCAGTTCCTGGGTACCCCCTACCTGGGAGCTCTGTCAGATAGATATGGTCGAAAGCCCGTATTGCTTATCAGCTATGCTGGGACTGTGGGTAGTTGGGTACTATTTGGACTCGCGTACTTCCTCCCCACTGAATTTATTGGTCCCCTTGCCTTACCGTTGCTTATGATAGGGTTTTCACGATTAGTTGACGGAGTCACTGGTGGCAATAGTGCTGTCGCATTTGCCTATATGTCAGACATTACCCCCCCCGCCGAGCGATCAAAAGTGTACGGACTATCAGGAGCAGCGATGGGACTGGCCATTCTCATAGGTCCGGCTATCGGAAGCCTCACTAGCAGCACCTCTTATGGGTACGTAGGCACTGCCATAGCTGCTGGATGTATCTCCCTGGGCACGATGATCTGGGTAGCATTCTCGTTGCGAGAATCATTCCCCGAAGAAAAGCGTACCCGTCACATTGAGTGGAATCCATTTGCACATATGAATATCCTTGAAAAGATCAAGAGCTATCAAGGCAGAAATAATATTAACACCTTATTCTTGACACGATGGTTGTTTGGGATCGTCTTCTCCGGGTACACCGCGATAGCAATCCTCTTTATTATTGATCGCTTTAATTTTGGACAAAACCAACTAGGATGGTTTCTCTTATTCCTTGGTTCATTCTTGATATTCAATCAAGGAGTTATGGTGAGGCGATTTGTAGAGCGTTTCGGAACTGTAAAATCATTGTTGATTGGCCTTTTTTGCATTGGATTAGGATTATTTTTTATCATCACAACCCGCTCGCTCGTGGTATACATACTCTATTACTATATTCTCAATCTTGGCTTTTCTCTCACCATGCCTACATTTAAAGCACTTCTGTCAAGCGCTGTGTCTGAGAGCAAGCAAGGTGAGGTAATGGGTATTGATGAGTCCATCATGGCGCTCACTGCTGCTATCTCCCCTACTCTATCAGGCGCGCTTTATGAGGTTTTTGGTGGCCTGGTATTCTGGGTCATGTCTGGGATAGTCCTCACGTCGTTGTATTTATTGAAAGACCTTTCCAGCGCGGAAAAGACCTAGAAAAGCTGTCCATGCTCACGTATGTTAGCTGATTCTCGATATTTGCAATATGTGCATTCAGAGTCGGCCTGAGGTAGTGTCTGGGCATCAAGGACGTTTTTTTAGTTCGACGATAGTTGGCTCTATCCATTCGTGAGTACTTGTACGGGATCAAGTTGATGCTGAACTCAAGTTTTGCATCAAATGCTTTAGCATCTTTTTTTGCAGTACAGTAGACAAAATACCCAGTTTTGGAAACATTCATCCCCTTTTGCGTCAGGAGCCATTGATAAAACTCCAGTTGGCGTCGATAACTGTCATGCCATCCTCCATCATAGAGCTCAGTGACTGGATAGTCTTTGGCGGTTGCTTTATAGTCGACTACGATGTATTTGCCATCAGTGTCCTTCCACAGATCGTCAATCGCTCCGTAAAAAGTGATCCCTGTCAACGTATGTGTATACTCGATACCCGTGAAGTTATGTCGCCATTTCTCTAGCTCTTCATGATCGACGGGTCGAGCTTGTAGTCCGTAGGCGCTCATCAACGGATGTGCTATACCTTGTGCGCGGTAGCTATCAAACTCCTGTTTCAACAAGTGATCGACAGCATTATTGAGCATAAAAGGAGGGGTAGAGGGACGAGTGATACCATCGTGAACATCTAGATAAAAACACCGTGGACAAGAGATGAATAGCTCTACCTTCGAACGACTGAGACGCAGACGTTTATGCATACTACTCTGAGGGGATGATAAGCCAGCACAGGAGGTATGGGAGGATACCAGGGATACCCCCTGGGAATAGAGCCAGGACCCAGAGGATACGGACTAGTGTGACATCTATATCGAAATGATTGGCGAGGCCGATACACACGCCAGCTATCACTCTTCCTTCTCTTGGTCGCACAAGTTTTTTCCTTTTTACTCCCATACTGGGATTGTACTGCAAAATACAAAAAAACCTAGTGTGTCACCTGGATATTACTCAAGTGGTAGATGAACAATGAAAATTCTGTTATGATCTCTCACATGGATAACACTACATGCCCTAAATGTGGGTCGCCCCTGGCCCCAATAACAGAGACCGCAACAGGTAAACAATTGCAACGATGCTCTACCGGCTCATGGAACAAAGACACTCGTCAGAATGAAGGATGTGACTATGTAAAATGGATCACCCCCGAGCCACAGACACTTGATGAAAAGTGTCCAAAGTGTGGATCTGCGCTTGTCATGCAGGTGACACGCTTTGGCAAGAAGATGAAGAAATGTTCAACCAATACATGGAATAAGGAGACTAAGACAGCCGAAGGATGTGACTACATCGAGTGGATAAGCGGTAAGACAGAGCCTTTGGATGAAGACTGTCCTGATTGTGGTGAAAAGCTCGTCTTTTATACAACAGCTGCAGGAAAGAAGATGAAGAAATGTTCAACAGCGGGATGGGATAGTGCAAAGCGAGAGCCTACTGGATGTGCCTACGTTGAGTGGCTCCGTCCTGGGGAGGATCCTACACAGCACCAGCCAAATGGAGAAGAGTTTCTCCCTCCTGAGCCTACAGAAGAAGAGCTTGCTAATCAACCTTTTTGAGAACAGCTTTTACTGCTCTCTGCCAGCCCTTGTAATACTTTTCAATTTCTTTCCTTTCTGTCGTTGGAGTAAAGGATGTTAGATCATGGGATTGTATTAACTGGTCCTTATCCTTCCATAGGCCTGTGGCCAGTCCTGTTAGATATGCAGCTCCAAGAGCTGTAGTTTCGACTTGTTTTGGCCGTTGGATACTGACCCCCAAAAGATCAGCCTGAAACTGCATCAGGAAATCATTGGCGCTAGCTCCCCCATCCACTCTAAGCAGCTTGATAGATATCCCCGAGTCTTTTTTCATGCAATCAAGGACATCTTTTGTCTGATAGGCGATAGACTCAAGGGCTGCTCGGATGATATGATCCTTTCCTGTTCCTCGTGTTAGACCAGAGATAATACCTCGGGCATCCATGTCCCAGTATGGCGTCCCCAGCCCTACAAAGGCAGGTACAAAATAGACGCCGCCATTGTCATCAACGTTTTTGGCGATAATCCCAGTTTCTGCTGCAGTATTGACGATCTGTAGCTCATCCCGGAGCCATTGGATCACTGCCCCTGCGATAAATATGCTCCCTTCTAGTACGTAGGTCACTTTTCCACCGATCTCCCAACCGATGCTAGTAAGCAGACCCGAGCGGGATGACACAGGACTCGTACCGGTATTCATGAGCATAAAGCACCCTGTCCCATAGGTGTTTTTCACGTCCCCTTTGTCAAAACAAGTTTGACCAAATAGAGCTGCTTGTTGATCTCCGGCGATCCCTGCGATCGGGATCTCAAGCCCCAGGTATCTCTTATCCAGTTGCCCATAAATCTCGCTGGAACTTTTGACTTTAGGAAGGATCTCCCTAGGAACACCTACTATCTCCAGAAGTTCAGTGTCCCACTCAAGCTTGTGTATGTTAAATAGTAATGTCCGTGAAGCATTGGAGACATCAGTTGTATGCACGGTCCCGTTTGTGAGATTAAAAAGGAGCCAGCTGTCTATCGTGCCAAACAAGAGTTCTCCCCGTTTGGCCCTCGGTAAGAGATCTGGATATGTATCAAATAGCCACTTCAGCTTTGTCCCGGAAAAATAGGCATCGAGTACCAGACCAGTTTTTTCTTTGAACATCTCTTCATATCCATGTCTGCGAAGCTGCTCACAGATATCATGAGACCGACGACACTGCCACACTATAGCAGGGTGAACAGGCTTACCTGTATCCCTGTCCCACAGCACCGTTGTCTCACGTTGGTTGGTGATCCCTATGCCAGCGATATCCTGAGGATCTATCTTCGCCTTGGTTACTACCTCTTTGAGTGTATGTATTTGGGTAGCCAAGATCTCCATTGGGTCATGCTCTACCCACCCGGGTTGCGGAAAGTACTGCTTGATCTCTTTTTGTGAGACCCCGATTATACTTCCCTTTTTATCAAAGATAATACTTCGTGAGCTTGTGGTCCCTTGGTCCAGGACAAGAATGTATTTTTTCATGGTTCGTTGTTGCATACGGTGACGCATCTCCCATAGTTCGTATCACAGCGCCAGCAACCACCCCCACAATCAGCGTTAGTGGTACATGCATTTTGAGGTCGAGGTCCACTAGCATTGTCCTCTGGTTCAGTGGGTTTGGGGTTATTTGGGATGTTTGTGGGGGGAGGGGCTATCTGGATAGGGTCAGTGGGGCGCGGAGTCGACTCGACTCTTGTTGTGGGATTGGCATAGATGATAGTTGGGTCTACAGGGACAGCAGTAGGCATAGCGGAGATCTCTGGGGTGAGCAGTGTATTAGGTAAAGTGTTAGCCACGGGGATGAGAAGAGTTCTGAGCAGTAGGATAGTAAGTGCTGCACCACCTACTAAGAGCAATAGTTTCGTATGCCCTATCATGGGTATATTGTACCTTATTTTGGACTGTGACAAAAAAAGCCGCCTAGCTGTTGGGCTAGACGGCTCTGGGCTGGGCAGTTAATGCTCCCACTCCGCGATCATCCGCTGAATCGTGTCCAGCGGGACACCGTGGATGTTGCGATCGGCAGCAACCTGCGGGTCCGGGTGCTGCATCACAATGATCTCGATAGTGTAGCCAGCATCTCTGGCAGCGTCAACGTAGCGCTGATACTGCCACCTGCGGACATTGGTATTGTCCACGATGACGATCTCAACGCCCTCCTGGAGGCTGCTGCAGAATGCGGCGTAATTCTTATCATGATTGGCCTTGAGCTGGGCGGGATCAAATCGGTACAAACCATCGACGTAGAAATAATCATCCGTCGAGTGGATGACTCCGGTCGTCCCGACCAGGCTCTTGGCCCGCGTGCTCTTCCCGCTTCCGGGAACACCACGCATGATGTACACGGTCTTCAAAGAGTACCTCCTGCAGGTGTTTTAGAAGTGAGTGGAGAGATTATATCATATTATAGGCTTTATGTAAAGAAGGTTATTTTCCGTTGTATGCCTTTTCTAGCTGCCTTATATCGAGCTTTTTCATCTTGAGTACTGCTTGGGTTACTCGGTCCCTTTTCTCTTGATCTGGGTCCTTTAGCATCTCATCCAGTGCAATTGGATTTATCTGCCAAGAGACACCATAGGCATCTTTCAGCCACCCACATTGCTCTGAGTCTGGATCGGCGGAAAGTTTTTCCCAGTAGTAATCGATCTCTTCTTGGTTTGTGCAATTCACCACAAATGAAAATGCTTCGTTGAAAGAAAACTCATGATCAAGTGAGCTATCCATAGCTGACATCTGGAGTCCTTCGAGTGTAAAACGCGCATGCTTTATCATCCCTTCTTCCTCAGGCTCACCATCTCCGTTGCCATAGCGCATGATGTCAATAATTTCCGAGTCATGAAAAACAGACTTGTAAAAACTCATGGCTTTCTCTGCTTTGCCAAACTGCTCACCTACGAACATCAGTGATGGGGTTATCTTTTGATTTACTGGACTATCTCCGACATACATGATCTGCCAGGAGAGGCCAAATTTATCTTGGATCCACCCAAATTTCTCGCTAAACGGATACTCGCCAAGCTCCATGAGGGCCATTCCGCCCTTGGATAGCTCGTCCCAGAGGGTTTGTGCTTCGTCCTTTGTGTTGCATGCTACGGTAAAGGATATAGCAGGGGTGAATCTGAAGTAAGGGCCTGCACTCATGAGTCCGACCTCAAGCCCTGCGAGCTCAATGCTGAGTATCTCAACGGTGCCTGAAGGGGTGTTATTCATAACTGTCGTGCTCTTGATCTTTGAATCCGGGAAAAGTGAGATATAGAGAGTAGCGGCTTCACGAGCCTCTTTATCAAACCACAAAAACGGAGTTATCTTTTGCATAAGTGCTTTCACCAATTATTAATTGCTCAAGGAACTTTCATTTCGCTTAGTTAATTTTAGTATGAGCCTATAGCCGTCATCTGTTGTCTCTACTTCAAAATCCTGATCTATCTGTAACTCTTCAAGAGCTCGATTAAGGGCAGCCCTACCTGAACGATAGGGGGGAAATTCTTCTTCGACGATAAACATTCCTCCAGGGCGTAGAACCCGTTTAATTTCCGCTATGAGGCGCTGTTTCTCTACCTGGACTTCTTTTTCGGAGGCAGTAAAGCCAATAACTCCATCCTCGAGCGTCTGCGTATCATCCTTTATGTGACCACTAAGGACATTCGCGATAAATATGATATCCACAGCTTCCCTATCAAAGGGCAAGTGTGTGCCATCTGCATGGACTAATTCCCCTTGTACACCATCAGGTAAGCGAGCTTCGAACGATTTCTTAAGATATGGTAGGTGGCTATAATCCATAGCCTTATGATCTCCATGTCTGAAGACATCTACGCTCTGACTTGGGAGTAAGTCTACCTCAACAAACATATCACCTGACTGAAGTTCAAAAAGTGCTTCTTTGTTGTCCCCACCAAAGTATTTTAAGGTCCCCTGGTCGGAAAATAGGCGATTGATTAGAGCTCGGTCCCGTTCGCCAGGTCCTATTTCAACAATCATTCTTTGAGGTTTGACACCTTCATGTTCTATAGGCTCTGCCGCCTCCATTTTTTTAGTTTAACAAATTGAAACTACATCAGTGACCAATGCGGAGGGTACAGGATTTGAACCTGTGTGGGATTGCTCCCACGAGTTTTCGAAACTCGCGCATTTAACCGCTCTGCCAACCCTCCTACTGAACTCAATGTGAGTTGCTGACATTGTAACAAATGAAAGGCTATTCTGCCCTTCCCTACGCTTTAGTCCATGCTCAAGGTGTGGTAAAATGCTCCTACTGGAAGGGTCGCATAGTGGCCTAGTGCGCACGCTTGGAAAGCGTGTAAGGGTAAAACCTTCGGGGGTTCGAATCCCCCTCCTTCCGCCAAATGGGATGCTCCCCCTTCCAACAGATGATGTAGACTGATATAACGGTCTAATCTGAGGGTTCGATATGCCCGGATAGCTCCATACACCCAGAGAGGAAAATCGAACCAAGTAGTGTCTCTTTCTGGCTAAATGTCAGATCGTTTGTATGATTCTGCTATCAGCCATGAGCGTCTTTATACAATCGGTTATCCTGTTTACATCATGCTTTTCAAAATGTTTCGTCATGCAATGCTATTTGTGCTTTGAAGATTTTATCTTCATGTATCGTTAGCTGCTCTTTAGACATTTCATCGCATTTAAGATACACTATAAAGGAGGTATCAAAGCTTCTAAAGGCTTTAAGTTTCTAACCTGCGGAGACTGAAGACAAACTCGTCGTCCGGATTCCACTCGCTGCCAGGTCCCGCCCAACGGGCATCCGACCACAGACCATCCTCATACCGTACCAGACGGAAGACATTAGGATAGCCGTCCGAGTCGGTAATTTGTTTCATTACTATCCAATAGTAATCTCCCAGTGGTTGATCCTTAGTCGCGAGTCTCATATGTGGTCCTACTTCTGCTGGACATAAGTCCAGTCCTAATTCTTGCATTTTTCTGTACACTCGGCCTGTTGTTGGATTGCCAGAGAGTCCTAAATCTCCAACCTTTAACCTCACAGTATGAAGTGTTTGAGGAATGGGCAGGGTAGTAAAATCCGGAGAATTTATCATGTCCTCAGCGTAAGAGGTTACATAAACTCCGGCTTGTTCAAGCTCACTGAGAAGCTGTTCTTTTGTTTTCCCACCAATTTCAACACTTTGTCTTCGTATTTTTCCTTCTGGAAAGGAGGTATAAACATGCTCTATATTATACTCCTGCAATCTATCAAAAATCCCAGGAACAAGCGGTCCAATATATGCTCTGGTATCCGGTCTTAACTCTCCTAGGTTATGCGCAATCTGAGACGGCTCACAACCAAAAACAACCAGCATATCTAACTCTGGATTTCTTTGATTTCTCAATTCCTCAATTCGTGGATCCCTACTATACCCATATCCAAATCCTTGAATTGGGCTGTCTACTTCATATAAGAAGACAAGCTCAGAAGCATCAAGTGGCGCACCACTTTGCATTTTGTGGTCTATTTCTGTCAGATGCTTCATGTCAGCAACTTTTTTCTGATACGCTTTCCCATCTGGAAACTCTTCCAGTTTTCGCTCAACTATAGGAGCCACATACGGGTCAAGATTTTGTCCAGGAGCAATGCCACGAAATTCTGCAATACTATTACCTTCCATTCGGATAGCAAGACGGGGAACAATTGGGTTGCCATCTTTATCTATGGAATAATACACATGAAAATCGCCGCCTTGCAGTTGGGTGCGAGCGGTATCTACACTTGCAGTGCACCATTCAAGTGGATACCCTTCCAAGGATTGGGAAAGAGGGGTGGGATCTGAGCCCTGTGGATAAGTAACCCATCTCCCGCGCGTTTCTTGCAACCCTTCGGTTGAATATTCAGGAAGTTCGATGAGAAATTGGGTATACAATCGTGCAAAATCTTCGGTTGAAAGGAGTTGCTGAAACTGACTATCGTCAAGCCTAACACTTTTATTTTCCGCGGGGTGCCGTTGATTTTTGGGTTGCCTTTTTTGTTCAAGTTGTGAGCGGATAGAGCCAATAGTAAGTGCGAGTGCCCGAGGATTTAAGGATGGAAATGGAGCAACTGTGTCTTTTGATCTTCGTGTAAACCGTGCCGTTTCTTTTCCTGCATCATCGACGCGCTTTTCTAGTTTGCCCATGGCCACCACAGATCGCAATGTCCAATATTTTGCCCAATCAGGATATTCAGCATCATCTGAGGAAAGATAGTCAACCCACTTATCAAGACTTCTGGTTTGATCGGTAATAATTTGTTGGGTTTTTTGCTCTCTAAAATCATCAGTTATTTCAACATCTCCATGTCCGAGTTCTCGAGCAATGCGCTGCTCCAAAAGAAGGGCTGATTCAGGGATATCTGTAGGCTTAATAATAAATCTTGTATGTAATACTCTTTTGAGCGCAGCAACTCCATGCTGACGTCTTTCAGAGTCTTCTCGATCTGTGATTTCTGTAAATCGACTCAGATAATTCTGAATGCGAAGCAACGGGTCCTGTGGAACTCTTTCACCCGTACGCATAAAGGTACGTCGGACAGCTTGATCTACCTCAGGGGCGTTATGAAAGTCATATTTTCGTTTGAGAAATTGAGCGCCATCTGCAGAGTCTTCCATAATATAGTATAGCAACAGAATTTGATTCTCTTTATTTCTGAATTACAAAATTACTCAACATACTCATCCAAAAAATTGTCAGATGATGGATGAGTAAAGACGATCTACTCTTTGTGCAGACACCAATTTCATTGAAGTATGATGGTATAGTATACGAATAGATAATGTAGAAAATTTGTTACTTTCATGATTGCCAGTATCGCACAAACACTACTCCGTACGTATTCTTCCACGAGACAGCATGAACGTGTAGATCCCGATCAGAAAGGCCTCTTCCAAAATCGCATGGAAGATTATGCACAGAGGTACCAATTTGCCCAGCAGTATGTGAAAGACAAAAGAGTTCTTGACATTGCGTGTGGTGAGGGATATGGGACATCAATCATTGCCCCACTCGCTCATAGTGTTGTAGGGGTTGATACAGATATAGAGGCTATCACTTTTGCACGAGAGCGATACGGAAGTGTAGATGAAAGAGCTCGATTTGTACATGCTGATGCTCTAGACTACCTACATGATCTAAAGAATACTTTTGATGTGATACTTTCATTTGAGACTATCGAACATGTCGCAGATCCACATCGCTTTCTGGCATTGCTTCATAAGACACTCAAGGTAGGCGGTACTCTACTACTCTCCACACAAAACAAATTGTTTTCGGATGTCTTCTTTGGCGGGACGGCAAATCCCTACCATGTCAAAGAGTTCTATATCGCGGAGCTACGAGCCCAGATAAAGGAACTCTTCCACCTAACACCTACACTCTATCTGCAAGGACCAATAGCTGAGGGGGCCATTGTCTCTTCAACGCTCTTTACTTTTTTCTTCAGAAGGTCGAAGATCATTCAAGAGAAAGCTGGTTACAGTGGCCTTAATATGATCTTTGCAGTGACTAAGTAAGTATCTATTAGAACGAAATGTGTGTGATATCATAAGCACATGGATACTCCCTATTCTACCCTTTTGCTTTACTCGCTAGCTGGTGTGCTTGGAGTAACCAACATGATTCTTTGGGGTGTGTATGCAGATCTACTTGTAGAGACCTTTCACTGGAGAAAGGTATTTCGTAGTTATTTACTGGCTGTGATTTATGCCTTTGTATTGGCTTTGACTTACCCATCACTAAATCTTGTGATAGTGGCATTGTCGATCATCGGACTCGAGAGGATCAGCACAGAGATCTATAAAGCATTTATCCGTGTAGAAAACCAAGATAAATACAAGATACCTTCGCATCTAGGTATTCATTGGCCATCACCGATAAAAAGATGTGTTGGAGTACTTTTACATATTGTCCTCATCTCGATCTGGTTCATCCACTTCCCTGCACTATCTATGATAAGCAAGATCATCATAGTTATTTTGACCGGACTAAGTATTGCTCTGGGAGGAATGCTCAAAGACGCACCTTATGAGGGGTTCGATGGACTAAAGTTTTGGCGAAGTCCCAGTGTCACTGTATTTGCTGGTGTAGTACTTGGTCTGCTCTTTCCTGACTTGGATCCACTGCCCTATGCATTTTCTATCGGTGGGTTAGAGCGTATCATGAGTGAGTGCTATAAAAAGATCCTTACCAGCAAGATCCCTGGAAAGTTTCATGATACTCTCCCTCGCAACAAGAGTTGGTCAAACAAGAGGAATATCATACTTCCTTTCTATGTCGCTAATCTCTTATCTATCTTGGCTCTCTACTGGATATGAAGACTGTGCTTATAACGGGGGCAAACTCCGGGATCGGTAAGGCATTGGTTATCAAGTACGTGCAAGAGGGATATCAGGTGATCCTCGCCTGTCGTGATGATGATAAGGCGCGTGATGTAATACATGAGGTGAGAGAGATACACAGTGGGGCTCGTGTTGTGAGTGTCTGCCTTGACCTCAGTTCGTTTGAGAGCGTCAGCAATTGCATCATGCAACTGGAGAAGATCGGTATAAAGCCCCAAGTTCTTATCCTCAATGCAGGGATACACATGCCCTATCGGGTCATACTAACGAAAGATAAGCAAGAGCTACAATATCAGACAAACTTTCTCTCTGCCCTGTTAGTTACACTACGCATGTTGACACAGCCATGTGGTCAGAATATTGAGCAGATTGTGTATGTCAGCAGCCAAGCCCATCATGTCGCTCGTTTCCCTATCCCAACACTAGTAGGATTTTGGTATCGGTACGCACTGTCAAAGTTTGATGCGACAGCTGCTTTTCTTATGTTAGCCAAGAGATATCCACGCCTCGATGTCAGGATACTTTCACCTGGAGGTGTCCTCAGTAATGTCCATAGAAATAAGCCCTGGATATTGCAGCTTATGAATAGATATATAGGGAAAAAAAAGTCAGCGCCAAGGATACGGCAGAGTCTTTCTTTGCTATCTGCAACAGTCCGAAAGATAGTAAGGTCTATTGGTATCTAGGTAAGGCGATAGCTCCTCATCCGGACTGTCTGGATGAGAGAAATCAGTTGGCTGTTTGGAATACAGCACTCAAGACTTTCGAGAGCTATATGCCTAGTACACCACTTGAGCATATACAAAACTTCTCAACCAATTTCTCGGGTGTCAGCTATCGGGTAGTATCTCCCAAAACGGTTGCTGAAGTCTGTGAGATAGTCAAAGAAGCACGGGAGCGAAAAGAACAAGTGCACGTTGTGAGCAAGGCACACTCATACAATGATGTCTTCTTTACTCCACAGCGACTGATTTCACTTGAACACTTCAAACACATATCATTTAACAAGCTGGACAAAAGAGTGTCTTGTGGAGCGGGTGTGACTATAGATGAACTCAGTGCCTACTTGGATAGACAGGGCTTCACATTGCCGTTTGCAGGATCCTATGGTGGCCAGACAGTAGTAGGTGCCCTTTCGACAGGAACACATGGCTACTATCGAGGAGGGGGTGGTCTTGGCGAGTGCGTGCAAAAAGTAAGCCTAGTAGATGGGCTAGGCAAGGCCCAAATGGTGTCAGATGAAAAAGAGCTATCAGCTTTTCGGTGTAATCTGGGGACATTGGGCATAATTACACAAATCGAGATGGAAGTCCAAGAAAAAGATGTTGTGAGATATCAGATCGTCTCACTTGGCATAAAAGAGTTCTTCGGTAGATACAAAGAGTTAGTAGCCATTCATGACCACGTACGGTTTGTGATCAGTCCATTTAGTGAAAAGATAGTCATGGCGGTACTTATCGATCATATCGCATCCGCCAAATGTCCCCTTACCAAAGGGGCTGCTTATCTATCTGACCGTGATTTCCCCACTTTACTACTTAATCTTTCGCGATGGGTATTTAAACGTAAGATAGTACACGGCATAGTCAAACTTGTTCAATCCATTTCCTCTGTTGCGATTGATATCACTGTCCCTTTTTCTAGCTACATCTTTACAAGAAATGGAGTCGTCGCACAAAATATCTTCTTGTCTCAGCTGCTTCACGCGGTGTTTAATGACCCTGACTGTCTAAACATGTCTCTCGCTATCGATCCTAGCGAACTTGAGGGCTTTTATGACGTATTTTTCGAGCACCGTGATCGATATCCACAACTGACTGATGCAAATTTTTCTATGCGATACATGGGAGGCTCTGACAAGGTACTCTTGGGGACAAATTACTTGAAGGACGTGATAGTAGTCGATGTCCAAGTGAGTAAGAAAAATCCTTGTAGCCTCCCCTTCTTAAATGAGCTAGAAGAGAAAGCCGTGTCTAGGTTTCGGGCTCGCCCGCATTGGGGAAAAGTTTTCTTCAGTGAGAAGAATACTATGGAGAAGGTATGGCCAAGGGAAAGTATCCAGCTTTTCAAAAAAGTTAAGAAAAAGTATGATCCCGATTGTCTTTTTACGAATCCCTATACTGTGCGGGTATTGGGAATATAGTCGAAGTTCGAGGGATCATTGCTATCGACTTTTGATCATTTTGATGTACATCGTCAATCTGGCATGATGAATTAAGGCAAGTCACTGCCCTCCTGATCCCGACCCGCCTATGTTCAACTTCACTTCATGCGTTACACGCAAGCAAGTGAACGTTTACAAGGACGGATTACGTCTCAGTAATTACTCACTCATGTCCGAAGGCTAGCAGACATGAGATACATAAACTGTGACGTAAAAAAACCCCCGCTGGGGCGGGGGGATGGCTCTGCTTTCAACATGCAGAGCATTGGTCTCTACTTATTGTAGAGGTTGTTGGCTATGTCGTTGTCCTACTAGCCTTATAGGTCATCATGACCCCATATCGCTCATTCACGCTTCGCACGAGCGTGCATGGCACAAATCCATCCGGCACAGCATCCCCTTCAGGCAAAATCAGTTCGCCCTCCAGGTTGCCGTAGGGCATTCTACCCCCTATTGTCCGAGCTTCATACATATCCATGGCTCTCAGTATGGGGCCAAAGGCCTCTCTGGCCATTGTGGTCTTTACAGGACTTGCGTGCCCCTGCAAGACGTACTCGACTCGGTAGGCGCTTGTCCCTAGCATTTTACAGCCTTTCACGGTTGCAACCGATACCATCCAGACAGATGGCTTTCTGAGCACACAATATATACGATCAATGTGCCCAAAAAACCACCTGCCTGGGTATTGGCTAGATAGCTCTATGTGCAGAAGCTATGTTGCTATTAAGATAGTTTTTGTTATCTGATTAGCCACATATCCTGCGCTCAAAACATTTCCTATAGGATCCTGCTCCTTAATGGAAAGTATAAGTAGGCTATAGGATCCTGTCAATAGGAAAATTATGCTATGCTTAGAGCATGGAACTCAAAGAAGCTATGCTCCGTTTCCTCGAATACTGTGAGCTTGATAAGAATCTATCTCCGAAAACGGTGAAGATGTATGGCTACTACCTCAACTTTTTTTTTGACTGGGTCATAAAGCAACCTAGTTTTAAAGGAAAGGAAGTCCAGGTCACTCAGCTAGACGACGAGACGGTCCGCGAATTTCGACTCTACCTATCACGTAACTATATAAATCCGTACAAAGGTGAGCTAAAGCGCCAGACGCAAAACTATTTTCTTGTGGCGCTGCGATCATTTCTTCGTTTTCTAGTGAAAAAAAAGCATAAAGTCCTCTCTCCTGAGGAGATAGATCTGGGTAAGACCGAAGAGCGACAGATAACATTCCTTAAGGAAGATGAAATACGTAAGCTTATTGATGGCCCTGATGACACAGAGATCATGGGGGCACGCGATAAGGCCATCTTAGAACTTCTTTTTTCGACAGGTCTGCGTGTGTCAGAACTAGTCTCCCTTAACAGAGATCAGGTAAATCTAAAGGATGGTGAGTTCTCAGTCCGTGGTAAAGGACGTAAACTTCGTGTGGTATTCCTCACTGAAAGTGCCAAACGCGCGGTATCCTACTATATAAGGATGCGTGAAGATGCATACAAACCGCTTTTTATACGCTACTCAGGGCCCAAACCAAAGCAAGAGACAGATGAGGCATATCGGCTCACCCCAAGGTCTGTCGAACGCATGATCGAAAAGTATCGTAAGGAAGTAGGTATTACTTTTGCCATAGGACCTCATGCATTGCGGCACAGTTTTGCTACAGACTTACTCAAACATGGCGCAGACCTACGTTCGGTACAGGAGATGCTGGGTCATAAAAAATCTGGCTACAACACAGATCTATACACATGTGACTGACCTTGGGCTCAAAGAGGTGCATAAGAGGTTTCATTCGGGAAACAAGGAATGAAATAAGTGATTGAAAGTAACAGTTTCATTTTTCAATTCTCAAAGAACATTACAGGAGATCCTGTTCACGCGCTGGTGAACTAGTTAAGTATGACAAGATTGTTTTGGTATAGTGGAATAAATGCATTTATCCAATCTCCTTAAGAAGCACTATGCAATGGTGATCGTATCTCTTGCTTTCATCTTTTTTTCCCTCTACTTTGCATCTGCTGCTCTTCATAAGCATCAAGTTTTCTTTACTCACTATTATGACCTGGGGATCATGGACCAGATCATCTACAACACTTCTCGAGGACATTTTATGGAGCTGACTGATCCTTTCGGTAAAGAAAACGTTATTCGAATGGGTCTACACAATGATCTATTCCTAGCTATCTTTGCCCCCTTGTATTGGGTCTTTCCCTCTGTAGAGCTATTACTTGTTTTGCAGGTAATAGTAGTAGCCAGTGGCGCTTTGGCTCTCTATGAGATAGGAGTGCATACCAAGCAGCCCGTCATAGGGGCCTTGGCTGGAGTCCTTTATCTACTCTACCCTCCCCTTCAGTGGAGTGTGCTATATGAGTTTCATGCTGTGACATTTGCTACCCCATTACTGTTGTGGGGTTGGTTTTTTTTGCTAATCCGTAGATGGCCTCTCATGTGGCTCTTCTTCATGTTGGCACTCCTTACCAAAGAGCAAGTTGGCTTCACACTCGGGTGGAGTATGTTCTTAGGTTATGCCTACTTGATCCTGAGAGAGAGTCGTTTTGCTAAACGATTCTTGAGGAAAGATCATGATAGCTGTGCTTGGGGGGCAACCCGATACAAGAGTCAGTATATAGCCGTAGGCGCAGTGAGTATTTTCTGGTCTCTCTTATCCTTCCTCTACATCATCCCCCATTTTGGGACTGGCTCGCATTTTGCAATCGAGCGTTTTTCCGAATATGGGAATAGTCCTATTGAAGTTGTACAAGAGCTCATTAGTCATCCTGATCTACTTCTACAACGACTGTTTTCAGAGCCTGTACGACGATATGTGAGCTTGCTTCTGGGCCCGTTGGGAGGAGTCCCCCTGCTATCGCCCATCTTACTACTTGGGGCATGGCCCGACTTTTTTTTATCAATATAATTAGTAGTAGTCAAAATATGGTGGATATTATCCACCAATATACTGCCGTTATTACTCCCTACATCTTTCTTGCACTATTTCAGAGTCTAGCCATGCTAAAAAAAATATTTTAGAAAAAAATCTACACTGATCGGTATTTATCTAGGACTCGTAATATTCACCCTTTGGCACAGCTCAACGCAGAGCCCCCTTCCCTACTCAGCAAGGCGCGATACGCGTGTGCATGCCAGTGTACCGTATTACGGTCCAACTGTAATCAAATGGGCGACACGACTCGAAGATGACACTATCTCAGTAGCTGCCTCAGATACACTAGCTCCTCACTTTTCACAAAGGAGAAAATTATTGCGATTTTCATCTAGATATGAGGGATTTGATTACGTCATCCTATTGCGTACTTATGTGCAGAATGATTGGTTTGACCAAAAGGATTCGATGAGTGCTTATAACTCCTTGATACAGGATCCGCGGTATCTCAAAGTGGATGAGGATGGAGATCTAGAGGTATATAAGAGAGTGAAGTGAAGCTTAAAGATAAAAAGTCAAAGATCAAAGCCAAAAGTAGAGCTTTGAGAGATGTTTCTTTTTATATTTTTTAAGCTAGGTTTTGATATTTGATCTTAGTATTGAGTTTATACATCTTTGTTTTGCTACACTGAACTATGCCTGCTTTTTTAAGCTCATTACTTTTTTGGGAAGCTACAGCGACTCTAGTGGGCTCTATAATAGGCGCTGGTATTCTCGCGATCCCTGCTGCAGTTGCCCAGACGGGCTTCTTTATCGGTTTTTGGATCATCTTGATCACAGGCATTATTTCTGCCGTGCGACATGTCATGCTGGCGGAAGTGACTCTGCGCACAAAGCACATTCATCAGCTTCCCGGGTACGTCGGTATCTATCTGGGAAAAAAGGCACAGTGGTTCACTACCCTGATCTACGGAATGGCTCATTATGGTTCGTTACTTGCTTACTGCGTGGGACTAGGTACAATATTATCCAGTTTCTTCGGCGGAAGCGTTTTCTTATGGGGAGGAGTATACTATATCGCCCTCTCCCTCGGTGCTTATCATGGAATCTCATTTGTCAAACGATATGAACTCTATCTCTCATCACTAGTTCTTATCTTAGTAGTGTTCATAGGATTTTTTGCTTTTGATAAACTGAAGTTTGATCATTTTGTCTATATGAAGCCTGAGAGGTGGATCGTCCCCTATGGCGTCCTCTTATTTGCCTTTAGCGGTGCATTTGCTATTCCACAGATGAGAGAGACGCTAAGAGGACACGAGATGCATTTTAAACCAGCTGTGTATGTAGCTAGTATCATAACTTGTATCGTCTACCTACTCTTTACTGTTATGACGCTTGGGGTCACTGGTCAGGAGACTACAGCTGTAGCCACTATCGGTCTCGGACAGAAGATCGGGCCCTTCATGCTTATTCTGGGTAATGTACTAGCATTCTTCACAATGTCGACTAGCTTTATGACAGTGGCAAATGGCTTTGTAGGTATGTACGAGTATGATTTTGGCTTTTCACATCGCAAAGCATGGCTCTACGCACTTCTTCCTTCACTACTACTCTTCGCCTTTGGTTTTCGTGACTTTGTCCTCATCTTGTCTTTTGTAGGAGGCATTTTAACCACACTCATCACCGTAATGATAGTCATGACATTCTGGAAGGCGCGACATATCGGATCACGTCACCCTGAGTTCCGACTATCAGATCTACATATCCTAGGAGGTGGGATAATCATTTTTTCACTTGTCGGTGCTGTGCTTACAGTGCTGCGAAACTTTAGTTAGTTGCTGCTATACTATCATTGCTATGAAGCCCTATTTTGATATTTCCAGCAATTCCTCCAAAACTCGTGCGCGACGTGGAGCCCTCTCCAGTGCTCATGGTGATGTCCAGACCCCTGCATTTGTGACAGTAGGCACCAAGGCGACAATAAAGTCTCTTGCCCCGGAGGATCTATCACTGACTGGCACGCAATACATTTTTGTCAATACGTATCATATGGTACTTGCCCCCGGAGAGGAGATCGTCCAACCAGGCTGGAGGAGTTCATGCCTTTTCACATCTAAATAAGCCCATCATTACTGACTCTGGTGGATTTCAAGTGTTTTCACTTGGTCGCAATCACGGCATCGCTGAACAAGACTGGACAGAGAAACAAAAGCCAGCAGGAGTAAAAATATCTGAAAGACGGCGTGGAGTTTCGGTCCCACATTGATGGGAGAAAAGTCCTTTTCACCCCCGAGTTTTCTATCTCAGCTCAGAAAAAGATTGGGGCTGATTTCATCGTCGCATTTGATGAAGACATCCTCAATAAGGCCTCCGAAAAGTATACGAAAGAATCAACAGAACGGACTCACCGATGGGCACTACGAAGTCTTGCGGAATTTGAGAAGAAGAAGGATGCTCCACCACATAGACAGCGGATGTATGGAGTGTTACATGGAGGACGATACGAGGATCTGCGCAAATGGAGTGCCCAGACGATTGCCGCGATGCCTTTTGAATGTTTGGCACTGGGGGGTGTCTCAGTCGGCATAGAAAACAAAGAGCTACGAGAGGAAGTTTCGTGGGTATCTGATGTGCTACATAGTGATCCGCGTCCTCGACATCTACTAGGTATCAGTACCCTTCCCGATGTTCTGTTTGGGGTGAAACTGGGCTTTGATACCTTTGACTGCGTTCTCCCGACTCGATATGCCCGTATGGGACGACTCTATGATGCTGATTACAGTTCACTAGAGCTCTATGAAAGGCCCCGGAGAGATGTTGACTTTACTCTCGATATCTTGTCGAAAAAGTATAAACGCGATATGGGCCACATTAGCTCCCATTGTGATTGCTATGTTTGCAAGACGTATACACGTGCCTATCTGCATCATCTGTTTACTCAACGTGAGCTCCTCGCCTATCGACTAGGGACCATACATAATCTGTTTTGGATAGAACAATTCTTCGCAGAAATCCGTAGAAGTGTTGAGGGTGGAAAGATGTAGTTCTTTTTTGTCATCCCTGGTCCTATGAACGGAGTGAATAGTAACCCAGGGATCCAGTAAACAAAATTGAAGAGGAGATCTTGAATCAAGTTCAGGATGACAATGGGGTAAGTTTCAATGAGCATTTCTCAATGTTCAATGAATATTCAATAGTTTAATGATCATTGTAAATTGTCAACTTACCCTTAGCTCTTATTTGCCTATTATAGACGTTCCATTAGTCTTTGAACCATCTCATCATGTGGTTTGTGTCCATCTGCTGCAAGTGCTCCTTCTATGTCTGTAAGAAGATCTGCAACATGGCCAAATAAATCAGGAGAAAGCTGTCGACCATTCCAATCTGATGCACTGTGTGACCCTAACTAGAAGAGTCTTTTTTTGCTTTGTTTCTTATCTGCTGGATCGAGTCCTGTCCCTTTAATGTAATACACGCTACTATCGGAAAACTTGTGAGGCTTTCCCGAAATACTAAGGCTTATTGATTCACCTTCTGTAGGAAGTGTGACTATTGGAGTTTCTCTATAATACAGTGTTACTCGTCTACCACTTCCATAAACACCGGGGACAGAACCTTCCCACCCTTCTGTATTCTTTAGCTCTCCGTATGCTCGAAGTATACTTCCAGCCTGGTCAAACAGAACTTTTGATGCTTCTGCATATTCAGCTTCTTCACGTGCTTCGACTGCTTTTCTTTGTCGGTCAGCTTCATAGCTTGCTCTGATTTGTTCAAGTAATTCATTGTGTGACATATGAGCCGATTACATATCAAAGATTATCTGAATCAAGCAGATCAAATTATATTAATCAGACGCATATGAGAACATCTGGCGAGTACGAAGCTGACCTATAGCCACAGGTATTATGAACTAGAATTCTTGTTAGCGTCTTCTCTGGGTTTTACTTTACGTGCGAGGTGAGCGGCAAGCTCAAGACGATGACGGATACGTTGTGATGCCTCTACAGCGATGGCTGCTGGGGCCCAGGGGACGACTGCCCCACCGAGGTAGATGAGGCGATCTATTATGTCGAGCTTGTCCCCGGTATAAAGATCCTTCCCAATAAGCGCATTGACGAGCGCGATCCCGTCGCCTATACCATAGGCGCCAAGTGACCATGCGCTAGTCCCGTACTCTAGCGCGGTGCCGATGATGAGTCTGCGTGCTGACTTACCCACTTTACCAAAAAAGTCCTTTTTTATTTTCTTCATCGGTTCGGAGTCGAGATTCTCTACTAGCTGCAAGAGCATCTAGTGTAGTAGTGACTGGCGCTTTAACGAGCCTCGCAGTCGTGCCCGCAACCTCATCTGTCGATCTTCGTACTGTAGCAGCTAGTTCTCTTCGGGCAGCAGTAAGCCCTTCCCTCTTTTGCGCAGCCATCTCACGAGTATCGGTTATTTTGTCCTTCCACTTCGTCCATGAAGGCTTTTCTCCTTCAGGTGGTGAGGTGACTTCGGTAGGATCTGGTATTTCGGATTCATCGGTCATATGCTAACTATACCATTATCAGTTTAGCTACCTTTCCTCGAAACATAAGGGTTGTCTTTAATATAAAAACGATATGAAGCATCTTGGGCTTTTGAGAGGCCAACTCTCTTACCCGAGATGATCTCCTGCGGGATAAATCCATCATCGATAATAGAGATGACCGAATTGGGTTCAGTAATGTCTATTCCATCGAGTTCTGTCGTGATTCGAAGTGCTTGAGACAGTTTCCCCGGACCACTAGTCAGATCTACGAGTCCTTCTTTTCCTCGAAACTTTCGCATCATATCTATGCCGTCAATTGGCTCCAGAGCACGTATCAAGACACTGCTAGGGATATCTGCTTTCTCTACTACGATGTCGAGACAATGCTGCATATGAATGCGATGGACATAGGCATGTCCTGCAGGTAAAAAGAGTGACGTATTTCTCTTTGTCTTTCCAATAAATGAGTGAGCTGCCTCATCGATGAAAGCGACATAAGCTTCCACTTCGACAATCCGCCCTGAGATAGTGCTGCCATTTAACTTTCTTACCAAGATCTTTCCGAGGAGGTCTGGTGCTACTGCCAAGGGGCTTCGATTATAGAAGTCCGCTCTTAGAAGCCTCATTTCTGTTGTACTTTATAAAGTTGGTTAAAAAGACTTTTTGGGTCCTTGGTCAGACTAGTATAACTACCTGATTCCACGATCCTACCATCTTTGAATACATGAATCACATCGACATTTTTGAGTGTGCTAGTCCGGTGTGCGACAAAGACAAGTGTTTTTTGAGTTAGCTCACTTTCCAGTCCAGCCTGTATTTTTGACTCTGTCTGTGAATCGAGTGAAGATGTCGCTTCGTCAAAAATGAGAATATCTGGATCTTTACAGATGGCTCGTGCTATCCCGACACGTTGACGCTCACCTCCCGATAGATGGTACCCTTTTTCGCCGATGAGCGTATCGAGTCCTTGCGGAAGCTTTTCTAGTACCAGTTCTAGTTGCGCGATTTGTATGGCTTTTGTAAAGAGATCTGGTTTCACATTTCTCATCAATGTGATGTTATCCCTAAGCGATAGATTGAACATCTCTGACTCTTGAAGAACAATTCCCAGATGTTTAGCTGTACTTTCATAGTTGATATCTTCAAAACGGGTAGACCCGATGGAATATGTTCCGCTTGATAATGGGTACAAACCCATAAGTATCTTTGTGAGTGTCGATTTGCCACTTCCGGTCTTTCCGACGATACCAACTTTTTGATGCCTCTGTATACTCAGGGTCACTCCACTGAGTCCACCTCTTCCCTTTTCTTCTGATTGATAGTGAAACACCCCATCTTGCAGCGTAATAGTATCCCAGTTGGTGGGAAAATTTTTAGTGCCTGTATGCAGATTATCTTTTGCCCATAGGATGGACATCATACGCCCGATGCCAGATTTTGCGGTGATCATCTGATCATATACATCGAGTATGTCTGCGGATTTTCCTGTCAATTGTTGCCCGTAGTTAAAAAAAGTTATGATCGAACCAATAGTGATGATCTGATGAGTCACATCATGCCCTATCAACAAGAGAAATGCTCCCATAGTTACGCCATTGAGTGCTTGAAAGAGTTGCCACTTTTGTATCCCCACTCTCCTGATCTTCATTTCGTACTCTTTGCGAATCAGCTCTGTCTTGGATATTCCTGCACCAAAACTTTTGTGTGCTCCTGCAGATTTGATCGCAAGAATGTTGCCTAATCCCTCTACATAGGCTCCACTAGCCTGCTCGATTGCTTGGTTTTGTTCTTCTTGAAGCTGCCTGGTAGCTAAATAAAAGTGTCGTAATACAAAAATGAAGAGAATGAGATAAGCGAGGACAAATATAACGTATGCAGGTTGAAGTACAAAAAAGACACCAATGATACCGACAAAACTGGCCAGTGCAGAATATACTTCATTATTAAATACTCTGGTGATATAGAAAATCTGATTAGTCCCCGTCTGAATACGCTGAAATTTGTTCCCAGTGCTCTCCGCATCATGCCAACTCAATGAAAGTGACATTAGTTTGTCGAAACCCCTTAATCTGGTGTTATAGGCAACGGTTGTCTGTATGTTGCCCATGAGTCTTTTGACAGTGAGTCTGAAATATGAAATAAAGATCTGCAGAAATGTGATGAGTCCAACCAGTAGGTAAAATGGCAAGAGGCTACTACCAGCTGTGTAGTTGGTAAAGAAATCGATGATCTTACCCGTGAGAAATGGCGTCAATACAGCATTGAATTGGAATGCGATCAGAACTATGGAGAGCAGAATGTACTGCACTTTTTGTTTGCCTAGCAAGGAGTATATGGAGCGAATAAGATCGATCCAAGAAAATGAAGGTTCCTTTTGGGACATTTAGCTATTGTAACACGACTATTTATTGAAATACTCTTTCATCGCTGATGAAAATGGTTTTCTTTCCTCAGGCGTGGCTACCCGTGAGTCGCTCATATTCGCGTGAAGCTCATCACCTTCAAATCGCGGGAAGATATGGAGGTGGTAATGGAAAGCATGTTGGCCACTGGCTGGCTCGTTATTTTGAAGGATCATGGTCCCATCACACTTTCGTATCTCTTTCAACGCCAGAGTTATCTCTTTGGCGATATTCATTATTCTATTCCCTTCTTTCTCAGGAAGATCATAGAGATTTTCGTAGTGGGTCACGGGAAAGACGATGATATGTCCGGGATTGTTTCCAATGAATTTGGAGTTTATGGCAGCCATGACTAGGTCATCTCGATAAAAGATGTCCGCCTGCTTCATCATAGTAGCATCACTCTCTATGCCCTGTATTGCAAGACAAAGTGGGCAGTTGTAGTTGTGCGGAGCATGGTTGTGCATAAGCAAGAGTATATGGTTTTTTATCTAAATATCCACCCCAGTGTTACATCTCGTATCTATGCCTTTACCCGGACTGCTGATTGTTACTTTCTATAGACCTCATCGTGAGTTCCTAAATCTACAAAGTACGCTGTATCTTCCGTGATTAAAACATAAACCATTCGAAGATCTTTATTAATTGAAACACTCCACTGATGGGATAGATTACCGATTAATTTATGTGTTCTCAAGGAGGGATGTTTTTGGATTTGATTCGAATAGGGTGATTTGTTTTTGTATCCGCGTAACTAGCTTTTTGTCTTTTTTATTCAAAAGGAGGATTTTTTGTTGGACTTGAGGAGAAAGTTTAGCTTTCATTCAACGTTTGAAAGAAATCAGAGGCATCGACAGCCTTATCTAATTGCTTCAATGCCTTTTGAGTATTCTTTTGTACTCTGTCGGAAGCGCGGAAAACAGGATAGTTCTCACTATCTACTTCCTTCAGAATCAAGTATTTGACAAATTGAGTTACTGGAACACCAAGTAGAGAAGCCTTTGACTCCAGATGATCATTCAACTGCTCCGAAAGGCTGATTTTTAGTTGTATTTGTGGACTTTGTGTCTGCATATGCCTATATAGTATCTAAAATATACCTATTTGTCAATCATACGAAGTATAAAAGTCCTGATAAGTGGCATTCCTTGTAATCATTTACTAATCTTTTTTGATACTGCGCCTACAAAAAGTCTATATGCAAGTCTATCTTCTTTTTCAAAGATGATAGGAGTCCCCAGATGTCTCTGACAGTTTGGACACGTTAGTTGTGGGATGTCCCCAAGAATATCTGTCGATTGGAAGGTCAAGCCATTTATCCGGTCCAGATACATCCGTTTGAGTATCCCGGGGCCGTCCTTTTGGTAGAAACACAGGTGCTCACCACAGCTAGCACAGCTAATATCGAGGATTCGTGAGGATCCTCCCCGGACTTTTTTATATCTATCATTCTTGATAGAAATATCTAGCTTTGCCATGTGTCCTCTTAAGAAATTAGAGCAGGATTTGATACCGCAACTTATGTAACTCAAATCCGTCTCTATTATCTGTTTTAGTAGCTCCCTCAGATTCCCATCCCTTTTTTCATACCACCTTCGAGTCTTTTCATTTGTATCGAGGACCCACAGTGTCGCTTTTTTATATCTTCGCTCACGAAGATAGTTACAACCCTCCTTGAGCAAGGCAGAGCCTGCTCCGTGCTTCATATGGTCAGGGTCAATGTAGATTGACCAGATCTCGCCTGTCTTACTATCCATATCATTATCACGGCACGGACCGACGCTACAAAAGCCGATGACCTCCCCATCTTGTCCTGCGACGAAAGTCCTGGTCCCCGGTATGGGCGCAGCTAAGATCTTTTCCCAGCGTTTTTTCCTCCGCGCAATAGATAGGCTAGCGAGGTAGTCATCGGGGATCTGTCCTTTGTACGCATGTTGCCAGGTCCTGACATGAATTTTCGCAATTTGCTGCGCATCTTTTGGTAATGCTGGTCTCACAGTTATGTCATCCATGGCGTGATTATATCAATTCTCCTTGTTAGGAGATGTTTTTTTATTTCCGACCTTTATTACCAATGGACAGTAGCGCAGGCGTATTCGGAGGCTTTTGATACTTTCCTCGAGCTTCTTCTTACTCATGCGTATTCTCTTCCCCACTGCAGGCTCCAGGATGGTGAAGGTCGCCGGTGTGGCTGACTCGATGATGATGTAATGCGGGCTGTGGTCATAGTTCCCAAGTTGGTGAGTGTCTATTTGAACGATGACAGGATAGCTCAATTGTTCGAGGAACTGTACCCTGACCTTTTGATGGATAAATACGAGGTTTTTTGAGTCATAATGAGTCTTTAAAAAAGAACAAAAGTACGCATTATCTACGTAAATAGTGATCCTCCTAGAATACTGTCTTTGAAAAGCTGTAACTATCCCTGCTACATATCCCCCATGCAGATCGAGCAATCCCTCAAAGGGAATCTCCTTCTCTTT
Organism: Microgenomates bacterium OLB22; assembly: GCA_001567515.1. Lineage (GTDB taxonomy): Bacteria > Patescibacteriota > Microgenomatia > UBA1406 > HO2-37-13b > OLB22. The sequence continues at coordinate 128,494 of LLEV01000006.1, forward strand.
TTCAGTCGAAGGTACGATTCCGTGGCATTGTAAAAGGCAGACTGGTAGACAGCTCTGTGATGTTGTTTGTTTATAGGGTTCCATGAGGCACATCATACTTTTTTAGATTTTATATACAACAGTAGTTCCAGGCGCTACGTTAGCCTGAGTTTGTTATAATAGGTAGTAAATCTCCAGCGGGATTAATTTATCGGTAAAATGCCACCCTTCCAAGGTGGATAGACGGGTTCGATTCCCGTATCCCGCTCCCTTTCTTCGCTAAAGCTACGGATGACTCACCTACAAAATAGTTGTTAACGAAGGCCACCCCCCTAATGGCTACTTTGTGAAATCATTGTAACGAGTTCTTGGTCCGATTTGCTAACGGGGATGAACCTACTTATAATTGTAGCAGGCATTGTGTAACTCCCCATTTTAATTCCCATGCCAGCATGTCCCGCGTTTCCAGCTGCAGCATCTTCGTATTGTCCACTAGGGTTACGGCTACTAGGTACTGTAACACTTTCTCCCCCTGCCCCCCTTACTAGCTGAATCCCCATTGGATCTGCCACAATTAGTTCGGCAAAAGTATCAAAAAATGTGTTCATGTTTAGATCAGCTCTATGAAGTTGTGTATAAGTAGGCTCTAAAAAGAGCACGGGTCTTCCGTCATGCATTTGAACTAACTTTGCAATTGACCTCCCCACACTTGCTTCTAACAATTCCTGTTGGGGGATAGTGTTTTTAACTTCTTCGAAACCTCTTGCGTCTATTTTTTGCCGAGTTTCTGGAGATAGCTTATTTAGGTCTATCAGAAAAATAGCCTTTGTATGTGCATCGGCAACATACCCCGCAAGAGCCTTGTTCAGCTCTGGCCTTCCCTCATAATTCTGACATGATCTACAGCCAATTGGATATTTCCCGACTTGAAATAGTATCTGTGGGTTGTCTGTGATAATCATGGCTAAACGACGATTCCCACCTATGTTTTCTACCATAGAGAGAGCCGTTTGGAGATTATCAATGTCTTGAAGAAAAGTAAGATTATCTTTGAAAAACTTTCTAAGACCATCAATCACAGATGTGATAGACTCACTTTGTTTATCCGCTCGTTCTGTAATCATATCTTTACCTATAAGTTGAATATTTAACTTACTCAACCTATACAAATCAATTAGAGTTTTAAGCTCCTGTCTTTTTTGATAAAACTGTCCACTATTCTTTAGCTGCTCTTTGTCTAAACCACATCTCTGGAAGATATCGGAGTCCATAGTCTGAGCAAAAGATTCTTCAATATTTCTTACTGTGTCAGATAAACTTTGAGCGATTTCAGTACTCAACAATGTAGTTGCTTCAACTGTAGTGGCTTTTAACTCCACAGCAGCATTCATTGCTGATTGGATTACCAAAAACTGCTCTTTACTAAGAAATTGTTCTAGAAATCTTAGGGCGTCGAAAGTTTTCTTGCCCACTTGGACATTTTGTCCCGCTGTGAACACACTAAGTATTTGTTGGAGCCTAGTTACACTAGCGGCCCTTATGATACTATCAATCCTTGCTATGTCCTCTTGCAACAATTGAATTTCGTCAGCTAATATTTGCTTTCTTTGTTCAGGGTGTGCAACTAATGATTCGTGAGTTCTTGCGAGCCTCTCTTGAATAAATTTGTATTTATCAGAATCATCGACATCAGGATTATAGATATGACCTTCGAGGATAGCCCGCTCGATTTGACCAGCTATATGATCTGGCAGGTCCCTAGGGGAATTTGCAATCATGATGACACCTAACTCTGCAAAATGGTCAGCTTTCCATACATCGAGCTGCTTTTTTGTGAGATGCCCTACTTGACTACTTACTATTCGATCACTCAAATTATATCTCCATTTTTTCCAACCATCATAAGTCGGAGGATCCATGCCCGCAACCATCTCAGCAACTAATCTTAGCGTAGTACCATATCTCGATGACGCCATCTTGGAAGCATAAACAAAAATTGGGTCAAGATTACCCCAATGTTCCCAAAGTTTTTGTATCTTCTCGGCATCTATTGCATCATTTGGCAATACTTCTCTTATTTTATAGACTACGGCTTCTTTAAATGATGCATTTAGTTGGTCTAATGAATCAACTTGCGCATCCAAAATGGCCAATACCCCTGGACTGTCATGCTGCCCTAGCTTGTTATCTATAGTAGTAAGAAAACATACTGTTTTGAGCAGCCGTGCCATATGTTCAGCTCCTTCTTGACTTACAAAATCAATTCTGGCTAACTGATCTACGACCTTTGCCAGCATCTGCCTGTTCGCGCTTAAAATGTTTACAATACCATACAAGAGTTCTTCCTTGAAAACTGTGCCTTTTGTAACTGAATACAAACTGTTAAACTTTGCTACTAACTCCTCATTGCCCCCAGTAAATTTCCATAGCTGCATAAATGTATCTTCTGGAATAGAAGGACACAATTCCTTATGTGTATGAGCTATTGATCTTCCGTCTTTAGTAAACATCTCGAGAGCATCATCTAGTTGCTTTCGTGATCTTGCCCGTATGTCAGCACTTGATATTCTACAAGTAGCTTGAAAAAATTTGAAATCCTGCCAATCAAAGTCCCTAGAATCCATACTTAACTTAGATTTAATCCATGCCCTCATGTTTTTAGGGAAAAAGTCTTTTTTTGTTTCTATAAGATTTCGAATAACAAAGACTTTTACACGAGAATCGATATCAGCGGTCAAAATTAGTGAAAATAGTGCATCGTTTCCCAGGGGGTTATCTAGCTGCATCAACGTCCTTAATGCTAATTCTTGCTCTTGTGTAAATCCAATTCCCCTTCTGCCCTCATCCTCATCTTTACCTGAGCTTCTCCTTTTAAGTACTCCTGCCAAATGGTCAATAATCTCACCATCTCCTCGTTTTGCCAACTTGGCTAATGCTAAAGCGAGTGTTTTATCCAATCCTGTATTATCTTCACTTTCAAATGCGAGAATTTTTTTCTTTTATTGCTGAATAGCGCTCGTTATTTGGTTTGTCCCTCAATCCCATCGTCGTCAACAATTCTATTGTCCGCTTCTTGGCATCTGTTGTCCCTGCTTTTTGAAGCGTTGTTAGTACCTCTTGATAATATTCATAGCAGCCGAAGACAGAGTAGATTCTTTTATATTCTTCTAGAGAGTTATGCTCTGGATTGGAGAAGTGCTCATCAAGCTGTTCAGAGGTGATCCCAAATGGTACGGCTTTTGAGAAGTCTTTATTGTCAAGTATATGTATCTGAATGAATTCTTGATCAATCTCAACTCCTGTATGTTGAGCTATTACACCGAGTTTATGATGATATTCTTTCCCATGAGAAAGACAGTATGCATACATAGACATCACAAATTCTCTATCAAGTTGTAGGGGAACCCCTGTTTGCTGAGAAAGTATGGCTATTTGTTCAAGAAAATGTGCGGCTTCATCGTCGTCTTCGTACTGGCCGACATAATCGATATCATCCTCATCGTTAACATAGTTGGTACTGTAAGGAAACTGACTCGTCCTGACAAATTTTTCAAACAGTTCCTTATACTTACCTTGTAACACCTCTTTAGAAGGAGGCGTTTTTTACTATCTCTTGAAAAGCCGCAACATGTTCCGCTCTAAATTGATCACCTGCAAATAGTTCAGTATAGCGTGCCTGAATGATTTTTGGACTTGGTAAAGTCTTGCTTTCCTCTAAGACAAGTTCAAACGCATCTTTCCTATTTTTCACTTCGCCAAGCAATATTTTGGCGTATAGTACTTGTGCTTCCTTTTCATCTATACTAAATGCAAAGTTAAATAGCGCTTGTAGTTGTCTTACCATATCAACGTCTCCGCCAAGCAGTCTCTGTGTGTAAATCTGGTGCAGTTTGTTCTCAATATCTGCTTGTGTTATCTGTAGGCCTTCTTGTTGGGCGATTTCTACCATTATCTGCATATCCGGAATGACACCAGAAAAGTTCTCTACAGTCGCAGTGTTTGTAGATAAAGAATGTGGTAGTTGATTATCATCTACAATAAACTGCAAATACACAGTTTGCATCGCTTCTGGGGAAGGTAAACCATATCTCTGTCTTAATACATCCCATCCTTTTTTACGCTCTCTATTTCCTTCCCTATTTACATCTTTGTAAATCGCTTGATCAAATGTTAGCGAATAAGCCAAATCAATCAACCGTTGAGGGGGGGGCTCACCCATATAGCTTTCATACCAATCAAATAAATCAATTATGTCATTACAAAAGATATCACTCGTCTTATGACGTACTAATATTTGCTCCATCTTTGGGGCTACTAGTTCTGGTGTCAGTTTTACTTCGATACCTGTAGCTTCTTGAATGTATTCAACAACTTGAGTGCCAAGCCCTTTGCGACCTAGGTGATACAATAATATTTGTTGGACCATTTCCTCAGGCATTCTTATATTATTTTGTTCGATAAATTGCGTAACTCCTTTATCTCCATGCCTATACCAGGTAGAACTCGTAAACCAGTCTAATACTCTTTGTTGCAGAATATCTTGCGTAGGAGGAACACCAACTACTGCCTCAAATTCTTGAAAATCAAAATGATAATCTTGGAGTGTTTTTTTATATCCTTCAGCAACTAGTTCGGGTGTAAGTTGAGGTCGAACGCCCGTTAGCTCATATAAACTGTAGAAAGCTTTAGTGACAACTTCATCTCGACCAAATGTATCACTTGTAACATATCTCTCATACATTTCTTGAGCAATTTCCTGACTTACAGGTACTTTTTCAAGCTCTAACGTGCGTTGCACTTCATATAAGTCTTGTAATCTACCTTCTTTCAGAACCTCATCTACTCTGGCTTGAATAACCTCAGTAGGAATTTGAGGAGCTATTCCTGTTTCCGACTTAAGGTAATATATTGAGTGCAAGTCTCCTTCTTGGAATAGAGCAGGATAAACGCGTCCTACTAATTCTGGGCTAGGTTTAATGCCAAAAGTTTTTTTGGCTATATCTATTGCAGAACTGATTCCAGAATAGGATCGTCCTATGTATTGTCTATCTTTGGAGAGATGAGATAGTATCTGCCAAAGTTGTTCGTCTGTAGGAGGTACCCCTGTTATTGATTGCATCCTCTTAAATTGCTCAAGCCAATTTTCAGAATAACTGCCATCCATATCCTTTATTGATGCGATCAAGATGTTGTATCCATGCTCTGCAGTTTTTTCTCTCCAAAGTGAAGGATCCAAATTTAGCCAATATTGCAAGTTTGGCAGTTTGCCCAGCTTTAAGTGATTGATCCGCTATTACACGGATTTCCTCTGGAGTAAAATTAGGAGATACCCCCGTTGCAGCAACTAATTTATCAAATTTTTTCTGACCAATGTCTTGGAGAATCAGCAAGTAGGCTTCTATAGTAGGCGTGCAGTACTTCTTGGTTTGGAGCTATTCCAGTTGTTATAAGTATATTCCTAATCCTATCTGAATCTAGATTGTCCCACACATACTCTTTCTCAATAATTTTTGCTATCTGTTGATCAACTGCTTGAGAGGCAACGTGTCTTGTTTGGTCATCGATCACAAATTCAATGCCAGTCAGTTCTTTGACTGATTTAATGTTATTAACCCTCCCACTTAACAATAACTCCATATAAAGAGTATTAATTGTTTGCGGATCAAAATGAGGCTCTATGCCAGTAATCGCCGATATTCTTTTGACACTATCGGTATCTACGGTGAGTCCTATATTCAAACATCGCAAGTAGAATTCTTGTACTTGCTCTGTTGGTAATTCTGGCTTGATCCCGCCACTTAGTTCATAGACACTTTCAATTGTGGCGCCAGGAGAATAAAATTCTAGTTGATTGCTTCGAAAAATTTTCTGATAGGCTTTTTGTGCTAATTCAGGAGGAATATTCGTACCGAATAAACTATTTAGCTGGGCAATTGTTTGTGTATCAACATCGCGATCAATACACCTCTCGTAGCAAGCTGTAACTTGCTCTTGAGGAATTACAACTTGATATTTATCTACCATCAGCTTTACTGATGTCGTCCAGTCATATGAATACCGATTACCACTTTGGCGTTCAGTTAACATTTTCCGTGTATAAGCTAGTACTACTTGTAAGAGCCTATCTCTATCTGGTGCAACTCCAGTAATATCATGAATTGCATTAATACCACGGAAGTTTAGCTTCTCATAATTTTCTTGGTACTTAGCGGCCACTTCTTCTGGGGTAGCATGAAATTCAATACCAAATACATCTTGTAAACTTTCTATTGGGTTGTCATATGACTGGTCAATATAGGAAACCATAAATAGTCGAGCTGCTTCTGGATCGACTTCAGGTTTTACACCTAAGACAGTGAAAATTGTGATTATTGCTTGATAATCTTTTTTTGCAAGTGCTGACTGAAATACCTCTTGTATTTGCTCAGGCGGAATTTCAACTTTGATTCCCGTACTGGATTCAAGCCTGGTTAGTGTAGCCTGTAATTTTTCAGGATCTCGTAGGTTTCCTCCAATCGCCCGGACTGCTACCTGCTGGATAAGTTCAGGGCTCGGTCTAATACCGGTTATTCCCATAATTTGCTCAATCAACTCGTATCCTTCGCGTCCATACCCGCTTTGAGATAAATACTCTCTATATATCGGCTCAACTTGTTCTTGGGTAACTCGTGGTTTAACCCCCGTCACTTCCTCAAGTTCTTGTAATTGTCGAACCCATTGAGAGTTTTTTTGCGCTGTAGTCATTATCCTCTCATAAGCTTGCTGGACTGTTTCCTCACTTGGTTTAAATCCAGATGCTTTGATCGTATATGTGCTCAAACGACCATCCCTCTCTAAACTTGCTGCAAAGGCCTTTTGAGCCATCTCTTCTGTTACCTTAACTCCAAAAATAAATGCAATATCCATTGCTTTGCTAAGGTCCCCACTATCAATAATTTCATCAAAAATAACTCTATCTGGCGCTATATCTGTTAACTCACGTATCTCTCTAGCAAAATCTTTTATAACTAGTGGGTCCTTGTGGTCGGAAGTAATTATGCTTCTATATTTAGCTTGGACAACCTCTTCTGGTGGTGTATAACCTGTCACTTCTTTGAACTCCACTAACCCTTCTAGAATCCTTCTTTGCTTACCAAACTGAGCAAATAGCTTTCCAAACTCTTCCGCGAATATAGGATCGTCTGGATCAATATGTGCCACACTTTTGATGTGCAGATATTCTTTCCCCCATTCTCCTTTCCTTGTAGTCACTATCGTATGAACTCTTGCTTGCACTAGCTCTGCTGTTGGGCGTACTTCAGGTAGTACTCTTTCTAAAGTTCCGACTGTTTCATAGTCACCACTTTGGAATGCTTGGTCTATTTCACTTTGCCATACCTCCCTCTGTATCTCTCCTGGCTTCGGCTCGATATCTGCGCGAGGCTGTTGTGCCACATCTTCATGCCCCTCTGTAGGCTCCACACCGTCATGAACATATCCTGCTAATCTCTCCTGTATCTCCCTTATGCCCGGCACATCAGACGTGCCTGCATAACCTTGAGCTCCTGTGGGGTCGCCAGTTATTTTGCTTACATGAAGGTGTTTATGAGGATCTCCCCGTCCACTGACTACTCCGGGGCCTCGTGTGGTCATACTCAGTGCAGGAGTTGAAATAGGACTATAATGGGGAGAGTCAGGTGATTGATCTGGGATACTACCCAGTTCAAGTGTTCCTTGACCGGACTCTATAGTTTCGTCCATGCTTCATACATTATCCTTAAAACTTGGGCATAATGCACTCTTTTCTAAACAAGTCCAGTTCGTACAATAGAAGAGAGAAATTAATGACTTCAGATCATCACCTCACGGTGATTAAATGGATACTCACTTCATACCTCTTTACATCAAGGGGGAGTCTGCTTCTATGAATATGGGATGATCCATGCTCGCGTCATAGCTGATACCTGACTCTTCACCAAAGAGGATGGCATAGCTTAGCGATCCCTTGTAGTCTTGTAGTGCCGGATGTTGCATGATACAGTCAGTTGCCTTGACAAACCAACGTTCATAACTCTCATCTGGGAGGTGTCTTATCCCTGAGAGGTTAACATGAATATTGCTAGCAGACAGATCTGCCCTCTCACCAGTGGCTAGATCAACCAGTTTTTGAATGGTATCTCCGATCAGGGTCTCGAGTGCATATTCGATGTCTTCGTCACAGTAGAGTGCGCGGGCTCTGACATCCTCGGGGCCATGATATGTCATGGTCAGAGAGTTAGGTGTCTTGTCGGCTGCAATAGCCGCTAATGTACGAGCTATACTGTCGGGTGTCATCACCATCTGGGACCCCATGCTGACTCCGAGGCCCGGTACATGAGCTGCTGCCACAAAACTACATGGCGGGATTCCTGTTGTCATAGTATGCCCTGTTTTGGCAAGATATTTCGAAGAGAGTGCTCTTGTCGAGTCAAACGGCACCAGCATCCCTTGCCTACCGAAATATTTTTTCTGCTCTTCGTAGATACCATCCGTCATCTGTTGGATGACATCCTCGATGTCTTCATACATTGCCTCCTGTAACCGAAAACCGTATGCTTTTACGATATCCGGAGTAGCGTATGAAGGGGCGTATTTGAGTAGTACTCTCCCGAGCGCTTGCTCAAGTGTATCGATGAGCAAATCAGGGGTTTGGGAGGGCCCTTCTTTTGTGGAAGCTCGTACATTCATGATTGTGGCGATTATAGCAGGTTTTTCGTAGCTTCTAGTTGTATTTGCGCACCACGCTCACCACAACGCCGGCCAGCTCGAGCGACTCTTTTGGTACTATCTTTTCATAGCGGCCATTTGCTGGGACCAAGACTATCTGTCCCTGCTCTAGATGATAATACTTCATAGTCCACTCGCTATCGACACAGGCGACTACGATATCTCCATCCTTTGGTTTCTTCCCTTTCTCGATGAGTACGGTATCCCCGGGCTGGATACCAGCTTCGATCATAGAGTCGCCTGATACCTTGAGCATAAAAGTCGCTTCAGGATGATCTACCAGATATTCGTCCAGTGACATCACGGAGTCGAGCTCTTCCTCGGCTGGGGTGGGAAAGCCGGCCTTCACGATCCCCATATTGGGTAGTGGGGCAAATAGTCGCAGCGGGATGAGTCTTCCCTTTTCATCTTTTGAGAGATATCCGGCATCAATGAGTTTTTGCGTGAGCTTAAATGCGGCATTCTTACTGGCAAAGCCGCATAGGTCCGCTATCTCCTGATAGGTCGGGAGTCTTTTGTTTTGTCTGAAATACGCACGTATTTTAGTAACAGTCTTTTCGATATTCATGATAGGTCAAATATGAGTTCCAAAAGTTCCATAGTCAAGGAATTAACTGATGATCTGGACCATAAAATACTTGTGATGATAGAGGTCGTGGACGCCGAGCTTTGGCATCTTTCCTTCTCTTTTTTCTTCTCGTATCACCGTTAGTTTTTCTACTACTTCAGGATCGGCTAAAAGCTTGAGTGTTCGATAGGTGTTAGTAAGGGTGTTTAATAGTTTTTTTCATGGTTGTTATTTGGTAAATTGATAACGGTGAACGATCGTTCAGTACTAGAATAGTAAACATATGTTCACCTGTCAATAGGCAAAATCCCAGCTCTTCGCGAAGAGCTGGGTTACCCGAGGTATTGGGCGTTTTCCAATGCGTCATCCAACATCTGTTGGAGATGACTTATTGACCAGGAGTCATAGATGCCGACAATAGGCCATCCCATTCGTGCGGCATCGGTATAGCCCTTTCCGACTCTAAAGGTATTGTCTTTATAGGTCCACTCCCCTTTCTCTGTAGAAAAGACGAGATCCTTGGGAAAACTGAATGATCGTAGACTGCCGATTTGCAAAGACATGCTGCCTGGGTCAATAGCTAGACAAATGTAGTTGAGAGGACGTGCCATACGATCTTCCCAATCATCCAGATCTTCCCCTAGACGACCCAGTACGAGTTTAGGATCAACAGTCGGATCATAAGTTCCATCACCCATGAAATACCTCCTTGTGGTAACGAGCTGCAATTATCTCATAGCCTAGAATAGGGGTCAAGTTTCATGAAGATGCTTCGATGATGAAATCGAGTAATTTCGTAAATGAGATCCCGGCAGCTGCACACTCTTGTGGGACCAGTGAGGTCTCAGTCATGCCCGGCGCCGTATTGGTCTCGAGATAGTAGATCAGGTCATCTTTTACCAGAAAATCAGACCGTGAATAGGTCCGACAACTGAGAGCCTTATGGATCTTTCCTGCCAGGTGGGATATCTTTTCTGACATTTCTGACGATATACCCTCTGGCGGGCATATCTCATGTGATGCTTGGGGTGTGTATTTGGCATCATAGTCAAAGAAGTCAGAGTATTGAGGTCTGATCTCGATAGGGGGTAGGAAGATCCCCTGCCCACTACCCTTCTCAAGGTAGGCACAACTGACTTCTATGGTATCGGTCAAATAGGGCTGGATGAGATAGTCCTCTTGGGACTTGCTCTTTTCATAAATGCCTTCTAATGTCTTTTGTAGTTGTTCTACATCGTGGCAGATGAAGACATTGATGCTCGAGCCACCACTATTTGGTTTACAGAAGACAGGATAGGTCTCAGGCCTTATTTCTTCCCATGAAGCGGCATTCACTTTGAGAGTGGGGATAGTGCATATTCCTTCAATAGAAGCGACAATTGTAGCTGCCTTCTCTTTATCCATTGCTAGAGCCGAAGATCTTGAGTCAGATCCGGTATAGGCTAGCCCTGCCTCGTCGAGCATTTTTTGAAGTGATCCATCTTCTCCAAATTCACCGTGCATTGCTGCGAGGACAAACAGCATATCTCGTGGCGCTTCTCCTAGTATCTGCGAAAATGGTTGATACGACAGGGCGGACAAATCTGGCAGAAATCCTAGCTGGTCTTTGAAAAAGGTTGCGCTGAGGTCCTGTCGGATGTAACAGATCCAGGTGTGGTAGAGATCTCTATTGATGTTCTTCATAATAGCGGCAGCACTCGCCAACGAAACATCATATTCACTCGACGGCCCCCCACAGAGGATGCAGATTGATTTCATAGGTATAGTATATAGTGACTCATTAATCGTAGATATCGATTAGGTCGATCTGATCGATCCTTCAGCGATAGCAACGTAAAACTCAAAGATCAAAAATCAAAACCAAATGTAGAATGCAAAAATCCCGTCATTCTGAATGAAATGAAGAATCTTGCAAAATAGTCTTCTTAACCAGATCCTTCGCCAAGCTCAGGATGACAGGTTTTGATCCGCCAGCTGGGGGATTGAATTTCATAATTTGGATGTGTTTAGATATTAGGATTTAGGGTTTTGAGATGTGGCTTTGAGATTTCAGTTTTGACTTTTAAGCTTCTTTTATTTGTTTCTCTCATTTTTGATGAAGAGGTAGGTTCCGAGGCTGATGAAGATCAGTGAGAAGATGATGATTGCGCTCAGATTATACGAAGTAGAGTGAAGGACCACCTTATCATATTCAGGTTTTCCTGCATAGTAGATGCTACGCAAGAAATCTACGGCGTAGGTCATTGGAGCTATACGAGAAAGGATAAACAAGTATGGCGGTAGTTCTTTGATTGGAGTGAAGACGCCCGAAAGGAAAAATTGAGGAAACAGTAAAAATGGAAATATCTGATTAGCGCTGCGTTGATTATTCATGTTAGCCATGATGATCACTCCAAATGCCCCTCCTAGGAAGGCACATAAGAGCCCTGCCACTAGTATCATTACTAGTTCTGATGGACTAAAGACTATACCAAATACGAGTCCCATGACCAATATCCCGATAAGTTGTGTATAGGAGACTAGCGTCTCACCAAGAATTTTACCTATCAAGATAGCTTGACGAGATATGGGGGCGACAAAGAGCTCTTGGCTATAATCGTTTTCCTTGTCCTCAATTAGCGAGATTATGCCTGCAGCTGTAGATTGGAACAGGGTCTGAGCAATCACCCCGGTAAAGACAAAATACATAAAATCAAACCCAGCATCTTGACTAAGGTTCGCTTGTAAGCTCCCACCAAGGACCCCCACAAATACAAAGGGAAAGATAAGTCCAATGATGATACGCATCCTGTCACGCAGGAGCTTAGTAAAATCACGGCTAGCGATAGTCAAAATGGCCTGTATATCTCTCATGTCGTTTGGATCTTTTCTCCGATAATTTCTAAGTAGGCTTCCTCAAGCGACGGGGTATGAATCTGTACCGAGGTGATAGGTGTGTCGATAGACTTGAGCAGTCCATGGATCTTACTGTCAGTACAAGCTATGTCTATGCTCTTTTCTCTATTGGTAAAGGATATCTTTTTCTTTGCAAGCTCACGGGTAAGCCCCTCCATATCCTTTGCTTTAATGCTCACATAGTTTTTTATCATACTAGATTTGAGTTGTGCTGGGCTTCCATGTGCGACTATCTTGCCATGGTTCATGACGCAGACTTGATCGGCTCCTTCAGCTTCTTCCAAGTAATGTGTAGTAAGGAAAATGGTCATATTGTGCTTTTTTCTTGATATCTTGCAGGTAAGCCCACAAATTCCTTCTGCTCTGGGGGTCGAGTCCCGAGGTGGGTTCATCCAAAAAAGTACTGAGGGATTATGTATAAGACTACGGATGATCTCTAACTTTCGCTTCATCCCGCCTGAAAAGGTCTTAATAGGTTTATGGAGGTCTTTGGTGATGTCTAGTATATCGGCGAGCTCATCTACCTTCTTCTTGTAACTATCTGGCATCAGGGAGTAGGTAGGACGATATGATGCAACTCCATAAAGAATGGCATGCAGCCTAACATTTTCCTCTGCTGTTAGATTTAGGTCAAGACTAGGATTTTGGAAGATGATACCGATACGACTACGGACTTCTGTTGCTTGAGTCTCGACATCATAGCCATCGATTGTGACCTCACCCGAGGTTTTTGACAATGTTGTAGTTAGCACTGAGATAGTGGTAGTCTTCCCTGCCCCATTGGGTCCCAGGAGGGCAAAAAAAGATCCAGCGGCCACGTCAAAAGATACGCCATCGACTGCGCTTTTATCAGCTTTTTTATAGTGTTTGATGAGGTCTTGGACGTGGATGATCGTAGAATTGTCAGAAGGCATATTAGAGTAGTATAGCACCTTAACTCAAAACTTAAAGCCCAAAGGTCAAAAAAGGGAGTAATGGGCGCTCAATGAATATTGCTAAATGGAATTGGTACATGGGATAGATCGATCTATGCGATCCTTTAGCGATAGAGTCGAAGACCTATCTCACCGGTTTTGCTTTCACGACTAGTCTTTGGGTATCTGCCCACCCGGCGCATGTGTAGATGATCAGAGTTTCATCTTTTGCTTCAAGCACAGACACTTGATGGGGAGAAACAATAGTTTTTGATTGAATTTGATAGTTATGTATCTTTTGATCCGCCGTGAGTATGCTGACATAGTCCCCGTTCTTTACTCTGGGCAGTAGTCCCAATATCTCCCTCTTATTATGCCCGTAGATGACTATGGGTCCCGCGTTTCCTGGGGTACTACTTGCATCGAGATAGGTTGCTGCCGTGGCACTCACATGCCACTTCCCTTTCTCAATATATCCTTTCTCAATAGGAAGTGAGACATCTATGGCGGCAATACGTATCAGCATAGGAGTATTATTTTGCTCAGCATTATACTGATGTGGTGTCCCAATGAATGTCGGTTGAGAAAGTGAGGTGATATACAGTTTCACTGAACACAGGATGAGAAGGACTCCTACAAGCATGATCAAAAGCATTCTCTTCTGATCTTGTGTCTGATTGGCATACCATGAACCAAAAGCACCACGAACTGTAGCCCGTGGTGCTTGCTTTTCTTGTGGTTTCTTATTATGAGCGTTTTTTCGTGCTGCCATAGCCTAGTGCCGCTACTCCTATGAGTATGCAACCAGTGTAAAACATTATGTTCATCAGTATTTCAGTAAATGATCCGGTAGCGCCAAGGGTTGTAGCCCCAAGAACCTGCCCGGTTGATGCTGCTGCAGCATTGGTCGAAGATGTCCCCGAAGTGCTGCCTGGATTGTCATTTGAGCCCCCCCCTGTTGCACCCGGTGTAGGAGTAGCTGTTGGCCCAGATGTTGGTGTGCTTGCAGGTGTAGCGGTAACCGTTGGTGCTGTGGTAGGTGTAGGCGTCAGATCGATGTTTCTCCCGTTGTCATCATCTTCTTCTGGTGTTGGTGAGGGTGTTTGTGTTGGATACTGTTCATAGTCTGTTGGTGTCGGAGTAGTTTCTTCCTTATATAAAGTAGGAGTGGGCGTTAGAGAAAGCTCTGTGTCTACAGGTGTTGGCGTATTTGTTGGCGTCTGGTTTCCTTTTCCAAGATATACATCGATGTGACTGATCCCCTGGCATTGATTTGATTCGAAGTTCCGTGTCACTACGACGGTCTGAGTCCCGACACCAGCTATAGAGAAACATCCATTTTCATAGCTTCCGTTCCCCAATGCATCGCTGTGGCCGTCCCCAAAAAGGGGTATTTCCGGCTTTGATGCATACCCCGGTGACTATCTGATCTAGTGGCGCGGTATAGGTCGCTAAGCTGGCATTTATTGGAGCAATATCATCACCATCATTACATTCGTCGTTGCGACCTCCATGAGCACTGACGAGTGAAGCATGAAGTATCAACGTCAAAAGGAGTAGTCCGACCGTCATGGTCGTAAATAGCTTTTCAGGTGTTTTTGCAGATATTGTTTTCATAGGACCTAGAGTATAACATAGAAGCATAAATACCTCAAGCTCGAATGATCAATAAGGCTTTTATGATGGCGACTATAGATGTCGCGCCTAGCGGGATGAGCAAACTAGGTAGGGCTTATAGGAGATATTTTCTCAGAGCTAAGTGGATCACTAATGTCTCCCGTACTTGCTGTGGGATCTAAAAGTACAAGGTGCAAGATCATGAACTATTCAGGATGACATAGGAGGCGTCGATGTACTACTGTTTAAGTAGATTGTCTCGGGTGGAAAAAAACCACGTCCAACTTTTATGAACGTGGTAAGACACTACATCACCATGATGAGGTGGTTGAGACGTGCTCGGAAACTAGTAGGCGTCCTATCTAGATACTCTAATCCTTTGGCGGTTGTTCGAAAACCCCAGGTCCTCTCCCACTCTACATGGGTAGGGTTATCAGGGATCAGACGATAGATATCAAGCTGGTCAGTCCTCTCGATAAGACCCATCCCCAAAAATCTATCCAGAGCTCCATAAATACCACGCAGATCATTGTCCATTCCGAGCTCTGCGATGTACTGTGCTATACCAAAAGATGGCATAAAGCCGTCTGTGCAGGCCAACAATACTCCAATGGGGACTACGCCGCCTTGCCTCGGTGGGTTCACCCCAAAATGTTTTGTGATCTTATCTCTTGGGTTAGTCTGTCTCTCCTCACTCCACACCATGACAAGATCATCATCCCACAACCATAGTGGTACACAGGGCTCTCTAAAGCGCAGATCAAAGAGCGATACGACATGAGCTGCTGGCATGGCACATCCTTTCATCAGTTAGATGAGCAATGGCTGAGTATACAAAAAAGCCCCGTCATTTGCGGGGCACACATCCTAGACTATTCCTCTTGAACAATTCTTCGTTTGAAGAGGATTTGACAAGGTCCAAGCCTAATGTCTGCAAAATTTCTATCAGAGTAACTACCAGTGACAGGTAGGATCGAGGCAAGTGCCCAGCCGTCCTTCCCCATGTCATTGAGCCAAGCAGTAAAATATGCCGTCCCTGGAGGAATCTCCCTAACTGGGATTGATCTGTACTCCCACTGCTCCATCACACTACTCCTTGTGTCAACGATCGAACGAAACAATAGTATAACAGAAAGGTCGAATTAGTTCAGAGCTTAGCTCAAAGAGCTGATATCAAAACACGGCTAGAAGTTCAATACCAGTCATCGTTTTCTTATATCCCTCTTTATCCTGGATCTGCTGTGACCATCCAAACGTAGTGTTGTTAACTCATCACTTTCTCCAATTCTTCTCTGAGTTCATTTGTGCTCATATCGAGTCTCTTGGAGTATAGTTCTTTGCTCTTTGCTACAGTCTCCTCCCCTTTAGCGAATAGTGCAACTATTGCTGGACGAATATGCTCTGGGATGAAGGCTAGTTCCCTTTCCAACCTAGCTACTCTGCCTGCTGCAAAGTCTATCTGGCCTGTCCCCCAGGCGAGCAGTCTCTTTCTAAATAGATCTTTTTGGAGGCTGCTCATAGTTCTCCCTTCAAAAAGAATTGCCCGTACATCCATGTTCAATTCAAGGAAGAGCCTATTTCCTTCGGTAGCATAGGCGTCAGGTCCATCCATACCAGCTCCCCCCAGGTCAGCAAGCGCTAAGGCCCCTTCGACAAGTCCTGTATCAGCTGTCAGACCAGGTTGGATGACCGTTTTTAGATGCATATCATATCCAGGTATTGTGAGCAGTATTCCCTTTCCTACGATATCACAGTCCTCATCAGAAAATATTTCTCTCCCATATTGGTCATTTACTTCATGCATATATTGTAGTGCCATGTATCGACTAGCTTTCTCATTGAAGCCAGGTTTTCCCTTTCTCATGATGACCATTACCTCATCTTGTAGCGATGGTACAGACTCCCATTGTTGGACTATGTCATGAAATACTGCTCCCAGCACTCCTCGTTGGATATCTCGTTGACTTATGAGTGCAGGATCTTGTTGGCGTATGGTCTCGAGTATACGCTGAGTTCGTGAGACCACTTCGGTCGTGTGGGCTGGGCCATGATAATCCAAGACCTGGCGAGGGTCAGCTGGATAGCGGTAATGCTTGGATATGTAGTCCAAGCTATACTGGACAGCCTGATGAAACAGTTCTTGTGGGATATCGACCTCTTGTCGAGCCCTTTCTCTTTCGTGATAAGTGTACATATGGCACGAGGATACTAAGAAGAGTCAAATGAGTCTGTTCCTGAGGGAACAAAAAATGAGAGTAAAAGGACACAAGAAACTAGATGTAAGATAAATGAAAGTAACCCCCCCCGCTTGGCGGAGGCATTGCGAGGCGAGCCGGGTTGATTACATTTGTGCCTCCGGTATTAGGGTTATTTTATGTGCGGAGAGCGTGATTTTTCCTTCGACCTCTAGTTTGTGGAGTGCTTCTGTTAGGCGCGGTCGTGTGATCCCTATGAGATCGGCGAGCTCTTCATGAGTGAGGTGGATGGTGGGAGAGTTTGTAGCTCTACTAAAAAGTGTAAGTAGATGCATAGTTCTCTCAGGGATCCTTTCTTCTTTATGTATGATGCGCTCATCAATTTCTCTTATTTTGTTTGATAGTTGAGTTAGCAACCTTATCGCAAAACGAGGTTCTTTTTCGAGGATTCCCCGGAAGTCTTTTGCGGTCATTGTAAGTACTGATGTCGGTAGCACCGTCTCTACAGTAGCAGATCGATAGTGCCCATCAAGAAGGGCCATCTCACCTATAACATCCTTTTCTTTTAGCAGATTGAGTGGGATGTTTTTCCCATCTTCGTTCAGATGGTAGACTTGCACTGCCCCTCGATAGATTATATAGAGCATATCAGCCTCATCGCCTTCTTCGATGATGATAGTGTGTTTGGGTAGATCCCTCTGGTGAACTTTCTCCGCAATCTGTTGAATGAAGTCCTCAGTGAAGCCGGCAAAAAGCGGGAGTGTCTGGAGGAATCGGACTTTCTCAGAGAGATCCATGTCCTATTATACAAAAGAGGCATAAATCACAAGATATGGGCAATAAGATGCTAGCCTGGCAAAAAAAATCCCCGCCGTTGCGGGGTTGTCCCTGGTGCAGATACCTATTGGAATGAACTCGAAGAAGACGGATCTTCCCTTGCTGCCTTTATGGTCCACTGCATCCTGAATAGGGCCATAAGCTTTCGCAAAAAACGATATACTTTGTGGCCCACCGGATCACACGTTTCCATTGCAATCTTTAGGTTGCTGCTTCCATGTAGTATAAACTTATTGAGCGGTGAAGTGTATTCAAAACGAGAAAGTGGAAGCCAGAATTCTGCCCCTGTTGGACAGGTCGTCCCATATGCCTCTATTGGGCATTGGTACTTTACCAGAACACGCTGTGCTCCGAGGTCAACATTTACAACATGAAGTTCCCCTGGATATTCGATCCCTACACTGTCACCTGCTTCAAACGTGCAGTTTTCATTACGGGCAGGCTTATCGAGCGTTATCCACTCCCAATTTGTGAATACTAGGACACGATCTCCACTTTTAGGCATAAGGGCCAGAGTTGATGATGAACTACTTACCACTCGTTCCTCCTGTCAAAGATCTCCCGGATAGGGCCATAGTATAGCACCACACTTCGCCCTGAGCAAGCTCGGCAAGCTACATTAGGGGCAAGTCAGTTAAAGGGGTACACTGGCGGGAAAAAACCCCTCACCACTAGTGGTGAGGGGCAAGGTGCATCATGCCTGTTTGCTTTCGCATTCAGATAGTACACATGCACTGGAGCTTTAACTGTGAGGATTGAACCTCGCTAGCGGAGCGCGGAGCTCTGCTGCTCGATAGAGTTGAACGCTTACGGCCAGCATCTCCTCTAGAGTCTCTACCACGTAAAGATTCTTCAGCCGGAGCTTCTTTAGGTGCTGGAGCACGAGTGCCCGAGCACGCAAAGACTCCTTCCGAGCGACCTCATCATCTAGGTCCTCCTCGAGGTCCATCGCGATTAGGATTACGAAATCTCGTCGATCATCCAAGCGGATAGCCTGCAGAATCGAGAAACCGACCTCAGCAAGTGATCCTGTTGCGTATGTCTCGCTGGTAACTGGAAATAGGATGACCTCATCATTTGCCAGATGCTCCGCTTCAGCGACAGCATCTTCTGGCTTCCAGTCCGCAACCTGCGGATTGAAATAGGGAATCCTTTCCTTCTGGTAGCGAGCAATGAATGGCTCCCTCCAGCGGCTGCGACCACACGTTCCGAACATTCCGATAGTAGGCATTTGTACTTCCTTTCTCAAGCTCTCCACGGAATCGCGAGTTGCACTCAGAGTGCCATATTATGGGCCTTATTTCAAGTTTTGAATACTTTATTGATCTTTGAAAATGCTTTAGCATCTCCGGGTTTGAATGAAAAAGGGCAAAAAAAACTACCACTACAGTCATGTGGTGGTGGCTATCGATCACCCAGCGCCGATGAAGCGCCGTAGACTCTGCCAGAACGTCTCCTTCACGAGATAAACTCTTATCCCTCGAGGAGCCTTCCATGTTTCTCCATATGCGGACGCCCACTCCGTCCAGATGGATACGTCCATGTTGGGGAATTCTCGTGCAAGGACGCGAACTACCTTTCGGAGGTCGCGTTCCGGGATCCCCAACTCCTCAAGCTTGATGAGGAGTTCGTCCCCATCGGTGGGGGGCCTCCCTAGCTCTAAGACAGCTTTGTTGATGAGTGTGGATGCCTGCTTTATGGCCCTATCCAGTGCCTCAGCAGCCTCTGCCTTCAGGTTGATAAGCATTTCCCTGCTCCTTTGTGGTACTGAATGCGCTTTTCTTAGCATATCACAAATATAGTCCTATAGTAATAATTATTTGATAGAAAATCTTTAGGAAAGTGCCTTCAGTCTCGTGAGGTAGTGCAAATAAAAAACCCTCATCTTTCTTCTAGTGAGAAAAATGATGGGTTATGTTTAACCGTCACTACTCGATTATTTCTACCAACCCCGGGGGTTGGTTTATGTTTAAACCTCGGGATGCTGTACAATGATCTTAAATGCCGCGAAGACGAGGCCACCTCATTAATGATGCTTGGTATCACGTATATAATAGACTGTTGGCAAGGAGAGAATCTTTTCTCTGGCTCGTGAAATATCGCGTTGCTATAGTCTCATAGACTATTATCGATTCCATGCTGAATTGAGCTATTCGCATGTCTTGAGATTGCCAGAAAGCCTATTGTTATCAACGCTTCAAGATCATTTTAAGCAATCTCCACTGGTTGAAATCCATGGATATGCCATCATGCCATCACTATCACTTCTTGATCAAGCAAACTAAGGACAATGGGACTAAAGACTTCATTGGTAATTTACAAAACGGATATGCTAAATATTTCAACAAAAGAAATGAAAGACATGGTAGTCTCTTCTGTTCAGGTTTTAAAGCAAAACTTGTTGGAAATGAGGATGAGTGGTTACATATTCTTCGTTACATAGAGCTAAATCCCGTTACTTCTAAGATAATCCCTGTAAACTCATTAGAAACCTATCCACATACTTCATTCAGATATAGGTATAGTGAGGAGAAGAACGCATTTACCTCAAATGGGATGGTTCATGGAAGATTTGGTTCTTTTGAGGAATATAGAGATTTTGTCTACAATCAGGCTGCATATCAGATACATCTAAGAGAAATAAAGCATCTACTGGTGGATTAGAAGTGTCCAGGTGTTTCTACTTAAACCAACCCCCGGGGTTGGTAATAAAAAGCCCTTCATCCCCGTGAAAAGATATATAGCTCCTCCTCGGCTCTGGTGACTGCTGTGTAGAGCCATCTTTTCCACTGGTCATTGTCCATTTGTCGAAATCGTTCTTCAAATAAGATCACTCGTCGTGCTTGACTCCCCTGTGATTTGTGAACGGTCATCGCGTAGCCAAAATCAAAGAGATCACAAGCCATGATACGTGATCTTTTGTTCGTAAAATTCAATGCCGTAGGTGCTCCAAATTGGACTTTGGATATGAGCCCTTTGTATAGATCTTTCTCATCATCTAGCTCAATAGTGGCACGATAAAATTCATCATCCCCTTCTATAGAAACGATCGTGCCAAGCATCCCATTGAAAATATTCTTAGCGTGATTATTCCGTAGACAAATCACTCTATCTCCACCTACGGGTTCATGACTTTCAAATCCACGGATATTTCTAATGTGATTATTCAGCCTAACCCGGGTTGTGTTATACCCACAGAGCACGAGTGTATCTCTATCATAGCTCCCTAGCAGCTCTTCCACACGATCCTGTGCATCAGTATCTAACAAGTCATATTTCTTCACGGTGTCAGAATAGATGCACGTCCGAATGATTCCATGATCCCGTGCTTGGATTGAGAGCCCGATGATCGGATGTAGACTGGCTTGTCGGTGTATCTGCTCGAGTCGTAGCTGAGGATCTTGCAAGAGGTTGAATGTGCCATGGATCGGTGGGAGCTGCCCATGGTCCCCAACTGCAATGATAGGCACTCGATATGTCCTCAGGTGGCGCCAGATACTCTCATCCACCATGGATGCCTCATCGATGATGATGAGTTTGTGATCAATTGTGTCTTTGGTCTTCCACCCGACGATTTCCTCCTTTTCATTCACAATTGGTGAGTAGATGAGTGAGTGGATGGTGCCGACAGTGTCCTGAGGCAGCATTACATTATTTTCAGTAAGTTTAGTGCGGAGTACCCGCGCCGCTTTACCCGTATAGCTAGCAAATCCGACTTTGAGTTCTGGAGTCAGTTTCGCAAGCTCCTGCCGAATGATCGCCATCAGGGTTGTCTTCCCTGTCCCTGCGTAGCCTCCTAGTGTGATAAAAGGCGTTTCATCAGACTCTGGACGTTTTTTATACCACGTGAGGATAGTATCGAGGACAAGTTGCTGGTCTGGGGATAAGGTTATCATGAAGGAGTTATCAGGTTAGTATAGCAGTGCCACCGAAGTTCAGGATGGGGTAGTCAAATGAATGAGAGTGGAGCTTCAAGTCGGATTCACCTCGTATGATTGGCAGAACTCAATCATTCATTCACACTGTTTGTGATAAATTTCTTGTATCCGAGGGCGAGGGCTACGACAAGGCCAATAGATACGACCACAAATCGGACCTTGTCATCTCCACTCCCAAAGATCCTTACCACACTGTATAGGAGGGTGATCACGCCTCCGAGCAGGAGTCCGTCCGCGATGACACGTAGATTCTTGAAAAAAGTGATGCTGATAGAAGACAATATGATAGCAGCTATAAGTGCAATGATTGAGACATTTCTATTGTAGAGGTTGATCTGTTTCTCAAAGATCTTCATCTTGGCGTCATACTTTTGTTGCTCTGCTACGAGTTTTGCAGATGCTGATGAAGGAGTATTCCCTTCAACGGGTGCTGTATATACTTTCAGGGTAGCAGGGTATTCAGGGGCTTTTGGCTCTTCATAAAAGGCTGCGATGCCTACACCTACAAAGACTGCGACGAGGACTCCGACGAAAAATGTATAGATGATCTCAATAGCTTTTGATTGCGGCTTTTTTTCTGCCATATGGTGAAATGGTACTGATAATTTAGGAATATAATACTCCACTTATGTAAAAAATGATGGGGTGATTTCGAACTATAAAAGCCTATAGTTTGACTTTTGTGCTCAATCTGGTATACTTATTTCAGCTGAACTCGCAAACTCTGACGGAGGACGAAATGAAGAACCTGAACCTCTTGCGTATAGGCACTTTTTTCTTGGTGATCTCGGCTCTCATTTTTTCGATTGCTGCGTACCAAAAATCAGCGGCCGTCTATGACTTCACCATCACCGAACCGACAGCGCGGATCCAAGCGCGAGCAAGTCAGGGGATTCCCCCGACATGCGACGAGTGGCGGTACCTTGTGCCGCAGACGCCCGAAAAGGTGTCAAAGAAGTATGGTATCCCGCTGGAGCGTATCAGGATGATCCCGGCGCAGGAGTGTCGGATCTACGGAGGGATTTATTCCGGATTTGAGGTCCGAGATGGGCATTTGGTCACTGTTCCCATCCCTCCCGGTGGGAGTGTTGAATCGATCCCACAGATAGAACTCCTCTTTGAGGAGAAGCTTGACAATGGGAACATTTTGTCCGTTTACAATGGATCCAGTACCTTCTTCCCGCCTACGGGGATGATATTACTGGTTACCATTTGATTGTGAATTTCTTCACGAAGAATTAGGACCCCTACCCCGCTACGGCGGGGTTTTTTATATGCCTAGTGGTGGATACCGCTACAAGTCACCTTGTGTGTGAAGACGTTGATAGATTTAAAAAAACCCCGCCGTGGCGGCGGTTGAGACTATGCAATCAGTCGTCCTTCGAGATATTTATATTCTATCTGACTGACAGCTCCCCCAAACTCAGTATTAGCAATTATCTCCAATCCCTGCAGCTCAAATGGTTCAAAGCTTTTGGGCAATATGTTAAGTAATTTCCTTGCATGATACTCCTTTGGATACAGTCCCCACTCGATGTACCCTAGTCTCAGCAGATACCAGGTAGCGATAAAAAGTGAGCAAGGGTACTTTTTTGCTTTGATGTAATCAACGAGATTTTCTTTGATATTTTGATTAGTAACTTTATTCAATACGAGATCACAAAGAGGAATGAGTTGGGACTCTCTCAGGAGCACATCTGGTTTAAAGCCCTCCTCTGTGAGCCATGCGACTAGTGCATCATAGTCAAAAGTTGGGTCCGGGAAAGAATAATCATCGACAAGCAGGACCAGTGATGTCGTCTGCCCAGTACCGCGCAAGTCAGTTAGGACTGAATTCAATACAGTTACAGAAATCTTTTGCTCCTCATCAATTCTGTTGTTCGTATATATGTGTGCATATTCGATAGAAATGTCCTTTTGAGTCATGGTTGATTATACCATTGTGGGGTTGATCCCCTGCACCATGTCGGGTCGGAGTTCGTCGTATAACGCATCTTGCCCTCACTGCTAGGTGGGGATTATGGGTGAGCATAAAAGTCTTTCATCTCCGCTTAGGTATACGCTTGCCTCAGCATCTTAGAAAGGAAGCTGAACTATGTCAGAACTTCTGCAGGGGCTGGTGAATAAAGTTGGAACGGACTATCTCATACAACGAACTTATACTTGATGCTAACGGCCATTTAAAGTAGGTCAATTTGGATATCGGAATTATTAAAAGTCTATTGAGTCGGTATCTTTTGTACAGTAGTAGCAATATTCAGGAACAAATTTTTGTCCTCGGAGTTGTTAGAAAATGCTACCGAGAACATTTCAAGAGAATTTTTTGATCTATCCAAAGATGTCAATACGAATGGAAATCCTTCACCAACATCTAATATGTAAAAGATTGCGGGAGCATCTAGCCAATCAAAATACTTCACATCTAGCAACTCCCTCTTATCTGGAGAACTACCCCATACTTCTTTTGTGCTAATTCGTATTTGTTTACCTTGCTTCACACCATACTCACCCATTTCATAATCCGGTGAAGAGATCACTACAAAAACGGTGGAATCATCTTTTTTTGTTGCGATATTCCAGCCTGTGGGGTACTTGAGGGTTATCCCAAGTTCATCATTCTTATAAGAATTCCAATTATTAGCCGTATCATTAGAAGTAGGTAAGGGAGTAGGTGTCTCTTCGAGCCTATTTGCTATCTTTGCTTCTTTTGTATCATCTATTTTGTATGTATCAATGAGATGTTTTTGTCCCCAAAACCCCAGATACATTCCTATTGCAAAAAAGACAAGGCAAGTGATATATGATGTCGGAGCATTGAATACTCTAGTAAACATATTGAAAGCAGAAGATATATTCACTGACGTTTGCTCATTCATGGCTCTAATTACGATAACTCAGTCCTCGTTACATTTCAAGCTCACCGTGTTTTGTGCTGAGTTAGAAACGACTAGATAGATTGACACTCTAGCATCCCTAGCACGTACGCACGATGCGCGAGGAAGTCTTACCCATCACATCAATATCATTTCCAAAGTAGTTTCATATCAATCAAGTCTCACCCTTTTCCTCTGAGTTAAGTTATCTATATCTACCATCCAATATATCTCCTTATCGCGTGACGGGACAGACGACCCAGATTGAATCTGCCTGTAAAGAAATCTTTTTTTACCAACCCAACCAATAGGCTCTGTAAATACCATAGTTTGGGAGTCATACCGCTCTATTGGAAACACAATCTTTGTTAGTTGAAATGGTGGTTGGGTATTAGCAAGATAGTAAGCTATAAAGTCACCTCCACCAACTATGCGAAACAATATTTGTGATCCATTGAAGTTTTGATTGGAGCTTATATAGTCGACTTGATGATCCAGACCACTTCCCTCAACAAACAATTCCTTCTGAATTGATCCTACCCCATCCTTATAATGAGAATATGTATAGTAAAGGTTGCATAAGTGAGTTTCTTCATTAACATCTTCGCATGAAAATGTTCCTAAATAGTTTGGATTTCGTTTGAATTGTAAGCTGCTCTCGGTTGCTGGCACCTTTTTGATTGCAGAGGTGTTTTTACTAACTAAAAGCTGGGACTTAAGTCGTAACATGAGTACCACCATGATCAGTCCAACAACTAGAACAAGTGATGTAGTAATCGTAATACTAAGATAGTTTTGAGGAGTTCTCTGATTAGATGAGCTTTGACCACCCATATTGAAAGTATAACAAGGTATGAAGATGATCGGGATTTAAATCAGCAGGCGCTGGTGAACGAAGTTCGGACTTATTTTGCATGCAATGTATAGTTCTGGAGCAGAATGCCATACATTAAGTATTGTTCAGCAGATGCAAGTGAAATATCTGAATCGGTTCTACTAGAAACATCTCTGACAATGTTAGAAATGTAGTTTGGAGTTACATGGTTTTTTAATGGTAATGCCCAGCGCTTTGCCTCGATAAGAAATTTTTGTGCAGCTTGGTGAGATCCTCTCTGCGAAAGACTGGCCACTCTAAACAAGTCATTGGAGAGTGAGCTATAAGCATTTTTTGTATCATCTGTCATACTATTTGTTGAAAAAAATATTCAGTTAGTTCCCTATATTTCTTCTTAATCACTTCACTCTGAATTTTCGTTTTTTTGTATTGTTGTCTTGTGGTCTTATATTAACGAATGAATTGTAGTCTATTTCTTTCGTTTCTAGATCAATGCCCCCACCCCAGATATCATTCTGTCTTGACCCTTGTTGTAACAAGATTGCCTCCCCCTCAAAATGGCGATTCATCCCAGCCGAACATATCCGCTTTTCAATGTCTATGACAGTCTTTATGTAAACCTCAAACTGCTCTTTTAATTGGTCTATTTGTTCAAATGTGAACGGAGTGTTCTGCGTGAGGATCATATGATGATTATAGCATTTGCAGGCGCTGGTGAACGAAGTTAAGACTTATTTTAGAAATTGTTCCCAAAATCTTCTAAATAATGGAAGGGTGAGTGTTGAAATATAAAATCCGAATGTAGGCACAATTGAATTTAACCAAGGATTTGAGATATGGATCGCTTGCATATATATCCCGATTGCTACATACGTAAAAAACATGAGAAGTATTCTGCGAGTCCAACTTGTCTCCCACGCTTTATCCATCTCTACTTTCTTATTCCTTTTCTTAAGAGTTGAAACATCTTTTTCTAATTCTTCTAGTGGCCATATGATAATTCTATCAGGTCGCAGCAGGCTCTGGTTGATGAGGTAGGTACTTAATCGTCCTATCTTCCCTATCAGCCACGTTAATCGTGACATGTCTATTGTGAAATCTTGTTTAAGTTCGTCCACAGCCTTTCCTACACCACCCCCCACACTATCGCTTCCACTCTCATCTCCCAGTAAGTAGTACTCAAGACCACCCATAAAAATCTTGCTTCACTCCCTAGTGTTTTCAATTCACCCCTTAAAAGATCCCACGCGGCATTCAGATCTTCAGACGAGACACCTTCCGGACGGTATAGACTATACAACCTTTCTTCTTCTACAATCATCGGCGTAGGGTTTGTTGCTTTTGAAGGAATCACATAGATATTGTTTTTTGCTTTTCTCAGCAAGTATTTTTTCATTTTCTTGCTGTTCTGCACTACTTAGTGCTCCGAGGATGACTAAAAGTGGTGGTAGACTTGGATCGTCGGATGAGATGATTCGTAGAAATGCATTTTCTGCCTCATGTAACTGACGAGCAGAATCAGCATCTTCATCCATATCCATAAATGCTGCATACTCCTCATAATGAGGGTGAACAAACATCCTGATGCGACCTGCATTTGCGTGAATCTTTTCTTGTAAAGCTGTACGCTGGTCAGCAGTCAGATCAAAGAATCTTAATATATGTGCTGAGTTTGGTATTTCAGCTGTTACTGGCTCAGTATCCATGTCCTTTACAAAAAGAGTATATATCTATGTCTTCACTATTACAATGAAATTTACTCGTCGCTCTCTAATGCAGGGGTAGAGAGAATCGAACTCCCAATAAAGGTTTTGGAGACCTCCGTTATACCATTTAACTATACCCCCAATGCTTAGATGTACTCTTGATCAACCCACGACAAGAAGATCCAAACTGTTTTAATTTTGGCTCTCGATTTTTGCTGCCTGCTCGGTCGTATTAGCCTCATAATACTCCAGTTCTGGACCATCCATCCTTTGACACAATATGGTGTTATTATACCACGGGGCTACAGGGTGATCTGCATGCTTTTTTTGGCACAAAAAAAAGCCCCCTTCGTCCCGGTCCATTTCCCGCCAGACTGCGGATGTGGACTACTAAGGACTACGGAGGGCTATGGAGCAACCTCGCGGGTGGGGTCGCTACAAGTTGGCATCAAAGATCTTGGGATCAATGACCATATATTTGCGCTCAGGCACTCTAGTTCGCAGTGTACTGACAGGCAGCCTAGTCCGCTCAGCGAGATCCCGAATAAATTCTCCCCAGTCCGCAGTATTGATATGATAGACCCAGAAAGTAGTTAGGTCTGAGGTCAGACTAACAAGCCTTATCCGTACTCTAGTTCTTCCTATACGCCATTCAACTGCTGCGAAAGTCTGATCAGCATCAGCAAGTAGGGTCACCTGTATTGGCTCATCCCTCAGCTCTTTATATCTCGCTAATATGTCTTTTACAATAGGATCTACAGTCATCCCAAGCTCGTACACTTCCCAAAGTCTTTTACGCAACTCAGGTCTGATCATCATATGACTCCAACCGAGCGACAATGTCTTTTGTACATAACAACTCACTTTCTCTCTATAAATGTGCAAATGCTCAAATATCTATATTATATAGGACATCTCTTTAGATTGATATAGCTTCCCTCACAAAAAACCACCACTTCCCTATGCAGGATCGTGGTGGTATGGGGCTCAACTCCCAGAAGTGTCCGAATGCGAGTGATCGCTCATGCTCGAGTGCTGCTCGTCAGGGTATCTCAAGAGCGGGCACAGATAGCGGCGCTTAAAGCTCTTCAGATTTGCGATTATGTCAGTGGTTCTCACGTGGTCACTACGGTCACTTTCAGCAACCACCCGGTGCCGACGTCGCTTGTACTTCCAATCATCAAGCTTATCAGCGAGTATCAATCCACCGAAAATAAGCAAGATTGCTGCACCAAGTGTAAGCAGGGCCACAAGAGCGATCTGTAAAATGAATCCCCATGCAGAAGCATTGAGGGTGAACACAGACCATACTAGGAGCGCTGTCAGACCGATAGTCCATGGGTATACGAAGCGGGTAAACCGCTTTTCGAAAAACCATCGGAAACGTGCCCCTATGGCATTTGCTACGGCCCTTCCACTTCCCTCTGCGTCCTCGGGGGGACTCGAACCTCCAACCTTCGGTTCCGCAAACCGATGCTCTATCCATTAAGCTACGAGGACAATAAATATTTCTTCACTTACTACATAGTATAGCAGACTGTGGTGCTCTCTGAGAACACTCTGATAGCTTGACAGCTATCCCTAAAGGATACGTAGTCAGATCATTGTTTAGCATATGTGCAATTCGTGCTCTGTCAGTTTCATCTACCATGATTGCAGACATCATCCCTATAGGGATGTAGCTATCTCCTCTCTTCATACAGACTATGCCGCCACTAGAGCCCCTTTGTAGGTACCCCCCCTGCTTATCATGACGGATGATGATCTGATCGAGATTTTGGCCATGATAGCTCACGTCATGGGTATAGATCTGAGGCCCAGACGGCAGTTGGTAGGAGTACGCGATAATAAGGTCCTTAGTAAAGCTTTCTGGCTCAAAGTCCTCACATAAATCATCCTGGTATCCGCGAGCCTGTCCCTCAACTTCAAGAAGGGCTATGTCTGCTGCGGCATCTTTATAGCTCACTACACCACTCATCGCTTCGAGTGTTACTGGGTGCATCAGGATCGCAGCTGATGACACCTCCCCAATGCAGTGGCTGGTGTGACAGCAAGACCACGACTAAGCAAAAAATGCTGAGCAGCTACCTATATCAGAGGAAAGCTGATACAGATATGGAACTATTGTATCGAGAGCCTGGCATTCAGGGCTGACATATTGGCGGTGCTCGGGTGTGCCTAACCTATTGTTATCTATCTTGCATCCTGAAGCTAGAGGAGTAAGCCCGATGGCTGCCCCTAAGATAAGACGCCGAACTTTAGAACGATTTTCCATAGTGTATTATACTATAGGTATTTGAAAAGTGTGATATACTGGTCTTATATGACTGAAGTACCACATCGACGCGATGATGAACGAATAAGTGAATACACTATTTTGTTACCCCCCAGGACTCTACTCTATGATGATGATCCTGTCCGTAATCCGCGCGCTCAGTCTTTTGTCACCGTCGGTGGTGTCGACTTCCGCTATCTCCGATCAGGTTATGGTATGACTCATCTCCCTGGTCATGTTATTGCGACCCATCACCCACAGGAACAGACTATCTTTTCAGACCCGCAAAGAGAGTGGTACCTAGAGATCACAGTGCTCAATGGTCTAAAGAAAGCTCGTCGGGTGGAAAAACGCGCAGTAGATACAACACCAGCCCCTGATTGGCCAACACCACCACACTCAGATAAACACGTCCAGGGAGCATTTACTTCTATCCTCGGCGCTGCGCCGGTCGATGAAACTCATTATCTAAGACCTGATGGAAAAAGGCGTAGACGTTGACCCCTCTTTACCTGTATACTGAACCTATATGAAAAAATCACCATTTGGACTAGGCATACTCATTGGAGCTATCGTAGGCGCTATCGGAGGGCTTTTCCTCTCAGAGAAACCTGGTAAAGAGCTTCGTAAAAAAGCAGTAACTGAGTTTGATAAGTTGCGAAAAAGTATCGAGGACAAGCACCTAGATGATCATATCGCAAAGATATTTGGTGACGTTTCTAGGGAGGCTCAACAGGCTATGAGTGATGCTAAGGATGTCATAGCCAAGTCCGCTGGTCAGATAGCAAAGGAAGCAAAAACCATTAACACTACTGTGTATCAGCAAGTGGTCAAAGATGCTGTCGCGACAGCTACAAAGAGGCATGCTTTGCCAAAAAAAGAGATGGTGCGACTTCGTGCTTACCTGGAGAAAGATGTGAAGAAGCTTCTTGGCTCTATAGGTAAAAAGAAAGTAGTGAAGAAAAAAGCACCTACTAAGAAGAAGACTGCGTAAAATTCTCATTTCTCCACCTATGTCATCCTGAACTTGATTCAGGATCCAGGTACATGATCACGATAGCGCATTCGTATCAATCCAGTTAGTGGCCTTCTGAGGTGATTATATTCTTTTTCCACACCCTGTTTATCAGAACAGGAGCTTCGCAATAAGAGTTCGTAATACCTCACTACGGTGGGCCCTTGGCATATTGCATGCCACACTCCCGCCTACGTGGTAACGAACTCGAAAATACTTTCGCTAGGTTCTGAAAGTATGGTGTGAGAAATATTGCCACATTGACTTCTTCCTTTTGACGTTCAACTTATTCCTTTATATACAGATCCACTATCCCTACCCCTCTAAAGTTATATGAAGTCACTTCTTTGTATCCATGCTCCTTTAATACTCTAAAGGTTATGCCTTCAGGGTCGGTCAGCCCTGAAAGATAGCGATATATGACAAGTCTCTTATGCTCCTCTATCTTCTCTATGCCAGTACTTATCGACTCTACATTGAGCGACTCCCCGATCGTTATGGGGATATACTTCTCTGGCGTTTGGCTGTACCACTCGAATGGGGAGAGCCTCTGTGGAAATATCACTAGACCAGCGGTCTCTGACTGCTGTACGAGGTTATCCGTAAATGAGACAGCTGTACGCCAGTCCTCTCTCTGATACTTGTTCTGAGCAAGGTACATTAGAGATGAGATTGAAAAGATCGCTACCACCATCATGAGTAGTGATCTAGATAGAGCGTCCTGTTTACTAGCAATAAGGATAGCTAGGCCTATGCAGAGCCCTGGTACAATAAATGCAAAACGATGGAGTGATGCCACTGGGGTCATAAACGAGATCAACCAGGCACTTGTGATAGGGATCAAAACCCAGCAAACTACAAATAATATCTGTGCCTGTATACCCCTCCGATTTTTCAGAAAGACTATCGTAGCAGTCCCCATGATGGCGGTAACGGTAAGTATCATCACTCCGTATATCCAACGTGGCTCAGGAGAAAGTATGCCTATAAACAGTTTTATAAAGAGGAGTGGAATGAAACGAGTACTAGTCTCTGAGAGTACATCGGACCATTGCGGTAGCTGATCGCGCAGGAGTACTGAGGTGCGCAGCTGTAGTAGAAAAGTACGTATCCAGAGAGCAAATGGCAAGGCCCCTAAAGCAGCATATTGTATATATTTATAGGCCTCTACTTTTCGTTGTAACAGGACCCATATAAGCTGTGATAGTAGCACTATGCCTGCGAAATAATGCGTAAAGATGAGGGCCGTGACACTGAGCGCATAGGACTTCCACCGCCTTTCAAGCAATAATAGCCAAGAAGCTGTGACGAGTAGTCCAAAAAAAGCATACATCCTATACTCTTGACTGAAGTATAGGTGATACGGGTTTATTGCTAAGAGTAGACCTGTCCACAGCGCTACTTGCCTACCTACAAGTCCCTCAGCGATCCTCATAGCTAGCCAGATAGTGCTGATGCCAGCTATGACCGAAAGCGCTCGTAACCCCCCTCACTCATAAATCCAAGCATCTGCCAGAAAGATGTGATGAAGTAAAACAACGGTGGATGAAAGTCCTGCTCAAAACGTATGGCACCTAGATTTCGTGATAGCGTTGCTTGTACTGTCTCATCAAGCCATAGAGATTGATCTAGAGAGACTACTCTAAAGACTGTCGCTAGAATAAGTATCAGGATAGTCGGAGAAATCTTGCGCCATATTCGTGTCTCCATGCTCCTATGATATACAGTCCAGCTGCTAAGAATGCAAGTACATAGGCGATAGGTGCTCCAAGGAGTCCGATTTGTGGAATCAGTACCCAACACACACCTGCTACTACGGCAAGAATAGTCCCATTGACTATAATGAGATGCCCCGCCTTTTTGATGGTGTAGAGGAAAAATAATACCGCCAAAGCGAGGTATGAGTATAAGATGTAGCCAGTTGATAGCATGCGTGTGAGTGGGATAGCCGTATCATACCGATGTCCAAATACGAAATGATATATGAAATCAGGGCATAGTATAGCCCCAAGAAATGCGAAGGTAGGAAGTGACATATATGCGAGTCCTTTTCTCATCGTTGCCTGGAGCTCGTCTGGTGTAGCACTCTTTGCAAATAGTGGGGAGAGCACTTGCGTCACGCTGTCAGTAACCGTAACGATGGAGAGTATGATGCGCTGGGAAAGGCTGTAGTATCCCACAGACTCTTGTGTCAAAAAGTAAGCGATCAAAAAAAACGTCTATGCGTGTAGCTAGGTAAAAAAGCTGAGTGGAGATGAAGTAGGACGCTGTATAGGCGACTTTTAGGTGTGCTGGATCAAAAAGTGAGATACGTAAGCTACCAATGATATGAGATTGAGTCAGTAGGATGTAACCAATTGCGACCAATGGGCCGATTATGATGAGTGTGACCTGTACTGATTGGATACTGATCATGTTGAAGCTGTACAGTAAGAGAAG
Organism: Microgenomates bacterium OLB22; assembly: GCA_001567515.1. Classification (GTDB taxonomy): domain Bacteria; phylum Patescibacteriota; class Microgenomatia; order UBA1406; family HO2-37-13b; genus OLB22. Next base: position 161,325 of record LLEV01000006.1, read on the forward strand.
AAGAGTCATCTTCGTGAGGTTTGAGATTACGATGGCCTGTGTGTTTTGGGCAAATTTACCCAATGCATTGAGGCAGTCCCTGAGGAAGTTGTTCCACAAAAAAAGTTCTGTACCGACAAATGCCGTTATGTAGTACATGTGAGGCACTTCTGACTTTACTATCTGCTGATTTAAAAAAAGGTATGGCTCCAAGTAAAAGTATTAGAACACCAGTCGACAACCCACATAGGGTAATAAATTGGGTCATGAGAAATCGGAGAGTCAGATGTCTATCTGTACGCAGAGTAGGAACATGCGCATAGATAGTTGCCGGAAACCCAAAGCTCAAGACATTGGCAAGCAGGTATGAGATGACCAAAAGTATGCTCAAGGTCCCAAAGGTGGAAGGTGGGAATACCCGAGCCAGCAGTACCGTTACGATACCTGACAGGACAAAATTGGAGACGTTACCTGCTGCATTTATGAGTATGTGGTGGGATGTCTTTTCTGACAGGAGAGCCCTTCCCTTTATTGCAAGTCTGCGCATTATTACAGAATACTTTACAAGCCACTTAAAAATCTATCTTCTGCTACTTCTTCTCCTTTTTCTTATCCAATCTATCGAGCCCGATCAGTTTGACTCCAAAATAGACTACCATGGCCACGATAAGGAAATCAATCAGAGTATTTGCAAAACTTCCCCACTTGAGTTTAGCCGTCCCAATGATCATGTATTGATTGGACAACTGACTTGCCGCTCCTAGTACCAGACCCAGTACTGGATTGATGAGATCATTGACTAATGATGTGACTACTTTGGTGATCGATCCCCCGAGGATAAAACCTACGGCCAGCCCAACAACTCCTTGTTCTCTAATAAAATCTAAGAAGCCAGTAAACGGTTTTTTTTCTTTCAGCGTCTCTTTTATTTTATCCATGGGTATAGTATAGCACCGTCACGTAAAAAGTTCGAATTCAAAAGGCAAAAGTAGTACACACATTTATATGTGTCAATTGTCAATTGTTCTTTGAATATTCATTTGTTAATTGAGAATTGGCTGTTGAGACTTATCATGTCAAGTGACCTATGTAACTAAGCGAATTCTAAATGCCAGATCCCACATCCTGCCAGGTGATTCGGGGGTCTTTGCGCATGAAAGTTAGTTGTTTTTTGGCGTATTGTATCTCAGCTGTTACCCAATCGACTATCATCTGTTGCTTGGAACATCTGCCTTGGAGGTAGTTATTGATCTGGGTATAGCCGAGGGTATTGAGACCCGGTGCGGTGTGATGATATCTCTCTAAAAGTTTCTTAGTTTCCTCAACTGCTCCCTGCTCTATACGACTTAATACTCTTTTCATGATTTGTTCTTGTCTTTTTATCCTATCTTGGATATATCTGCCCTCATAGATGTATAATTCAAATCCTTGCTCCAGTAGGCCAGGCTGCCACTCCCCTACTGAGTCTCCTTTTTCGATAAGTCTGATTAGACGGCGAGGGTTGTGCCGGTCTGATTGGTTTAATTTGTCAAATTGCTCACCGTAGTCTTCTTTGGAGATCCTTTGTAGTTCCTCAATTGTCAGTAGGTCTAACTCTACTCTCCGAATAGGATCTGGTTCATCAGTCTGGTGAAAGCCATCAAGCACATGCTTGAGATAGAGATAGCTCCCCCCGACTAGGACAAGGGGTCGGCTATCTCCCCATCTAGTGATTATCTGCTCCACAGTAGTGAAAAACTCATAACTGCTAAATGTGACCGTAGGATCAGTGAGGTCATATCCCCAGAAGTCGACACCTTCAATGTTGTAGTATCCCAGTGTCTTACCTTCCCAAAGCTCCAGTTGGGTAAAGGGGCTGGAGGGAGGGATATCTTTGCCCGTTACGATGTCAAGTCCTCTATAGAGCTGACGCGAGTCCACTGAGATGATATATGCCTTTTGTTTTTTCGCCAACGCTAGTGCTCTAGTTGTCTTGCCCGCTGCAGTATGCCCTGTTATGACGGTAAGATTGGTCATCGTAGTATCTGTCCGGGGATAGAGTCCGAGGGAAGATCCATAATAAGTGGTTTCCCTGTATCGTCCTCTGCATCAACAAGGAGCATCATTCCTTGTGATATGTGCCCCATCATAGGTCGCGGGGCCAGGTTAGCGAGGAAAGCCGTCTTCTTTCCTTTGAGATCTGCGGGGCCAAACCAAGGGCCAATCCCGGAAAGGATGGTGACTGTACCATAGTCAGCTCCAAGGTCAACAGTTGAGAGTAGGAGTTTTTCTGAGCCCTCGACTCTTTGGCAGTCGACTATATATCCAACCCTTATATCAAGAGCTGTGAATTGGTCAAATGTAATTGGATCTTTTTTCATGTCTCTATTGTATCAGATGGACTGTCCCAATGGGCATCAGAAGCCGTCCGCCTCATCAATAATGTATGAGGGACGCTGCTTGAT
>LLEV01000007.1 GCA_001567515.1 Microgenomates bacterium OLB22
GTATCAGAGGAGAGCTACAGCTTTTATCTCTACAGGCACTCCTATTTTAGACAGTAACAGACGACAAAGAAAACCAGAACAAGGAATAAGCTACAGCTCCGCAAGGACGCACTTACTCACCACTTGCCAGAGCAAGCGGGAAGTGCTTAACGGACTTAGCAAGCAATGCACCAGAGTACCCACTTTATAAAAACCCTCTCAAGAGGGGCTACGCTTGACAGCTAATTTTAGAGAATAGCAAGCACAGCAAGAGTAGCTACACCTTGCTAAAATTCTCTGGAGCTAAAATAGCTTAACTTCCGAAAATATACATTAGCAGAAGTTAAAATAGGGCAGTTAGAGAGCCTGTAAAAGAGAAGCAAGTAGTTAGCTGTATGAAGATGTACACATACACATATACACATAAAGCAGAGAGGGGGCTTATACGATGAAGCCACAGGAAACAAAAACCGAATTTATACGGCTGAGAGCAGAGGGACGAAGCTACAGCTATATAGCCGATAAGCTCCATATAAGCAAGAGTACTTGTAGCAGTTGGGAAGCGGAGCTTAAAGAAGCTATAGCCGAACTGAGACAGGAACAGCTTAACGAACTCTACAGCTCTTACGCTATGACAAAAGAAGCCAGAATAAAAAAGCTGGGGGACACGCTGGAGAGCATTAACACCGCTTTAGACGGAGCAGACCTTAGCGAGATACCGCCAGAGAAGCTACTGGACTTCAAGCTAAAGTATACGGAAGCTCTCAAGGGAGAGTATACAGGGAGCGGGACACCGTACCAATTTACAGACCGCTTAGACCCTAAAGAGATTGTAACAGCTCTGGGAGACCTCTTAAACCGTATCAGAGCGGGAGAAGTAACCGCAGAGCAAGCTAACAGAGAGAGTACTGTTATAGCTAATCTCTTAAAGGCTTATGACACAGTAGAAGTAAAAGCGAAGCTGGACGCTTTAGAAGCAATTATAGGGGGTAGGGCATAATGGCTAAGAGCATTGACAGCCTATTAAAGAAAAAAGGCTGGAGCGGAGAGGAAGTAGGCAAAGCTCTAATAGCGAGTACTATACACGATGTAAAGCACCAGAGCGAGCCAGACTATAAGCCCCTCTTTAGTCAATCTGACTTTGAGCGAATGGAGAGTAGCTTAAGCTCTGATAGAGACTATACTGTATACGGAGTATATAGAGACCTCTACAGCTCCATTGCAGACGCTTTTAACAGAGGGCAAGGGCTTTTTTCAGCAATTCTATAACGGCTATTTCCGCTTTACTAATTACTTCTACCTTTGCCAGCAAGCAGACGAAGCATTAAAACGCTCTGACGAATACCCGCTTATAATGACACAGAGCCAGTATAACCGCTACAGAGAGCAAGCCAGAGAGCAAAGTAAAGCCCTCAGAGATTGCTTTAGGAGCTTGCTTTTTAATATCCTCTCTTACTATATGGAAGCCCCAGAAGAAGCTCCAGAAGCTATTAGAAAAGCTATAGAAGCCACTAAAGAAGAAGCTGTAACTAATAAGCGTATTCTCTCTATCTATAATGAGACTTACGGACAGGGCTACTACACGCTCCCAGACGGACGCAGAAGCGATAAAATGACCTCTGAGGAATGGCAAAAAGCATTAAAAGAGCTTTACCTTAAAACTCACTCCCTAACAATTAACGGAGAGCCAGCAACGGCAGAGGAGACTTTTAAGCACTACAGCGAGGAGAGACTACTAAAGACTTACCAGCTTTTCTATAAAGGCATTGAGGGCATTAAAGACCTCTACAAAAAAGCCACAGGGGAAGAAATGGACGGAGTAGACGCTGAGGAAGAAGCCAGACTTTTACAAGCCTTAGAGGATATGCTGGGCGTAGCTGAAAACGAGGAAGAAAAGCGGAAGAATAACGGCACAGCTCCGCTTTATCCCTTACAGGGGCTTTTATCTGGGCTTATTGACGGAACTACAGCAAGTGCTACAGAATGGCACTACTACGAAGAAGCCCCAGAGCTTACAAAGTATGAGCTTTTAGCGGAGTGCTTAGAACTCTATGACGGTACAGAGACAGACGGAAGCATAGAGGAGCTACAAAGCCTTTTAGACGAATTTATAGCGGACTATCCCGCTCTTTATAAAGCTCTGGAAGCCTATATAAAGAAAACTGTACCCGCTTTTAGCAAGATGAAACCCGCTAACTATATGGACGAAGTTATAAGCTGGGGAGAGCTTGCGGAGCTGGATATAGCGAACTATAGAAGCCTTATAGAGCCTACTGTATATGATATTGCACAGCAATTTACAGGGGAAGCAGACGCAAGCGAGAGCTTGAAGAACTACAGCAAGCGGAGAAGAATTAACCGCAGAGGAATAGCTATAGCTCAAGAGCCTACAAGCTGGCAGACAGACGAAAACGGAGACTATAAAGAAGCTCCAGACCCTTTGAGCGTCTTTTATAATCTGGACAGCATAGCAGAGAGCGAGAGCCAGAGGGCAGAGCTTGACGCTTGCCAGAATAACCTCTTTAAGCCAGCTCTCCGCTTTTTGTACGCCTATAATGCCCTTATGCTTATTATAGGGGCTGTATATGATATTGAGGGGGCAGAAGCTCTACAGCTCTCTACAAGGACTTTAGAGAGCCAGCTTAAGAGCTTTAATAACCTAATCTATATCTTTTATGGGGAAGTATACGGAGACCCAGAGGAAAAGAAACGCAAGCGAGAGCTATAAAAAGAGCTTTTCCCGCCTGTAGATACAGAGGAACTAAAGCCCACAAAAGAAGCTATAGACGCTGTAACGGCTGAGCTAACGGAGCTGGGCTATACCTCTAAAGCAAGGAAGAAGCTAAAGAACTTTGACCGCTATATAGCCTTGCTTATGGAAGAGGGGGCTTAACTATGGCAGATGTAAAGAAGCTGGAAGCCCTTAAAGCCAGAGAACAGGCGGAAGCGGGAGTAGCTGTACCTTTTGAGGAAACCACAGCAACAGCCCTAAGAACGGCTATAACCCCAGCAGACACACGCAGAGTAGAGCCTTTTAGTACTATAAGACAGGGCAAAAGTACAAACGCTTTAACGAAGCTGAGAGCCACAGAGGGCAAAAACGCTACAATAGACTTAGTAACAGGCGAAGCCACTATAAAGAGCGGAAACCTTATACTAAAGATACCGAACTACGCACAGCTCACAGGCTTAAAGACTTCCACTTACCAGCTATTAGACGCTATTACAATAGCTCTAACGGAAACAGGGGCTAAAAGCCCTACTGTAGTACTCTCTTTACAGGACTATATGGAGCGGAGAGGGCTTAAAGACCGCAAGGAAGCCAGAAAACAGATAACAGCGGACTTAGAAGTATTGCTAAAATCCTCTCTGAGCTGGGAAGAAAAGCGTAAAGGCGGAAGTATTCCTTATGCTGGAGTAAATATTACTGATAGCTGGATATGGGCGGACGCTAAGAAAACAGCAGTAGTATTTACTTTTGGACAGACCTTTTACAATGTGCTTTTAGGCTACCCTGTTATGCCTTACCCAGCACAGCTACAGACACTCGACAGCAAGCGAAACCCTAATAGCTACTATCTCTTGAGGAAAATAGCAGAACATAAAAATATGAATGTAGGCAAGGCTAACGAGGACACAATAGCAGTAAAAACGCTCTTAGCTGTAGCTCCGTTTATTCCCTCTATAGAGGAAGTTATGGCGGGAAACAGAAATATAACAGACCGCATTATAACGCCTTTTGAGCGGGATATGGACGCTCTGAGCGAGACTTTAAGCTGGAACTACTGCCACAGCACCGGAGAGCCACTTACAGACGCAGAGCTACAGGGCTTTAGCTATGATTTCTTTACTTCTCTTATGGTAAAAACGGAATGGAAAAGCTACCCAGACCAGACCGCCAGACTTGAGAGAAAAGCGGAACGGCTGGCACAGACGCAGAAAAAGAAGCGTACAACCTCTAAGAAAAAAGCCCCAGAGAAGCCTACAGAATAACAGCCAGACAGAGGGCGGGGAGCTTAATAACTCTCCGCTCTCTTTTGTATCTGTATCACCTTAACGAGCAGACTATTATAACTCCGCTGGAGCTTATAACAGTACTTACAGAGAGGGCAGACCCCCCAGACCCCCCTATACCCCCTTAACGCTGGAGAGACAGTAAACGAGGAGAGGATAAGACAAGTTAGCTTTTTCTCCCTTTATTTTTCAAAAAAACAGCAAGCACAGCGAGAGAGTACCCACTTAAGGAAAAAGGGGTAAACAACAGCTAAAAGGGGGTAACGATGTGCCTACAATTTGCGACCAGAGACCGCAAAGCCCTACTATATATAGCTTTTATCCCTCTCCGCCACTAAAAGAGAAGCGGGTAAAAGAGGGGGGTAACGGTGTGCAGAGAGGGGGGTAACGGTGTGCAGAGAGGGGGGGTAACGGTGTGCAGAGAGGGGGGGTAACGGTGTGCAAAAATAT
>LLEV01000008.1 GCA_001567515.1 Microgenomates bacterium OLB22
TCATTACTTCCGCATGAAACGGTCATCCAGTGGGTTGAGGTCGAAAAGATTGGGAGGACGACTATGCTTCAATATTTTTACGAAGTCCTCGATAAAGAGGATGTTTTGCAGTTAAAGAAAAGTGTTCGCACTAAACTTCTTGAACAGCTCAAAGAGGTACGTATTTTTTTTGATGATTTGGCGCAGACACATGAACTTTATCCTGATTTGCTAGGTTCTGAAAACTTAGTGATAGTGAGGGATCACCACAGGGTAGATCCGCACTTTATTCTTCTAGATATAGGGTTGATGGATTTTAAACAGCCACTACCTATCACCAAAAAAGCTATGCAACTCTCTCTAAAAAGAACAATTGAGACATACAGGAAATTGCTCTCATAGACACATTACCATGATCGTATAGCCCACAGTCTTTGCCCGACCGTATACCAGCAAAGCAGGCTAAAAAAAACGAATGCGTAGGTAATAGTTTCCAATTCAGCAAATCCAAATTGCACAGCTATACAAAGGATGGTAATCGCTAGCAGGGCAATGATCCGTTCAGTTCGTTCCATAAGACCTATTGCAAGTGACTCTGTCCCACGTACTGCGAGTTCGGCCCGACTACGTATGTAGCTGATGAGATAGGCTCCGATCAGAGTTATTAGCATTAGCTCTAAGGAAATATATCCACCATAAGCGAATGCAGCGATCAGAAGTCCGTCGGAGAGACGGTCACAAGCGGAGTCAAGCACTGCTCCCAAGACCGAGGTTTTGCCCTTAAGTCGTGCTACGGCACCGTCGATCATATCAAATGTAGATCCGATAAGTAGTAGAACTGCGATATGAGGAGCTCCGTGGATCATAAAATAGAAAAAGCCAGCAGGAAATAAAAGCCCTACTAGAGTAAGGACATTTGGCTCTACGGCAAGGAAAGGCTTTGCAATTATCTCAATAAGTGGGGTATAGTTGGTCTTGACTGATGAAAGCATATAACTCACTATTTAAATTAGATCTCCACTCACACTCCATCTTATCTTATGACGGGGGGATATCCATGGAGGGATATGCGAAGATCCTTCATGAAGAGATTGTACACTGCATAGCGATAACAGACCATAATGAAATAGACTTTGCGCTAGAGGCACAGAAAAAATTCGGAGTGAATGTTATTGTTGGTGAGGAGATTCGGGCGCGTGAGGGAGAGATAATTGGCCTCTTTCTATCAAAGAAAATCCCCGCTGGGTTATCTGTGATGGACACTATTTATGAAATACGTAATCAGGGTGGGATAGTATATGTCCCTCACCCTTTTGATATTGTTCGGCATGGTGTTTCATATCAAGACCTCCTATCTGTGCTCCCTAGTATCGATGTAATTGAAATCTTTAATTCAAGGAGCATCTCACGTCGAGAGAATGCTCGTCGAAGACAGCTTGCTAGTGACAATAATATTGTGGGTGGTGTTGGGTCCGACGCACATAGCTACTCAGAGGTGGGGAAGACGTATTCATTAGTGTGTGAACTACCAGATGTTACTACATTTCTCCCGCTACTAAAGACTGCCACCCACACTACAGCTCCTACCTCACTAATACACAGACTCAATCCGTTTATTAATAAGGTAAAAAAAAGATGGCACTTATAGATTGGGCTCAGACATGCATTACATTGCTATTTTACTTTTTTCCGGCGGGAGTGGCCAATGCTGTCCCACTTGTGGCATCAAAGATACCCTATTTAAGAGAATGGACATACCCTATGGACGCCTATGGCACATTTAGGGGAAAGCGTTTGCTTGGAGACCACAAAACCGTTCGAGGGTTGGTAAGCGGGGTGATAGCGAGTACGACTGTGGTCTATCTCTTCAGATGGTGGTATGCGCATGACGCCCCCCTCCGGGAAGTGATTACTCTTGATTATCTTTCATACCATCCACTCGTACTAGGGCCACTTCTTGCCATTGGAGCATTAGGAGGGGATGCTATAAAGAGTTTTTTCAAACGCCAGTTTGGTATTGATTCGGGGAAGCCATGGATCCCTTTTGATCAGATTGATTACATCGTTGGCACAATCATTTTTACTATTTGGTACACTCCTTTTACCCCTCCCGAGTATCTGATTCTCTTTTTTATAGGAATAGTTGCACATGTGCTGGCAAACGTGTTAGGCTGGTTAATAGGGGTAAAAGAAGTTCCTTATTGATCCTTTATGGCGAGAATTCGTTTTTTGTTGCAGCTGGCACGGTAACAGGATCATGCTTTTGTTATGTATCTTCAGCCGATGAATTCATCATGGTTGATTTTGGTATGTTTCAAGGACTGCCCGAGCTGCAGGAGCTTAATGGTAAGATTCCCCAGATTCCTTTTTCAAAACTCACTGGAGTACTTCTCACTCATGCCCATCTTGATCACTGTGGTCGGCTCCCCATCCTGTATCGACAGGGATATTCCGGTAAGATCTATATGACCAAAGCTACCCGAGAGATACTCGAACTAACGTTGCTGGACACCTTGAAGCTTGCGCGTCATGGGGAAGGGCCGGTCCTATTTAGTGAACAGGACGTCTCCAGTGTTCTTAGAAGTGCCTCTATCGTCGACTATCATGTACCTTTTCAGTTAGGGTCTGTTACTGTTGAGTTCTTTGATGCGGGCCATATCTTAGGAAGTGCCAGCATTGTACTAACAGATGCTACCAAGAAGATCGTATTCAGTGGGGACATAGGGAACTTTCCAGAAGATATCGTAAGGCCCACGGAATTTATAAAGGAAGCTGACTCCATCATCATGGAGTCCACCTATGGAGATCGTCTCCATCCTGTTGAGGACGTCGATGCGCTACTAGGCGAGCAGGTTAAGGCTATCGAACAATCAGGCGGGACTCTCCTTATTCCCTCATTCTCAATTGAAAGGACTCAAGACCTGCTACATAGATTTGATCACCTCAAAACATCGAGGAAGATAGCAGCACAGACAAAAATCTATCTAGATAGCCCTATGGGGAGTAGTGTTACCGATATCTATGAGAAACACCCAGAACTCTACAATGATGAGTTGTCTGAACACGCAAGACATGACAACCCCTTTAACTTTCAGGGTTTTCATGAAGTACGTGACAGTAAAGAAAGCCAGTCAATCCACCATGAAATTGGCCCTAAAGTAATTATAGCCGGGAGCGGCATGATGAATGGTGGTCGGATACTCTCACATGCAAAATTTTATCTACCTAGCCCTTCAACGAGACTGTTATTTGTCGGATTTCAAGCAGAGGGGACAATGGGAAGAAGAATAATTGAGGGGGCAGAATATGTGTTGATAGATGGTACTGAAGTTTTAGTGCGAGCGGAAGTTGCAGTAATCCACGCTCTTAGTGCTCATGCCGATCAGAAGCAACTTCTTGATTGGTTTGGCCATATCTCATCGCCTCAAAAGGTCTTTCTTGTACATGGGGAGAATCCAGCTCGAGAAGTACTAGGTGACTTGATAAAGCACATAGCCCCTAAGGTCAAAGTTCATATGCCTGACTACGAAGAGGAAATCTCATTGTAGTTAGCAGCATCTCAAACACTTCCAATTCCGTTCTCTGTATGTATACCTGTTAGAATTATTCCACTATGAAGGAGTTATCGTTTAGTACACCCATGATGCATCAGTACATGCAGATAAAACGGGAGTATGAAGACTGTCTCCTCTTTTTTCGACTTGGAGATTTTTATGAGTTGTTTCTAGAAGATGCTAAAATTGGCGCAAATGTTCTTGGGATAACCCTTACTGCTCGGCCACGTGGGAAAGACGGAGATATCCCTATGGCGGGGGTGCCTTATCATGCGGCGGAGGGGTACATAGCCAAGCTCGTCAGTGCTGGCTATAAAGTTGCCATCTGTGAGCAGATCACCCAACCAAACACAAAAGAGATAGTCCATCGTGAAGTTGTGCGCATTGTTACTCCAGGAACACTCATCGATGAAAGCTCTCTTCGTCCGAAAGAGCACAACTTTTTCTTAGTCATGGCTCCAGGCCAGCATGCTTGCGGGGTAGTTGTTGTCGATATCGGGACGGGTGATATCCGTCTGGCCCAGTTGGAAGGAGAAGATCTACTAGGAAACTCATTACGTTCGTTCCTTGACACCTTTCATCCAGTTGAATGCATTGTCTCTCCAGATTGGTATAGCGATCCCACCATTATAGAAAGGATTGTTAAAGAACGATCTATAAATCTCTTCCCATATGATGCGTGGGTTAGTGATAAGACCAATCTACAGGAGATTATTAATACCTACATAAATGAAGGAGAATATTCTCAGCTCCGGCTAGATGAGTCACCTCGTGTCCTTGAGGCATTGGGTAATGCGCTTTCATATGTTACTCATACCCAAAAAGGGACAGCCCCTCATATCAAAAAAATCTCATGGCATTCAAGCGCTGATCATATGGGACTTGATAGTGCCACTATAAATAATCTGGAGCTATTTGAACATGCGCGAGATAGGTCGACTAAACGGTCCTTAGTATCACTTTTGGACGAGACTATGACAGCCATGGGAGGTCGGTTGCTACGCCAGTGGGTCAGGGCTCCGCTCGTATCTGTCGTAGAGATACAGGAGCGCCATGACGTAGTCGATATACTTCTGAAAAAGCCTCTTTTACGAAAGACTGTGAGGAAAACACTTTCTCAACTCTACGATCTAGAGCGATTGGTTTCACGAGTTTCATTGGGGTATGGGGGCCCCAAAGATCTTATCAATATTTCGCTCACTGTTGGGAAAATTCAAGAGCTCTTTTCTGCTCTGCCCAAATCAGAGTCTGCAACAATAAATCGACTAGTTGCTAATTCATCCCCTGAGGCTTCGCAGTTAGCGGTCCTTATCGGAAAAACAATATCGATCGATAACTCAGGAAGTGTAGACTACAGCATTGCATCAGGGTCGACAGAGAGCTCGACTCCTTTCGCACACAGCTTCAGAAGACGACGCAAGCCATCATTGATCTTGAGTGTCGCGAAAAGGAAAAAAGTGGATTGGGCACTCTGAAAGTTCGTTACAACAAGGTCTTTGGGTATTACATTGAGGTAAGCAAGGCGTTGAGCTCGCGAGTGCCTGAACACTTCCTCCGGAAGCAGACACTTGTTAACGCCGAACGATTTACTACTCAAGAATTGCGAGAATTAGAAGAGACGCATATAGTGGCAGATGCTAAATGCCAAGAGCTAGAAAAAAGACATTATGAGAGATTAACCCAAGCCGTGGCCACTGAATCAGAGCATTTGTTAAGACTGGCAGGAGCCATCGCCGAGCTTGATTGTCTTGTCTGTTTTGCTGAAGTGGCCGAGCGTAGATCCTATATCCGACCACGTATCACCTCAAACAGGACTCTCGAAATTATACGCGGGAGGCATCCAGTGGTGGAGGCTCTATTAGAATCGCATGAGTTCGTCCCCAATGATACGGTGATGGACCCCCACGAAGCCCCTGTGCAGATACTCACAGGTCCGAACATGGCTGGCAAGTCGGTGTATATGCGCCAAGTAGCACTCATCATCATTCTAGCTCAGATAGGCTCGTATGTCCCTGCAGATCAAGCAATGGTAGGTGTGGTGGATAAGATATTTGTGAGAAGTGGGGCATCGGATCGCATCACAGAAAAACAATCAACATTTATGGTTGAGATGGTTGAAACAGCATACATCTTGCGAAACTGCACCCCTCGGAGCCTCATTGTCCTTGATGAGATTGGTCGAGGTACAAGCACCTATGATGGAGTGAGTATCGCCTGGGCAGTTGCCTCATACCTTGCTCAGGATACCCAATCATGCCCAAAGACCCTTTTTGCAACGCACTATCATGAATTGCAGGAACTAGCCCACCTGCAGAAAACTGTCCTCAATTTCCAAATATCTGTCGAAGAGCACCATGCAAGCCTATCTTTCTACATACAGTTACTGAGGGGGAAGCCTCTCACAGCTATGGCATTGCAGTTGCACAGCTGGCGGGCATCCCAGAAGAGGTGTTATGTAGGGCACGAGAAAAACTACTATCCTTTGAACAACGACTTCATGAAGACGTAATCAGGGCAGTATCAGATGAGCTTTCAAGAGTAGATGTCTCTGCTCTGACTCCTCTTGACAGCTTGACTATCCTAAACCATTTCGTCACACTCGTACAACATGGTACGCCTAAGAGTACTTCCACCAAAGGTCGTCGCTCACATCGCCGCAGGTCAGGTCATTGACTACCCTGTATCCATAGTAAAAGAGCTGCTCGAAAATGCACTCGATGCACATGCTCATACCATCCGACTCAGCCTAGAAGAAGGTGGCAATAGCCGCATCATCATGGCTGATGATGGTGTGGGGATGACTAAGGAAGAGCTCCAGCTATGTGCACAGGCTCACACAACGAGCAAATTACAATCTGTTGAAGACCTGAGCGATATTAGGACATATGGCTTTCGAGGGGAGGGGTTAGCTAGTATCACTCATGTATCTCGTATGAAGATCTCCTCACGTTGCTGGGACGACCCCATAGGCTGGACTATAGAAAAAAGGGGAAAGATAGCCTCGGAACCAACACCAAGTGGAATGCGCCCAGGAACATCTATCTCAATTGATCAGCTTTTTGAAGAGATCCCTGCTCGGAAGAAATTTCTCCGAGCAGCATCTACAGAGCGAAAAAGTATCCTACAGCTCATACATAAATACCTCCTGACAATGGATGACGTCGGAATACAGGTATATGATGGTACAAAAGAGATCTTTTCCTGTCCCCGGAACAGATCTCGCGAAGAGCGGCTCGGGCTGCTATTGGGGGATGATGTGGCAGCATCAGCTTTCTTTATCGAGACTGAGGTTCGTGGAGCTCATATCGTTGTTTATCTGGCACACCCGAAGCATGCCAGAAAAAGTATGTCTTATGGCTATGTTATTGTAAATGGGAGACCAGTAGCTCTGCCGGAGTGCACTACTACAATCAAAGAAGCTTATGGCTCGTTACTAGAGCCTCGTTTCTATCCTGAGTATGCTGTGTTTATAACGGCAGATCCGAGAGACGTAGATTGTAATATTGATCCGAAAAAGCAGAGAGTCCAGTTACTGCATCAAAATGAGATATTGCGTGCCCTTCAGGAGGCTATTATCAAAGCAATACGCACACCTTTCTCTGTAACAACTGACCCCGGAGTCGTCAGAGATCGGTCTATGGATACCTATTCGGCAGCTCTGGCTCGTGAGGATAAAGTTCTTTGGACGCCACATACGAGGAAGTCGAAAAACAAAGAGGTGTTACAAGTGTTTAATACCTACCTCATCTATGAGGAAAATGACAGACTTTTTCTTTTTGATCAACATGCTGCACACGAGCGTATCTTGTTTGATCAGATCCAAGACGACTACTATAATAAACATAGTCAACCTATACTTTTGGAAAAGCCCCAACTATGTGAATTGTCGGCAAGAGACATCCATGAGATAGAGGAATTGTTACCTTTATTTAGAAACATTGGATTTGCTATTGATATCTTCAATAACTCTACATTGCGGGTAGACGCCGTCCCTCAATGGGCAAAGAGAAGATCTTTACGGACAGTCTTGACAGCCTGTCTCGATGATATCCTTTCTTCGCCCATTGGTCATTTTACTAGTGACCAGCAGACCCACCTAACACTTTCATATGTAGCTTGTCGTAGTGCTATAAAGGCGGGTGACTTGCTCAGCTCGAAGGAGCGTGAGGCACTGCTCAACAAAGTTCTTACTCTAGATCATCACTATACATGCCCCCATGGTCGACCTTTGGTAATTGAGCTGACCAGAACCTATTTTGAAAAGCTCTTCAAAAGAACTTAGACCAGATGTCTCGGCGAAGGCTTATAATGAATCTATGTCCGCGCAAGATACAACCCGCATAAATCTACTCTGTCGAGTGATCCGCCGGGATATTGTAAAAGCCACCACGGTAGCTAAGTCAGGACACCTCTCCTCATCTCTTTCAGCTGTCGAACTAATGGCGACCCTCTTTTTTGACGCTCATCTTCGGTATGATACTAAAGACCCGTTATACATTGGCAACGATAGAGTCATTTTTTCCAAAGGACACGCTAGTCCATTGCTCTATGCGCTGTGGAGAGCTGCTGGGGTCATATCAGAAAAAGAGCTACTTACATTTCGCTCAATTGAGAGTCCACTCGAAGGACATCCAACCTCGAGATTTCCATTCGCTGATGCTAGCACAGGGTCTCTAGGGCAAGGACTATCTATTGGTATGGGAATGGCGATGTACAGCCAACGGTATCTATCTGAATCGTTTCACACCTATGTACTACTGGGTGACTCCGAGCTCTCAGAGGGATCAAATTGGGAAGCGATCCAATCGGCTCCCTATAATGAGGTGAAAAATCTTACGGCGATAGTAGATGTGAATCGATTGGGTCAACGTGGTGAGACGATGCTTGGGTATGACCTGGAGAATTACGCCCAGAGGTTTAGTTCTTTTGGATGGAAGACGATCGTATTGTCTGATGGACATTCTCTGAGAGACATCTCGCATGCCTATACACAGGCCAGACTAGCTGCAAAGCCAGTGGTCATACTGGCAAAAACGGTAAAAGGAAAGGGTATCTCATTTATTGAAGATCGTGATGGGTGGCACGGCGTTCCCCTAAAGGAGGATCAAGCAAGAAGAGCGTTAGCTGAGATTGATGCCCCAAATGAAGCCCTTGGGACCATAGCGACTCCTCCGAAGAATGTCAAATTTATAGTGAGATCCCGTAAAGCTGCTTTTCGTATCACAGTCCCCCCCCGTGATGCTGCCCCACGAAGCATGTATGGTATGACGGCTAATCAACTTTTTAGAACTACTCCATCGTTAGTTGCGCTTGATGCTGAGGTTTCAAATTCAACGTATGCTTATCCCATAGCTCATACCTATCCTGATCGTTTTTTTGAGATGTTTATAGCAGAGCAACACATGGTTTCGATGGCTGTGGGACTGGCTCTTCGTAACATGCATCCATTGGTCTCGACTTTTGCCTCTTTCTTGACGCGGGCTCATGATCAAATCCGTATGGCTCGTTACAACAATGTAGCAATAACATTTATCGGGATTCATGCGGGTGTATCTATTGGGCAAGATGGAGTATCTCAGATGGGACTTGAGGATCTAGCTATGATGCGCAGCATACCTGACGCTGTTATATTCTATCCATCTGACGCAGTTGCAGCGCAAAAATCTCATAAAGCTAGCAAGCGAGTATGAAGGAATAGCGTATATTCGTATGACGAGGGCGAAAACACCGATTTTATATGACAGATTTACTGACTTTTATAGTGGTGGCAGTCACACTCTTTAAAAAAAGTAGTAAAGATAGAATAACTGTCGTGGCGGCTGGGATCACACTCCATGAAGCTCTAAAAGCATATTCCCAGCTACACAAGATAGGAACAAGTTGTCGTATTGTAGATGCCTACTCAGTTGCCCCACTGGATCTACACACCCTTTTAAAAGCCCATCGTGAAGTCGGCCCTTTATTAGTTGTTGAAGATCATTATGACGGCGGAGGTCTCGGAGACGCCGTCTCCAGTGCTCTTTCTCCATACGGAGCACGTGTTCATCATTTAGCCGTTACGAATGTCCCTCATAGTGGGAAGCCAGAGGATACTCTCAAAAGGGCAGGGATCGACTCAGAGGGGATAGTCCGAAAAGTGAAAGAGATCTTGAGCAATGATGCTTAAAGTAGTAGAATAGGCCCTGTGAAAGCTCCAAAGACTATCCTGATTACCGCCGGTGGGACCATAGAGCCGATAGATGATGTCCGTGTAATTGGGAATAATGCTCGAGGGACATTCCCTGCACAATTGGCTGAAGTAGCACTCAGATCAGGTCTTACGGTTCACTACGTTCATGCAAAAAATGCCGAAAAGCCATTCTATAGAAATTGTCATCTTGACCCCTCTCTCTCTTTTAGAGAGGAATCCTCTCGTCTAGCAGATCTTCAAAGAGATATCGAGAACTATACCGCGGATTGTACGTTTCATGAATTCGAAACATATAAAGAGTATGCACACGTACTCGAAAATCTCATCAGTACCTGTCCAATCGATATCGTATTTCTAGCTGCAGCGGTTTCTGATTATGGTGTAGAAAAAACAGAGGGAAAGATTTCATCTTCTAAGGAATTGCTTCACTTGACCCTAAAGAAAAATCCTAAGATCATAAGTCTCATAAAACACTGGTCGCCAAAACCTTTTTTTCAAGTCGGCTTCAAATTGACTGCGGGACTAACACCTGATGAATTAGTTGAGGTTGCCTATAAGTCAGGCATAGAAAACCATTCGGATTTGACTGTGGCCAATGATCTCGTTTCGTTGCGATGTAAGACTCACCATCGCATGATCATCACTCCCGAAAAGGGAGTCATCCCGCTTGTTTCAACTGATACTGCAAAAGAATTGCTTGAGTTCGCACTTCGTCGCGCATCTGGAACTCATTTTAAAACTACTATCATAGGTAAAGAACTTGTAGAGCAAAAAGTTTTTGAGCAGATTCGCCAAGCATGTTTGACCCTTTCTCAAAAGCACATGATGCCTCGTTTCTACGAGGGGAATACTTCTTCGCATGGGAGCATTTCGATACGGCATCCAACTGAGGGCTTTTATATTACAGCACGATCATCCGCAAAGGATGAGCTGCAGCCGGATGATATCATTCGTGTAGTTGATGTTGATTTTAAACATAAAGTAATCTCTATACAGTCCAGTGGCGGTAAAAAAGCATCCCTTAATGCAGTACTTACGGCAAAGGTCTTTGAATCGTTTCCGGATGTCTCGGTAATAGTGCATACCCACACTTTTGCACCAGAATTTCCACTGACCGAATTCCCAGAGACCCCAGGAACGCTGGAATATGCACAAGCACCAGTGCCTCTTTTGAAAAACTCCAGGATAGTAAATCTGGTTAATCACGGGCTTATTGCAGTAGGGCAGGATCTGCAGGGAACATTAGAAAATGTATTAACATACTCGCATGCATAACCAGTATCAAAACTGTTACCGAGACTTTCCAGAGTATTATGATTTGTTGTATCAGAGATACCTCAAATCTATCCCCACTTTTGTGGAGCTAGTATCATCCCATACTCCTTCCGAAAGAGCCATTTTGGATCTTGCCGCTGGGACAGGGGAGGTCAGCATTCCACTTATAGAAAATGGTTATGAGGTAACCAGTCTTGATGGTAGTCAAGGGATGCTAGAACAACTACGGCAGAAAGCTGAGACTAAAGGATTACGCGCAGACACTACCGTTCAAAGGTTAGAAAGCCTCTCACTGGATAGCCATTACGATACGGTTTGCATACGGCAGGCGATCAATTATTACATGGGCATGAAAGCTCTTACCGGCGGACTTAGGCAGATAGCAACAGTACTAAAGCCAACAGGGACATTCATATTTAACGCCCCCAATTTCTTAGAAAATGCTAAGAAGTATGAGGATAGTGAACATCGATATGAGGAAGGGAGTAAGAAAGCAGTAGTACTAGAGAGAAATTTGTTGGAGGATCGAGTACTTACCCATCAGCAAGACGCCATGATATGGTCAGATAGTGAGCCCGTCATTCACCTTAAAGAAGAGAATGTCTTCTATATGTTTACAAAAGAAGAGTTTGAGCAAGCTCTTACTGAGGCTGGGTTTTCACAAATCACCTTTTTATCAAGTAATGGAGAGCCATATCAGAAAGATGATAAGACTATCTATTGTATAGCTCAAATATGAACGCCGCCTCCAAAGTCTGGATAAATGGAGAAATTAAAGATTCTGCCGAGGTTTCATTTTTCCCATTCAATCAAGCCATAAATTATGGGGCTACGGTTTATGAGGGTATCCGCATGTATGATACGAAATCAGGTCCAGCCCTATTTCGTTTGGATGAACATCTTGATCGACTAGCCTATTCTGCCCAAACCCTCAGGATGCAGACCAAGTGGAAAAAAGCCGACTTGAAGCAAGCAATTATTGATACGGTTATTGCCAATGAATTGAAATCGGGCTACATTCGTCCACTTCTTTTTTATAGTGAGCAAAAGATGGGGATAAACATTTTGGGTAGTGAGGTGACGAGCCTGATCCTCACCTGGCCGTGGGAGGATAGGACCGAAAGTAAAAAAAGTTACGTTGAGCATTTCTACTTATAAACGGCTGGATCCATCGATAGTTGATCTCAAGGCAAAGATTAGTGGCTATTATGCCAATGGACTTTTGGGTTTTATCCAAGCTAGAGAAGAAGGGTATGATGAACCACTTTTTCTTGATAAAGAAGGGTATGTAGCCGAGGGTGCAGTCAATAATATCTTTGCGATTAAAAAAAGATACGTTGTACACGCCCACTACAAGATCTATCCTAGCGGGGATCACTAGAGACACGGTGATCCAGATTGCAGGGGAGACGGGTCTGTCAGTTGAAGAAAAAGATATCTGCCCCGAGGACTTAACGGATATGGATGAGCTATTTCTTACCGGCACAGGAATAGAACTAGAGCTGGTTTCGGAGGTCAAAGACTATCACCAAAATAACGCTGGATGGTCTAGGACCCAAGCGCTTAAAAAGTATTACCAGCGGGTTACTCAGGGAAAGGTCCCTGAATACCGCAAGTGGCTGACGCACGTAGTTTGAGAGTTTTTAGTCCAGCAAAGTAAGAAGCTCAGAGAAAGAAAACATCATGGATTCCGACTCACTTCTCTTTTTCACTTCAACTTGATCACCTGTTTTTTTGGAAACGACGAGGCGATAGGGAATACCGATCAGGTCTGCATCGGCGAACTTTTCACCGGCTGAGATATCAAGTCTGTCATCATATAAGACTTCACTATTTTTCTCCGTGAGATCCTGATAGACCTTTTCTGCTTGGCTCTTTACTTCTTCATCTTCTAAATTAAGTCCGATGAGATGAACCTGATAAGGAGCGATGCTTTCTGGCCAGATGATCCCACGATCATCGTGATGTATCTCAACGACAGTCGCTAATGTTCGACCAATACCGATGCCATAACAGCCCATGTAGTAGGGTAGCTCTTGCCCATTTTCATCAACAAAATTTGCATTCATAAGTGATGAATAGTGATATCCTAGTTGGAAGATGTTTCCTACCTCTACCCCCTTTCTTTTTATAAGTTTTTTCCCATCGCTCGTGAGATCTCCCGATTTTGCAAGCTTGAATTCATAAAATTGTCCTGGCTCAGGAAGGTCCCTACCAAAGTTAACATTAATAGTATGATAGTGCGTCTTGTTTGCCCCCATCTCAAAGTTCACTCTTCCTTTTGTAGATTTGTCATAAAAGACTCTTACTGATGGTGGTAAGTTGAGGACTCCGGCATAGCCGACTTCGGCCCCGGTGATATCCTTCACTTTATCAGGAGATGCCAATTGGAGGCTGTGGCATCCCACTGCGAGCTGGAGTTTTGCTTCATTGATATCGAGGTCTCCGCGTATAGCTGCGGCGATCACTTCACCTTTCTCCGTCTCAAAGAGCATTGTCTTGGTGGTCTTTTCTACGGGGATATTGAGAAATGCAGAAAGCTGTTGGACTCCTATGGTGTTTTCTCCATATACATCCGTACGTGCCAGCATAGTTTCAGCGCTCTCATAGGGAGAAGTAATCGATACGGCAACATCCTCATGAGCAGCATAGCTTCCATCCTCAGTCGTGAGAAAAGTGCTTTCTCCTGTCTGCGATTCGACGATAAATTCGTGACAGTATTCTCCACCTATGTAGCCATTATCTGATTCAACAATAATGGTATTGAGTCTAAGCTCACTAAATATCCTGGTGTATGTATCTAGCATCGTAGCGTATTCACGCTTGAAGTCTTCTTCAGTGGTATGGAAGGAGTAGGCATCTTTCATCAGAAACTCACGTACTCTTAGAAGTCCACCTCTCACACGTAGCTCATCTCGAAATTTGGATGAAAACTGATACAGATTTAGTGGCAGATCTTTATAACTGATCTGAAACTTGCGAACGAGGTCCACAAACATCTCCTCAGCTGTACCACCCAGAGCAAAGGATGCTCCGCGTCGATCATCGATCCTCATGAGTTCGAAGCCTGCAGAGTTGGTCCTATTAGTCTCCTGCCATAGCCCAAGAGGATGTAGGACAGGAGTAATCATCTCTTGAGCGCCTGCCTCATCCATGTGCTTTTTTATTATAGAAACTATCTTTTGTTGGACTCGTATGCCTAGCGGTAGAAGGTAGTATCTACCCGCACTTGATTCACGTATAAATCCTCCACGGTAGAGGAGTTTATATGAGTCATTACTGGCATCAGCGTCGCGACCTTTTCTGTTTTTGGAAATAGTTTTGAATATCTCATGATTGTTTGTCTAAATTATAATGATATCCGGGCTCTGTCATGCTGAACTTGATTAGGCATCTCAAAACAAAATCACGAAGATCCTGAATTAAATTCAGGATGACATCTCACCGAGTCATCCGCCAGCTGGCGGAGCGGCTACGAAAAAACCTCGTCTCTACACATCACTCTCATGATGTGTAAGGACGAGGCATTAGCTCGTGGTACCACCTTACTTTATCTCATTTTTCTCAAACGAGATCTTTATAGCCGGCTATTCCGACATCTCTATTTATCTTGATACACAGATGAGTTTCTGTGGAAAGTTACGGACTACTCGTCCTATCCCTTCTCGCTCCGAGGCAGGAAACCTCTTCATAGCGCCATCAAAATTACGTATCTGTATGTAGTATAACACACTTGAAAAAAGGGACACCTAAGTTGGTGCCCTGGGATCTTACGATCGACGGCGTCGACACGCTTTCTCGAGGAGCAGATCTCGCATGCCCGAGGGTAGATTCCTCGTCACCCTATTGGTGGTATGGCAGTCAGGACAATTGAAAACGATCTCTGGTTCCCAGGTTTCTCCTGCGTAGGATACCGCATAGTTATACACTTTCAAGTCTGTCTCTTCTACTTCCCATACTGCTTTGCACGCTTCGCAGGTGAACTCCTTAGTCCACTTTTCCTTGCCACTGGGGCGACTGACCAGCTTCATGGAAGCTCTCCCTCAAAGTGCCGTAAGAGCAACATCTCTTACTTGTAAATAATACACTAAGTCTGGCGAGTAATCAAGTGCAAAATAGTATGTGTCTAGCTGAAGTATTTAAACTAATCTGCTATAATAGGGCAGTATTTTGCTCCAAACCTAGAAAGGGGATCATACATGTCGGATAAGACTAGACTGAATTGGGCAGAGACGCGCGATCTCTTGATAGAAAATGGGGTGAATCCTGACCTATTACCAACTGAATGGCACCCAGGTATTGATCTGAGAGGCGTGCAGCTTATGGGGGCCCAGCTTCAAGGAGTATTCCTACGAGCTGTCGATCTCCGTGGTGCTAACATGATAGGGTCAGATCTCAGTTATGCTGATTTTTCATACGCAGTGCTCGTCTAAGACACAGATGCAACTATGCTCATGTAAACCATGGGCTTTTTTGTCAATATATTGGGTCATGACATGGACAGATGACTTGCTTGGAGAAGTGGGAAAAATATGAGTGTGGTAACAAACCTAGTGCTGCCCAGCAGGGATTTGAACCCCGATAAACGGATTCAGAGTCCGTTGTCCTACCATTAGACGACCGGGCAAAGAGATAGCCTATTATACAGGGCAGACAAGCGTGAGACAAATAGTAGTTAGGGCTTGCAAAATAGGGGTAGCTATGATATTGTATATATGACAATATCTAATATGAATCCCTATACTATTAGTCTCGCACAACTCGATATCACTCCTGGACGACCTGACCTGAATGCAGCTAAGATGCTGCAGGAAATTCACGCAGCTCGTGAGAGAGGCTCCGACATCATCATATTCTCTGAGATGGCTGTACCTGGCTATCTTCTCGGGGATGAATGGGAGAATGACAGCTTCATCAATGATTCTCTTTCGTATAACGAAGACATCCTCGCCGCCAGCGAAGGGATCGCCGTCATATGGGGTAATGTCTATGCGGAGTCTGACAAAAAAGGTGAAGATGGTCGAACACGCAAATACAATGCGGTTTTCGTCGCTCAAGACAGAAAGTGGGTTTCAAATGGCGTTTTTGAAGGGCACACTTTCAAGACCCTCATGCCAAAATACCGTGAATTTGATGATGAACGTCACTTTTATTCCCTGGCTAAAGTCTCTCAAGAGAGAGATGTCCCTATATCTAGCCTCCTCAAACCCTTTCCACTTCAGATTGGTGAGAAGACTCACATGGTAGGCACAATCCTTTGTGAGGACATGTGGTGTGAAGACTATCCCATAAATCCCACAAAGATCCTTGTCGAAAATGGGGCAGAGATGATCATAAATCTCTCTTGTTCACCATGGACCTGGAGAAAGAATGATAAGCGCCATAGAGTTGTGCGCTCGCTACTGAAAGAAAGCCAAGTCCCCTTTGTCTACGTGAATAATGTTGGGGTACAAAACAATGGAAAAAACGTATTCCTCTTCGATGGTGGCTCAGCCATATACACCGAAGATGGTTACCTGCACGCTATGACCCATGACTACACTGAAGAGGTGCTGGATGTCCAGTTAGGTAGGGCTTCTACAGCGACAATATCCGATCCCGAGCTGTCTGATGAGCAAGATCTAAAAGAGGTATACGACGGTCTCGTCTTTGGACTTCGGCACTTCTTTTCAACTCTCCCTACAAAGAACGTTGTGATAGGTCTAAGCGGTGGTATAGATTCTGCCCTCTCGGCTGTTTTATTGACAGCAGCCCTTGGCAAGGAACATGTCTATGCCGTAAACATGCCTTCAAAATTTAATTCTCACCTTACCAAGGGTGCGGCTGCAGCACTAGCACAGAATCTGGGAATTCATTACACCATTTATCCTATTCAGGCATCCATTGACCAAACTATCGATGAACTGAACCATCTCGTGTTCACTTCCCAAGACGATTCAAAAAAAGAAACCCCTATCACAGTCACACCATTTATCACAGAAAACATCCAAGCACGAGATCGAGGCAGCCGAGTGCTTTCGGCCATCGCAGCTTGTCTCAATGGAGTATTTACCAATAATGGGAATAAAACAGAGACAGCTCTAGGCTACGCCACATTGTATGGTGATGTAAATGGTGCGATCGCGCCCCTAGCTGACCTCTATAAAGGTGAGATCTATGCGTTAGCTAGGTATATAAATCAACTGAAGGGAAAGGATCTCATCCCAACAAGTATCATTGATGTCGTCCCCTCGGCAGAGCTGAGTGCCGACCAAGACGTCACACAAGGGAAGGGTGACCCTATCATCTACCCTTATCATGACAAACTACTTCGTTCATTTATCGAATTCCGTCGAGATCCTGAGTACATCTTAGATCTCTACACTAAGGAGACTTTAGAAGAATCTTTGAAGATAGAAGCAGGATTGGTGAAGAAACACTTTCCAACGACAGAAAGTTTTATATCGGACCTCGAACACAAGTGGAAGCTGTATAAAATAAACTATTTCAAGCGCATCCAGACCCCACCAATCATCACAGTGAGTAGACGGGCATTCGGCTTTGACTTACGTGAAGCTCAAAACGGCATTCATTTTACGAGAAGATATAAGGAGTTGAAGGAGAGATTACTTTAAAACAATTTTACATACTGAAACGCCCCGCCATAAGGCAGGGCGTAACAGTTGGTTAATTCTTATGAAGCGTCTCGGTCGTTGTACCCTCTCGAGTCATTACGATCGTTACGTCGATAAGAGCTGAAGTTACCACCGCGGTTTTCGCGAGGCTCCTGAGGCTTAGCTTCGCTTACGCGGATAGCTCTACCATCAAGCTCTTTCTCATTGAGCTCATCAATAGCTCGTTGAGCATCTTCTTCAGTAGTAAACTCGACGAACCCATAGCCGCGTGAACGACCATTGAATCTGTCTCGAAGTACCACTGCTGATTCTACAGCTCCTATCTGTGAGAAGAAATTATGAAGGGATTCATCAGTAGTATCCCAAGAAAGTCCTCCAACAAATAATTTTTTAGTCATGTATATCTCACCTCCTCATTACAACTATACTCTTTTACTTTTTTTGCAAGGCTGTATTTCTTGGGGAAATCAGTTTTATTATGCGCAAATAACATCAAAGAGAACTAGTGTTATGGATATAGTATATCATAGTATGTGTTAAAAAGGAAGGGGTAGTGTATAGTAATACTAAGTCCACTGTCATGAAAGAAGTTAAGTACATCAGTCACCTCACTCGAAACGGGATGCTTTATACGCTTCTATATATCATGGTTGCTGTAGCAAAGCAGTATCATATTCCGTGGAATCAATTTCTCATTGGACTATTTGGTATCACTGCTGCCTATGCTCCCGTCTATTTTCTGAATGATTACACAGATAAAGCAATAGACAAAAAGGATAAGCGCGCAAATCTCTATAACACCATTGGTCACTCCTGGCTCTATGTCGTCATGGCATTGGTGGTAGGTATGCTCGGAATCACCCTGTCATACCTTGCAAGCCCTTCGAGTATCTCACTCCTCGCTGCCCTCTATCTCATAAATGCTTTATATAGTCTGCGTCCTTTTCGTTTCAAAGACCATCTCTATCCGCGGATTTTTTCAATACTATTCATCTATCTGGTAAAGGCGTATTATATTTTTGCGTTACTGCGATTGCCCCGTGATCAGGTACCTATACCATTTATTTTCTTGTTTGCCTCCGTGTCGGTATTAGGTTTACTCTTGTATAAAAGGCGAATAATTAGCGTCCCCGTATTAGAACATTTCTGTGGTGGACTATTTCTTGTGGCCTGGATAATCACCATAGCTACCTATCCTATGCTTTTACTCTATCTCCTCCCTCTTCCATTTTTTAGCCTTTACATATACTTCTACTACCAAAAAGTGCAAATACCGTTGAGCTCTATCCAGTTGCTCTACTTTCTCTATGTAGTAACACTTTTTTGGATCTACTCCGCTTAGAGCTCTTAATGATTCTGTCCTCAGATTTTTATTCCAGCAACAGGAATCAGATTGGTGTTCTTTATTGATCTTCTCTTCTTTTGATAACCCAGATGGATAATCTGAGCTCCATATTTTTGTTTGATCGCAATTAGGGCTTCAGTGAGCTCTTGTTCTCTTCTCCTATCCCCTTGATTAAATAATAATGACTGCTCCTGTCCGCGATTTTGAAAATCAGTAAGGTAGATCCCGGTTGCGCGATAGAGTACCCCGTGTTGAAATAACGAGTCGAAAGCTTGCTCGATAAAAGGTAGGGCTTCAAATGCTGTCCCGATGGGTCGGTCAAGAGATATCGTCATAGCCGTTACTCGGCGCGTCTGTTTTTTTAGGAATACGGTAAGCGTTCTTGCGACATATCCCAGTGCATAGAGTTTGATCAACAGCCTTTCGCTGTTGCTGAGCAACTGACTATGTATCTGATCTCTATCAAATGTTGGCATGAACGTTCGTGTCGTTGAGGCGCTTTTAGTAACCTCTTTCGGACGATCGCTCACGGGATATAGAGATACCCCCGAAAGCTCAAGATATGTTTGGGTTTCGACCTTTGACCATAGGTGTTGTACGAGATGTCGGGGAGCGTGTACAAAGTCTAGGGCATCACGTAGCCCAAATCTACGCATACGTCTACTTAGCTTTCGCCCGATGCCCCAAACCTCTTGTATTGGCGTGGCCCGCAAAGCGAAAAGGACCTCCTCAGGAGTTTCTAAGACAGTCCAATTACCCGGTTTGTGCAGATGTGTTGCTATCTTGGCCAAGGTCTTTGTTCGTGCAACTCCAATCGTCACAGAGACAGAAAGTTTTTCCATAATCTCTTTATGTAATTGCGCGATAAAGATGCGGATGTCATCTCGGTATTCGGGCACATAGGCAAAGACCTCGTCTATCGAGTACCGTTCGACTGTGGGGCAGTATTGTCTTACCATGTCTGCCATACGACGAGAAAAGAGTTCGTAAGCCATATAGTCGGAGGAGACGACGACACAATGAGGGCAGAGTCGACGAACTTCGTGTATCGGCATGCCGCGTGTTATTCCATACTTTTTCGCTTCATATGATACAGCGGCGGCAATCCCCCTTTCGCGTCCAGCCACTAATGGCTTTCCTCGATATGAAGGATTAAGCGCTTGTTCAACCGAAGCAAAAAAGGCATCACCATCGATATGCATGATAAGGGGGCGATTCATAGGATCAGTATAGGTGAACGCTTGTTCACCTTCAATAGGGATACTATCTCCTCGTCATGATGAAATGAGCGGAGTTTCTGGTTGCGTTGGTGCTTCGATCTTTATCTTATCAACTGTACGCAGAAGTTGGTTTGTCCTGGTTGACTCAATGCGTCGGTAGGTATCAGAGACGACACCTATCTGTTTGCCCATCTTCTCAAACTCCTCATTATATAGTTCAAATTGCTTTTCGAATTGTTTGATATGCCCAACGATCTCATGAATATCTTTTTGATATCTGAAATTGTCATATGCCTGACGAACCATGCGCAAGATTGCAGTGAAACTAAATGGGCCAGCAAGTATCACTTTCTTCTCCATGCCCCCCATCCACACCTCGTGAAGCTTTTCGTATATGTACGAAAAGATCATCTCATTTGGTACGAATAGGATGACAAAGTCGACAGTCTTATCATCAGGATTTATATAATCTTTGCTGGTGATTTGTGCTATCTTTTCCCGGACGTCTTTGGCAAAGGCCTTGTAGTGCTGTTCCTTTAGGGCTACATCAGACGTCTCCGAGGCCTTTTGTAGATTGGCATAGGGAAACTTCACATCGATATGGATCTTAGTCCTATCGGGTAGGAAGATGGCAAAGTCGGGTCGTGAAGATGAGGTCGTTTGAGCCTTATTGTGCTCAAAGTCCAATCCTTTGACAAATCCTGCCATCTTCATTAGATCTTCGGCTACCTGTTCCCCAAAGTTTCCTCGGAGCTGATTATTTGTCAGCACGTTTTTGAGCCCTTGAGTAACGTCTTTGAGCTCGTCGGTGCTTTCTTTATGTGTTTTGATCTGTTGTATTACTGATTGAAAAGTCAGGTCGTTTTTGTCGCAAATCCTTTTCGATCTTTTCAATTGTTTTCTCTATGGCGATACGCCTCTGATCCATCTCATTTCTGAACTCCTGTTTCTGGCCACTGAGCTCCTGAGCAGCTGTCTTGATGAGATTGTCTTGCGCTTTGGTAAGGCCGTCAAATAGTGCAGACTCTATCTTGGTCGAAAGGAATCGTTGCAATACTATCCCTCCCATAAGTAAAGCACCGAATATGCCCAGAGAAATATAAAACCATTCCATGTGAGTACACTATACCACAACACTAGAAGCTCTAATGGCTGTGCGGTTTGAAGATCTTTGGCTTGAGCCAGTCCTGGGGGGCAGCATCCTGTTGCACTTCTTGCGGGAGTTCTGTGTGGTGGGTATTGGCCTGTAAGGATGCGGGGCTTGCTAGTGGAACGGGAAGATCGTCTTGTCTTGACTGGTACTGGGACGATTGAGTCACAGGTGTCTGATGTCCTTGTGGAACTTGATAGGTCCGAGCTGGAGGACGCTGTCTTCGGAATCGAGAGCGATTTGGGTCTTGAAAGCGCGTTTGCTGCCCCGTATCTGCTCGATCGTTTCGCTGCTCAGGTATATAGTCTTTTTGTGGCTGCTCAATAGCTTGCTTTTCCATCTGAGGTTGTTCTCTGGGCACCTCAAGTGGAGCCGCGTTGCTTTCCTCCAACATGAAAGGGTCTTCTCCATGGAGGTTTGCACCTGATTTGAGAAGGGTGGCAGCTGTTTCAAAAGTCTGGGCTGATGTCATGAAGGATGTAAACTGGTTTGTGGCAGATGCCAACCCTTTGTAGAGGTTTGTCGCAATTTCTGCATCTACAGTAACTCGCAGTTGATATAGAAGTTGTAGTACGAGCTGACTCACAGATGCTGCTTGTTTATCCACAAGATTGATCTTCCCATACATCGTATTGTTAAACCGTCTATCAATGTTGATAACAGGCGTCAGAGCAAAAGTCTCTTGGTCTTGAGTATATATCGATCCGAGAGATTCTAGTCGTGGCGACTCAATAGTGATAATGAGATCTGGCTTTCCTCCTGTATAGGTGTATTTTACATCTTCAAAACGTACTTTTTCGTGCCCAGCAGATGGGCGTATGACTACATGAAGACGATCATTTTCAACATAATAAGAGGTTTCATCAACGGATGAGTCTTTAAAAGGAAATGAAACAAGAAGTGTATCTCCATTGTTTACTAATACTGAACTGAGTTTCTCAGCCCCGATGATACCTGAGTCTTTTTGATCTGATGTTTCTGAAACAAGCGAAACAGTTTTTCCTAGTGAAGTCAGACCAAAATAGAGGGAAGCTCCTGCTGCGAGTGCGTCAATGGACGGGTTTTTGGGCAAACAAATCACAATGGTTGCCTTTTCAGAGATGAGGTGTGCTGTCTGAGAGAGATCTTGTTGTAAGTTCATATGCTATAAGATTTTATCACGTCACCCACCTTGAAGTCAATTGTCTCAGCAAACTTGAGTCCTCCTTCTTGGCCTTTCTGGATCTCTTTGAGTGCTTTAGCTCGTTGCTGTAATGAGCCTATAGCTGTCTCGGTAGAGAGTTTGTCATCTCGATATAGCTCTATATGATCCCCCACGACAATTTTGCCCTTGGTTACAGTTATCCCAGCTATATTCTCCCCATCGATCACGAAGTTGGCGATGATCTTTGCTTCACCCCGAGCAAATACGTCTTTTTTATCCTTTTCTTCCATGAGTGCCGCAACTTCCTTTAGTTCATCAAGTAGCTCATAGATGATGGCATACGTCTTTATGATGACGCGCTCCTGTTTTGCGATAGCTTCAATGTCATGAGATATCTTGGTATTAAAGCCGACTATGATTGCTTTGGAGACCTTGGCGAGAAATATGTCTGATTTTGTAACTTCTCCAACACCGGCTAGCTGGATAGAGATGCTTTCTAGTTTTGATAAGATCCCAGTAAGAGCTTCCAGTGAGCCGCTGCTGTCTGCCTTAATAATGATGTTGAGTGTTTCTTTCTCTTCGGTATCGAACAGGTCGTTTATCTCAAGTCTCTTTGGAGCGTCAGTCTTGACCGTCTCTTTTATCTCCATATCAGTTGCTTCTCCACGGATAAGACTCCCAACTTCAGGAAGGCTATCGCAACCTAGTAAGACGAATGGTTGTGATGGCACTACCTGTTGTTGACGTACTCCAAGATCATTGATAAGTGCTTTGATTTTTAGTGGGGTTGTCCCTGCTACATGGACGGTCTGCCCGACCTTCATAGTGCCCTGCTTGATAATACATGATGCTTCAATCCCTGCTTTTGTTTGTTTTGTCTCAATGATGTAAGCTTGGGCTGGTACGGCATCATCAAAGGTCAGCTGTTGTTCTGAGGCGATGAGTACGAGAGTTTCTAGTAGATCGGGGATACCCGTACCAACTGTGGCTGATATGCCTATGATGGGCACGGTGCCTCCCATCCCCTCCACAAGAACCTCATGTTTGGCAAGGTCTCTCTTTACTTTTTCGATATCAGCATCGGGCTTATCTATCTTGTTCACGGCGACTAGGTAGGGAATACCTGCTTGTTTGATGTGGAAAATTGATTCGATAGTCTGGGGTTTGAGTGAATCAACAGCATCAACTATAAGGACTGCAATGTCTGCAACTGATGCCCCTCTACTACGCAACTGGGAAAAGGCTTCATGTCCGGGAGTGTCAATGAAGGTAAGTCTATTTTGATCAAAACCGGCAACGGGGATGGTCACCTCATATGCGCCAATGCTTTGAGTGATCTGTCCTGCTTCCTTAGACGTGAGATTAGACTTCCTGATATGATCAAGTAATGAGGTCTTGCCGTGATCGACATGACCTAAAACGACAATGACCGGTGAGCGGGGATGTGTTGCCATAGTTTTGCGTAATACCGTTATGCAGCCTCTTCAGATACTTCTTCGGTTACTGATGGGGTTTCTTCAGATGGAGTTGCGGTAGCCTCCTCAGTCACAGGTGCCGTGTCTTCTCCCTCAGATAAAACAGGCTCAGTGGCTTGTGGGGCGTCTTGGGAAATCTCTTCTTTGTGAGATACTGCTGCTTGATCGCTTTGTTCCTGGATAATATCTAATTGATAGCCAGTGAGTTTAGATGCAAGGTTTACATTGATCCCATGTTTTCCAATCGCCAAAGGGGCCTGCTCTTCATCAACAGTGACTTTTGCTACCTTTGTCTTTTTATCGACCTCAACATCCTTTACTTTTGCTGGAGAAAGGGCTTCTCGGATAAACAGGGCATCATCCTCGTTATATTGGATAATATCTATCTTTTCATCTAGCCCAAGATCATCGTTTACGGCTTTCACTCTGATACCTTTTTGGCCAACACATGCCCCAACAGGATCAACTCCTGCTTGTTTTGAATATACTGCTATCTTTGTTCGCTCACCTGGCTCACGAACAACACCTTTGATAAACACTGTGTCTCCTGCGATCTCGGGCACTTCTTTCTTGAATAGCTCATATACGAGCTCTGGAGCAGTGCGTGAAAGGATAATGGGATTATTTCCATGTTCGTCCTCAACGATTTCTTTGATGTAGAGGGTATACACTTGGTTGAGGGTATAGTTCTCAGACCTGATTCGTTGATCAGCGGGGAGTATCCCTTCTGCTTTGTTTAGATCAAAATAGACATTACGACTATCGCTTCTGATGACACGTCCTTTGATGATACCGCCGATTTTGGCTGAATAGTGTTTGACTACCTCTCTCTTTTCTGCTTCACGGATCTTTTTGTAAGATTACTTGACGCGCAGTTTGAGCTGCAATACGACCAAATCCTGGCGGAGTAATGTCTTTACCGTGTTGTAGGATATGGAACTCACCTGTTTGTTTGTGAAGGTCGACTACAGGAGCATCCTCACTCTCTTCATCATCTGGAGCCCCATAATCTTTTTTATAGGCGGCAAGAACGGCCGCCTGGATTGACTCGAGGACGTCTTCTGGAGAGATACCACGTTCTGTGGCAACTTGATTTAATGCTAAAAAAAATTCGCTTTTTACTACTGTCATAGTGCTACATTGTAGCACAATCTTAGTTAAACATCAACGAAGCTGATCTGTATGTCCCAAATCTGCTTCTTTTGAATTGTAGTGGTTAGTCAGATACAATCAAATTGTCACTATGAGTAGTCTACTAACAGTGCGCGCAGCAATCATCCTTTTCATCATGTGGCTCATGTACGTCGTTAACGTGTCTGCAGTTGTTGCCATCTCAGATGTCTCCACGGAGAATAAAGACATTTTATTGCAGGAGTCTTTTGAGGGAGAGGGGGTAGAGCCAACTACAGAGGACGCAGGGACAGCTCAAGCATCCTGGGAGCGATTACAGGGTGACTTTCCATTTGCTCCCTTTTCCACCTCTGATGCGGCTTTTTACCATGGCAAAAGAAGTCTCGCCATAACGCCAGACGGGTTAAGTTGGGGGAGTGTCCTATCGCACGCTATGAAGACAGAGACCCCA
Organism: Microgenomates bacterium OLB22; assembly: GCA_001567515.1. Classification (GTDB taxonomy): domain Bacteria; phylum Patescibacteriota; class Microgenomatia; order UBA1406; family HO2-37-13b; genus OLB22. The sequence goes on from LLEV01000008.1 coordinate 25,529, forward strand.
GGTGAAGTGAGCGTTTACTATTATGACAGTCTTGAAGATCCAAAAGGATATGTTTATCTGGGTGTTACTGAGCTTGATCCTGTCAACAACCCAAGGCTTGGTAAAAAAGGAGGACTATCCCTTGGGGTTAATACTGCTGTCTCCAAAGATCACTACACCTATTGCCCCACTCAAGATCTAGCAGGGTGTCTCTCTAGCCAGGTGCGACGTACGAAGGGGTGGCATGTGTTTACCGTGAGAGTAACTCCACTAGGATCATTTGGCATGATCGATGGGAGCAATCTGGCTGTTCTCCCGGGGAACAAGGTCAACAAGGCCCTTAACTATGAGCTGCAAAAGTTTGGGAGGATAAATCTCGGGATCAATACGACCACAGACAAGAGTACCTACTTCTTTGATTTGTTGACCATCAAAAAATTGGCGGCTCCTCCTGAATCGCAAGAGGTAGCATATGACTTTATTCAAAAATATCTCACTTCATATGGAGATATTTCTATCACCCAGATTGATCGACTTATCAAAGCACGGAAGTCAGACTTTTGTTCCGTTGATTATGCGAGTGGAGCATCCTGCCTGACGGGACCGCAAAAAGACCCCTGTGGCATTATAAAGAACAGCTTTTCCACGTGTATGATTCGCTTCTCATCACAGCGGGGGCACATGGCCTCGAATATCGTAAGAAAGGCAGTAAAACAGATCTAGAAAAAGCAAAAAGCATCATCGCTTATGTCGATACCGAGTATCCTCAGTGGCGCCAGCAAGAGGAATCTTGTGACCTGCTAGAAAAGCATTGTGTGACCGGGTCTATAGTAGGACTTATCCTGGGGCATGTATCGTGGTTAGTCTGGGATGAGCTCGATGCGAAACTTCAGATGTCAATTACAAGTCATCTCATTGCTGAAGGAACCTATTTTACCCAACATATTAATCCATTTGATGGTTATATTGCCAATAGTGCAGGAGAGGAAAACTCGTGGATGGCCGCGTACCTTGATAGACTATCATTGATATTTGGGCACAGATATGATGTCACGCCTTTTTATGAAAAGGCAAAGCTACTTGGATTTCATTCTTTAAGTACTGGCGAACAATATGGGGGGATCAAGACACAGACTGTCTATCCAGATTTTCTCTTTGACAATCATAACTTTCATCCCCATCCAACCTATGGCACTATTACGGCATTCAGCCTATCTTCTCTTGAATATCTTCGAAAAAGCATTACCGGGGTATCTACTCCTGAGTATTGGCATAATGCCGAGCAAGTTTGGAAGAAGATGACAGAATATATTGACTTTAGAGATTTCCAATACAAAGGAGAAAAGATTACTACTATACAGCCCCCGCGTGGAGACAAAAGCTTTAAGGCAAATCGTAATGGCCAGAAGATCTCTGATAGTAATGCTCGCGACCTATTCCAGTTAAGCACGCGGGACTCAGTCCCACTTAGATTTACACCCTTTGGGATACCCCTTGGTGTCGATGAGGGAGTACAGCACACTTCATTTGGAGTGACAGGTAAAAACGATTGGGGGGCTGATGCTGCCGGCATGACCCAGTATCAATTGATGTCAGAGTTGTATGGCCCTCAATCAGTGACTGATGAATCCTCAGGATTTAGCACTGACGATATAGCGAAGCAGGCTAGAGACTATATCTATTATGTCAGGAGTGGAACTTTATGGAAACCAGAAAAGCCTAACCTCATTTTTGATGAGATGCTCATTGATGAGCCCACAGAAGACCGCAATGAGCGATCGAGCTACAAGTGGTATGAAAATGCCAGTTTCGTGTGGGAGTTTATCTCACACTTCTACTACTTTGATACAGTTGTCAAATTTACCAAGACTACAGTCTGTGAGGACAATCTCTATATACAAAAGGAGTGGCAAAACTCCTTTAAGTGGTCATGTGATGAAACTCAGGCTAGTCGGGGGAGTCGTTCTCTGCGTTTGGACTTTACCGAACTTGCCGATGGGGAAGTGTATTCGCCACTTATCTCAGTAGATCCTGACAGCACCTATACTATCGAATATGATTACAAAGTCAAAGATGTCCAAAGGGAGACTTCAGAGGTCTTTGGGAGAATCATACCAGCACAATTTGATGGATCAGCAAGAGAATCGGATAGGATAAACGAACATAGGATTTCCTCGGGCTTTGATCTGGGGAGTGATGTTCGAGAGGCAGCTGAGGGTTGGCAACATGTCTCGTATACCTTTAAAACAGACCCCGAGGCAAAAGCAGTTCGCCTTAGAGCGATCGTAGGCAAGGGGACTGGGCAAGGCACGTTTTGGTTTGATGGTATAAAGCTCAAAAAGCATGCTGATGAGGTAGATGGGGATGGGACAAGTGATGGCATAGTCGATGGACAAGATTATATAAGGTGGCTAAATGATCTTAGTCTAGACTTTGCAGAACACTCAGATCACAACCATGACGGAGAGGTAAATAGTGACGATTTTGAAGTTTGGCTGAGGGCATTTTTACCATGAAAAAAAAGTGTGCTTATCACAGTCGGGATAGCTGTAAGTATATTAGCCTTATGGCTAGTACTTAGCAAAGGTACTATTCGTATTCCTTTTTTTGGTAAGGCACAAGAGGTTGAGGCTATACGCGTCATTGTTGAGGCCTCTAATGCAGAGTCGTCTACGATAGTGGTATCAGTCGAGTCAAAGGCGTATTCACCGGGATTTATCAAGCTGGTGGGTAACTTTGACCCTACTCAAATGCAGATCAGAAAAGTTGAGAATAAATCTCAGTTAATCAAAAGTGGTTATACGGCCAACATGATCTATAGTACTCCAAATAAAGAAGCAAATCTGACTGGACGTTATGTCTTTGCTGTAGGAGCGAAACCGGGTATGGCTATCGAAGGAAGACTTCGTGATGAGATAGCTGCTATAACACTTCAAGGTAATTCATCTACTAGACTTGGTCGTCAACAAGTACAGGAATTCAACTTGAAAATTGATACTAAGCAAAGCCAGATCATTGCCCTTGATGGGACCATTCTTCCATTTGTAGTCGACTATCGCTCTAGTCAGTCACAAAGCACACGATCAGATACTCGTCGATGATCAAATACTATTCATAGTAGCTGATAGATATCTTTGCGATGTGCGATAAGGATGATGTGAGGCTCATTTTTCTTTGTCACTTCTTCAAGATCGCGACCGCCAGTGAAATCAGCTTCTTTTACCGCCTTGTGGTCGACAGCATTTTCAACTGCGGAAACAATCGTATCATAGAGATCCTCCCTTTTTTTGAAAATTGTTTCACCATCTTCACGTGAGGGGTGCCGACTTCTTCTTCAAGATCCCTCCTCTATGGACTCAATCTTGATTATGCCCTCTTTATCTCCCCACATGTATCCCTCATATTTCTGGAGAGTTTCCGGATGCTTTTTATCCGAATCACGTAGTGGTGAGAATTGGATGATAGTTTTGAAAGGGATAGTACGCAGTTCATCTCCAAATGAACACCTGTCTATATCACCTGAGATGACCAGTTTGTGGCAAGCCTTAATTGCGGGGAAGATATCTGGACGCAACGCATCAATATTCTTAAGCAAGATAACTCTTTCCTGTATGTCGGGAGTCTGTTTAAGGGTCGTTAGCAAGTCTTCTTCCTCGCCAGTCTTTACTGATATTACGTTACCTAGATCGCCATCCCTCATCTGTTCTCTAAACTCTTCTTTCGCCATGTCATATCGTGAGAAAAACAGTATTTTGCTGCCATTTCGGGCAAACTGTGCGATCAAGGAGATCGTAAACAACGATGAACCTGCCTTGTCAATCCCATGAATCAAGATAGGTAGATCCTTTTCTGTGAAAGTGAATTCTTGATTGTTTAGGAAAATTCTCGTGACCATGATGAGAGTATATCATCAGTGGTGGATAGTGCTATGTCTTTTACAAGGCATAAAAAGGGTAGTAGACATCCTCGCATTTGCGAGTTCTACTACCCAATGGCATTATCGAACCGGAGCTGGAAGCTGATCAGGAGTTGTGACCTACTGGCCGTCGACCTTGACGGTAAATCCACTGTCTTGCAGGAGCTTGAGATCACCTGCGGCCCTATTGCCTGTGAGAGTCAAAGGGCCGTGCTTTTCTACGTGCCGTATGAGGGCATCAACTCCCTCAAGTGTGCTGATCAACTTAGGATCTGCCTCGCGGATAATCCGGAACTTATCATCCTTCTCATCGACTTCATACCACGTCTTGCCTCCATCCATAGACCAAAGGCAGTAGTTATATGGCGTCTTTCCATCACCATACAAGAGTGTCACACCTTGCTTACGCAAGAATGTCTCATTATAGTATGTGAGGCTCCTCTGATCGCGCTTGTATTCAATTGAACGAAAGACGGACTGTCGGCCAACAAAGAATGCTACAGCCAGGGCAATGAAGGTAATCCCACGGAGCACAAGACCTTGGTTCACCCGTACCTCCTTGGTTACGTGGATATCACCGTTGTGAAGAGACTATGCTATTATAGCAAAATGGAGGGAGGTGTCAATTTTATAGGGTGTTAAGAAGGTCTGATTCATAGGCCTGTGCCAGGAGACATTCGGACCCGTCTGTCAACAAAGGAACAGTTGTGATACCATATTTTTATGGAATCAGATGAGCCTAGATTAAAAGGAAGCTTGCTTAAAATTGTGGGGACAGAACCCCCCCAAGCACACAGTTAAGAGGAGATCTTTTTGAAAGGTTGAAGGCGGGTACAACAGATAGCACTCCTAACGAAAAACTCAGTCAACCCCATGAAGTCGTAGTTGGTGCCAGAATAGTGCAAAGAGATTCGGGAGTAACCTTTGAAATAGTAGGGATAGATGACATAACGAAAGTTGTTCAGCTAAAGGCAGAGGATGGTCATACGGTTACCCTTGCACACTCAGACCTGCAGCGCAAACTTGTAACTAAAGGAAGTCCCTGGCATTGGTAACTTCTGTCATATGTTCAATCTCAGTCAGATTTTTTGATTAGTATATTTTCTTTCAGACTGTCTTTTAACATTAATCGCAAGGTTTTCTTTCCAACTGTAGTTTTGAAATACTTCTCTCTCCGAGTTGCGTCGTGTTTAGATAAGTAGTATTCACAAAAAAGGAGAGTAAGTGGCCTTCTTGGCTCAGTGGCTTTTGAGTTGCCAGTAATGTGAGAAGTCAATCTTTGATTGAGGTTAGTTGTGTAGCCAATATAGAGATTGCCGTCTTTCAAACTTAACAATACATAAACACAGTATTGGAGTTTTTTCATGAACCATGTTTGACTCTTTAAGAGACATATTAGGGGAATAGCAGATCGGAGATCGCTATACCCCGGTGAAGTGATCCGCGGAAAACCTCTCCGCGGATCTACTTCACCGTCCAGGGAGCAGGATTTGGTTCGATGAACTCACCACAAGCTCACAAGGTTCTTCATCCAAACTATCCCAACACTTCATCAAGCTCAATGCAATGAGGATCGTCTATTTTCCGATCAATCAGCATTTGCTTCTTTACATGAGACCAGCCTTTAACCTGTTTTTCACGAAGGGCCGCTTTATGTTTAGTAGTATATTTTTCGCAATAGAGAAGTTTCACTTCAGAAAACCTTCTAGTATATAAGGGTTCTTTACTTATATGATCTTGAATTCTAATCCTGACCTCAGGAGTAATTCCAACATAGAAGGTTTTCTGATCGCAAAGAAGCAAATATACATACCAAAATCCTTTTTTATACATAGTCAGTATAGCTTGCACTGAGCTTGTCGAAGTGTCCAGGGAGCAGGATTCGAACCTACGTAGACGTATGTCAGCAGATTTACAGTCTGCCCTCGTTGGCCACTTGAGTATCCCTGGTAAGTAGTCTCATTGTACACAACAGAGTGAATGCTCTGTCTGTAGACTGTAAATTATATCATCTTGACAGTCTATAGTGGTAGTTATTTTTCAAAACTGTCAGCTATAAAAAAAAGACCTGTGACTACTAGTCACAGGTCTTATGGTCACGCTGCAGCAAGTTCGCGAAGAGGCATCAAACCTCCGCGCGCACCTTGCTCGGTCGGGATCTTGTATGTGACCTCCCGCCACCACATCTTGAGGGTGTCGGGATCGGTCACGAACCCCCCGGGGATTTCGATTTCCAGAAGGATCTCACAATTGTCGGGATAGGGATCGCAGTTGGTCTCGTCGATCAAATTCGACCAGGCCATCGCTTTCCCGCAGTCGCAACGCCAATCCTCCGGCTTGAACACCGGATCGGCATAGGCCACATCTGCCCAGTCGATCTCTCTCGAGTGGCCTCCGGAGCAGACGACTTGATACGTTCCTTCAAATGACACCGGTCACTCCCTTTTGCGTGATTGTGCCTACAGTATACTCTATCTTATAGTAATTGTCAAGGTGGATAGTACTAGACGATTACTCCATTCCTGTATAATCTGCCTAGTATGTCCGAAAGAACGCCACTCCCCGAAGCCTTCAGAAGATTGTTTGAAGAGATTGATGAGAGAGAAGACGTAATTGAGGAGGCTTTCTATGTTTATGTAGACAGATTGATTGCCTTGAAAACAAACTTCATAAGAGGGTTAATACTAGCTGCCCCAAACAGCGACTCTGATAAAGGGAGAGACTATGACGCATATATCTTCAATATTCTGGTTGAAGAATATGACCCGGAGACTGTTGGGATACATGGCGCAAGCATAAGAGCGGTAGGTCAAGCGATGTGCGATTTTGAGATGGCCGTCTTGAATCATCTCCGTCTCAGGATGTCCAATGTGAGACCCACGAGGATAGATTCGCTACGTCAAAAACTCCAAGATATGAATATGGAAGTGGAAGAGGTTTATTTTTATTGAAGATTCATCGCTCTAGACTATTGATATACTATCCCTATGGAAGGATGTGTCTTTTGCTCAATTGTCAAAGGGGAAGCTCATTCCCACACGATCTGGGAAGATGATAACCACATCGCATTTCTCTCGATTTTCCCCAACACTGAGGGCACTACTGTCGTGATTCCCAAGACTCACTATCCGAGCTATTTTGCTGATTTGCCTCGAGAGGTACTGACTGACCTTATGCTTGCAGCTCAAAAAGTCGCAAAGCTCCTTGATGCAAAACTAGAAGATGTCGGTCGTACGGCTATGGTGTTTGAAGGATTCGGTGTTGATCATATCCACGCGAAACTTTTCCCTATGCATGGCACTGCTAATATGGAGCAGTGGAAACCAATCGGATCTAAAATAGATACCTATTTTGAGACCTATGAAGGGTATATTTCTTCAAACGATAGCGGGAGAGCCGATGACGAAGTCTTAGCTAAACTTGCTGAAAAGATAAAAAAAATAGTCAGTCACATCATGGCCCTTATCAAAACATTACTGACCCGGTATCTCAAAGAGATCATGTATGGGAGTACCGATGGTATCATCACCACATTTGCGGTAGTTGCTGGTTTTGCTGGGGCACAGGCAAATACTCCGGGGCTAGGGTTACCACTAGCTGTAGTGCTCCTTTTTGGGATGGCAAATCTGTTTGCTGATGCCGCCTCCATGGGGCTGGGGAACTTTCTTTCAGTCAAGACTGAGCATGATGTGTATGCCAACGAACTAAGAAAAAAGCTAAAAAGTATCCAAAAAAAGCCGGAAATGGAAATGCAGCGGAGCATGCAGCTCTTAGAAGGGCGGGGGTTTGACAGTACGAGTTCACGTGCCATAGCGGTGCACTATGTCAAAAATCCTTCCTATCTAGCACGTTTTTTATTAGAGGAAGAGCATGATATGATCGATCCAACAGCAGAGACACCTTTTCATACCGGTCTTGCGACGTTTCTATCATTTGTCATTTTTGGATCGATTCCCCTTATCCCTTTTGCTGTCTCTGGTGGATCAATCCCTCCTCTCTGGGTTTCGAGTATTGCCACAGGGATTGCACTGGTCATCCTAGGTATCCTGAGGTGGCGAGTCACGCGACAAACGGTGGCACGATCACTTGGTGAGACAATCTTGCTTGGATCTCTGGCAGCTCTGCTTGCTTATAAGATAGGGACGCTATTCCAATTTTAGATGAGTGATTCCTATAAACTACTTGCAATTCGAGTCGATTGACGCGTATCATGGTGTTAGAAGGCTATGGTCTACTTATATCTAGATAATGCGACGATAAAACTACTCGCGCTCTCAAAGACGATGTTGGGACAGTATCATGTCTCTGCGTTCACAAAAAAGCACACAACGCAACTGCTTGTCGATGGCTATGTTCATAATGTCGACATCCTGGCGAGTGCTATAAAGGAGGCCGTCTTATCTGCCCAACCCCACCAAGTACAGGAAAAAAAGTCTTACGATCATACTGCCACAGACTTCCTTTTCATTCCTGCGACAGGACGTGCCGCTTGGTACATCTGAGCAAGCAGTAATTCCCATGATCAAAGATCGTCTGCGTACAGAGCATATGATCGATAGTGATCACTCAGTCCTGACTTTTGTTCGGTTGCAGCAACAGGCTGAACAAAAAGCTAGTATGTATGCCTTGCCCAAAGCCGAGTATGAAAAATTTGCCCAAGCAGCTACTCTAGCAGGCATGGGCTTGGTCAAGATCCTTCCCGATACAATCGCATACTTCACTCTCTTTAGAAAAACACTGCGCGAAGAAAAAAAAAGAGCTCATTTTTTATCTTTCACAGCATGCTGATGGTGGGATCGGATATTTATTTGACTCTCTCGGATTGAAAGAGCCACATCAGCAGTTGTTTGGTAGTGATCCACGCGAACAATTGAAATTACTCTCAGATCATATCCAGGGTCAGGGACATAAGATCAATAGATTGATATTGTCAGGAGAGCTTGCTCCGCAGATCCGTCAGGATCTATTTACCAAAGAAGTAGGTATCTGGACAAACCCCCTAGAGAAAATCGTTCAAAACTTTTATCTCCAGTATCTAAAAGTCTTAGTCCCAAATGATCAGGATAGCGTCCCATATCTGTCCTATGACGCATGCTTTGGTGCGTTTATCCATGACTATGAGCAAAATGCTCTCTCGCAGCCATTAGATCAGCATACTATAGCTCAAGAAGAAGCCCCAAAACCATCTTTGTTTGGAGCAAAGCCTATGACTAAGAGTCCTGGGCTTAAGGCTCCGTCTGTAGGCATTGGTAAGAGAGATGTGTTTATCTTTCTCTTTTCATTCATCTTTTCATTTGCCCTTATCTGGGGGTCATCACAGCTAAAGATGATTCCTTCATTTGGTAATCTAGCATTACTTAAGCAGACCACACCTACTCCAGAACCAACGACAGTCCCGGCCGCCTCTCCCACCCCAACACCTGCTATCGATAGAGCTAAGCTCAAGGTAAAAGTATTAAACGGTGAGGGAACTCCTGGCAAGGCAGGCAAAGTTGCTACCTATCTAAAAGAGCGAGGATACTCGGACATAGTTACCGCAAATGCTGACTCTTTTGATTTTAAACAGACAGTAGTACGGATCCAGAAAGATAAGAAGGAAAGTCTCTCAGGTCTCGTCGTAGCTGACTTGGCGGACGCCACTACTATATCTCTTGATAAAGTTGAAGAACTCGAGGCCACTGAGACGGCTGATATCATCATAGTGATGGGAGCGGATTTCAAGACTACGGAGTAGAAGCTGTTATAATACTCCGTATGGATGAACTTCGTCAAAAATATGACATGCTTTGTCGTGGGATAGATCTTGCGAGGATCGAGACCGAGATACATGAGCTTGAACAAAAACATATGACAGCTCTTTTTGGGCTGATCATAAAGCGGCGGGCGAAGTGATGCAGCGACTAGGTGATCTACGAAAAAAACACGAAGATATCCAGATGATAGGTCTCCTGCTCGATGATGGAGAGCTCGAAGAAGCCAAAAAACTCATCATCTCGTACGAAAAAGTCCTCTACATGAATGAATCGTATGATAGTGGCCCTGCTATCTTTGGTATCCACGCCGGTCAAGGGGGGACAGAGGCTATGGATTGGAGCGCGATGCTTTATCGGATGTATCTCCGCTTTTTTGAACGTAAGGGATTTACCTGCGAAATCATCGATGAAGTCAGAGGTGAGGAAGCGGGATACAAAACGGTCACCATGAAAGTCACCGGTCCTTATGCCTTCGGGTATCTCCGCGCTGAAGCAGGGGTGCATCGGCTAGTTCGACAATCTCCGTTCAATGCATCGAACCTCAGACAGACTTCATTTGCTCTGGTCGAAGTACTGCCGGTCATAAGTGACGAAACAGTCGATATTCGCGAAGATGAGGTGGAGTGGCAGTTTTTCAGATCAGGTGGAGCTGGTGGGCAAAACGTAAACAAAGTCTCAACTGCCGTACGGCTTATACATAAGCCCACAGGGACCATGGTGTCTTGCCAGCAAGAACGTACACAGGAGCAAAATCGTGATATCGCAATGCAGCTGCTCAAAGGAAAGTTGTGGAAAATCCAACAAGAACAACGTGACAAAAAGCTTGACGAGATGAAAGGTCCAAAACAGGCTTCCTGGGGCCTGCAGATCCGCTCCTATGTCCTTCATCCTTATAAGCTCATCAAAGATCTTCGTACGGGATACGAAGAACACAATACCGATGCAGTGCTCGATGGCGATATAGAGCCTTTTATAGAAGCCTATTTCGCCGATAAAGCAGAAAAGGCTAACGCCTGACTGGTCAGTACTCTACCGCCTTGATCTACCTTTTTTTCTCTGTTAGGATTAGAGGTATCTATGAAACAAACTGGAGATACCATGCAGATCCATTCCATTGATGAAGCCCCAATATCTGCCACCAATGAGAAAGAAGTTAGGATGCCTTCTGCGGTATTTAGTATTCCCCAGACCAGCTTGATCTTCGTATTAGCTATCCTCCTTGGAGGGGTAATAGGGTATGGGTTTACCAGCTTTTCATCTCTTATGAGGAAGGCTCCATCTACTGGCAGTGATACAACTGCTGGGACAAAAGCTGTAAAATCAGTTGGCGTTGTTGACAAAAAAACCTTTTCAGATTCTACTGAAGGAGTGATGCGCGAGGGTGGCACAGATGGTGAGGGTAGCTTTTATCTAGAGCGACCAGGTGGCGAAGATCAACGAGCTTATCTGACATCGTCAGTTGTTGATCTCACTCAATTTATTGGCAAGAAAGTCCGTGTTTGGGGACAAACATTTGAAGGACAAAAAGCTGGATGGCTGATGGATGTTGGTCTTGTAGAGCTTTTAGAATAACCATCTGCATCATGATTCAATTTGCCTCTGTTACCAAATCGTACCCTTCAGGCTCTATAGCACTAGATGACGTCTCCTTTGAGATCCCTGAAAACGATTTCTTATTCCTCGTTGGACCTTCAGGAGCGGGGAAGACAACTGTCCTAAAGCTTATCATGCGACAAATCATGCCCACCTCTGGATCTGTCATGGTCGATGACACTGAGATCAGTACCCCACAGTTTACACAGGTCCCTGTGCTCAGAAGGGCTATCGGCATGGTGTTTCAGGATTTTAAGATCCTTCGTGACAAGAGTATTTTTGAAAATATTGCTATCTCGCTAACTATATTAGGGCTTTCTAAAGCAGAGATTGAAGAAAAGGTGACGGCAGCTCTTGATATCGTGGGACTTCAGACTCGAGCTGATGCTTTTCCTGTACAACTCTCGGCAGGAGAGCTGCAACGGATCGCTATAGCGAGGGCTGTAGTAGGGGATCGATCTATCATCTTGGCGGATGAGCCTACTGGCAATCTTGATCCAAAGACGGCATGGGACATCATGGAGATATTCAAGAAGCTTGAAGGTACTCGAACTATTATCATAGCAACTCATAACGCAGACATAGTTAACCACATGAAAAAGCGTGTCCTTACTATCATTGATGGTAAGCTCGCCGACGACGCAAAGAAAGGAGGATATCGACTATGAGCATGTATCAACTCATCCGTCGTAGTCCTTATCAGTCTTTGGCAACGTTTATTATCTTAACGCTTACTTCTTTTATGATACTACTATTCTTTTGGCTGACTGCTTTTTCCTACAGTGCCTCAAAGGATATTGAGACAAAACCACTCTTGTTTGCCTTTTTCCAGACAACAATTCCAGAACAAAACATTCTCGAGGTGAAAAGGAAATTGGAGGCAACTGGGATGGTCAAGGAGATGAAATATGTCTCTCAAGATGAAGCCCTAGATTTCTATCGGAAGGCTAATGCAGACGACGAGCTTTTGCTTGAACTGGTAACAAAAGATATTTTGCCAGCTTCACTTGAGATGCGAGCCCATAAGGCTGAGGATCTGGGTAAATTGGAAGCACTCATTAAGCAGGAGTCTAGCATCGAGAGTGTGCAATATGCAAAAGAGGATGTGCGTCGTATTGTAGCTGCCACAGCAACATGGAGACAGGTCACATTTATTTTTTTCATAGTGATGCTGCTGGTTACACTTCTGGTCCTTATCACGACTACTGCACTTAAGATAGCCATGCGTAGGGATGAGATCAATCTGCTACAGCTTCTCGGTGCCACAAATTGGTATATACGTGCCCCATATGTAAAGGAAGGCCTACTCTATGGGCTTGTCAGTGGTTCATTGGCTTTCGTAATTGGGATAGGAGTAATGTATCAGTATGTATCCAAATTGCTTCTTGCCACCTCTATCAAGGACGTGTTTCAGCTCAATACATCTCAAGAGTCTCTCGTTAGCTTTTTTAACCTGGGCCACTATGGATTTAGTATGGTTCCGCCTAGTATCCCCTTTTTGCTTGTGAGCTATGCTCTACTCCTTGTTTTTACCTCCTGTGTGGGGATGATTGGCAATTATTTTGCAGCTTCTAAATATATAAGCTAATCTATAAGGGTGGGAACGTTTTTTCCTACCAACAACTTCACTAAGAAGTTTTCTCTTACCATCCTTTCTATTGGTTATCTATTACTACTGGTTCCTCCAGTCTACTCTGCTGTCCGTATAGGGGAGATATATCCTGTTCCAGCTGAGGGTGAAGAAGAATGGGTAGAGGTCTATAATGAGGGGACAGAGTCTGTCGATTTGTCAAGCCTGTCCCTCGAGGACGCGACAGGCAAGAGACTGCAGTGGGGTCAACAGACAATCGCACCGGCTACGGTTGTCGTTGCCACTGCTAGTGCGATCTTAAACAATAGTGGTGACACTCTTACTCTGAAGGATGCGGCTGGAGCTATTCTTGATAGTCATAGCTATCCATCTACATCTTCAGGCACATCTCATATCAGGTGCAGTGATTCGTGGGTAGTGGGAGCGCCTACCAGAGGGCAATACGATGTCTCTCAGTGTACGTCCCGGGTAAATACCCCTATCCCCAAGGGAGCAGTGTTTATCTGGGAGATCCATCCCTACCCAGAAACAGGGACTGAGTGGATAGAGCTCTACAATGACCTTGATCAGGCGGTCTCTCTTGTAGATTGGACGATCGATGACGACACTCAGTCAGGTGGGAGCCCTCATGTGTTCACAAAAACTATTGAGGGAAAGGCAATGATTGTAATTGATCTTCAGACATCGCTCTTCAATAATGATGGAGATATCGTGACACTTACTGATAAGGACGGGGCGGTACAGGACAGCACCTCATATGCTTCCATTGGAAAAGGAGAGTCATTGGCTCGTAACAGAGGAAGCTGGTGTGTACAAGCATCTGCTACTAAAGGTTCTCTCGATTACTCATGCAAAGCCGCATCTGTACTTTCAGTGTCGCAGAGCCCAAGTACCGTGTCGCCCCAAATGACAAATCAAGTCGTGTCCCTACTACCAAGTATAAAGAAGCCTACAGGGATAGCTATCACCTATCATCTGCAGCCGAGAGTAAGACAGCAAGAGGCCGAGCCTGAGGTCGCAGGTATAAGTACCTCCTCTGCGGGTATCTCCGATTCGGGGAGCAAGTCGTATCTGCAGTGGTCTCTAAAGATTGCTGCAGGTTTGTTTGCGTTAGGATCGCTAATATCGTATCTTTATCTAAGCCATGTCAAAAAAAATTATTGAAATAGTCAGAAGGTGGGCCCCAGCAATAATCTGGATGGCTCTAATATTTTTTGGATCTTCCCGACAACGGATCTCTGTTACTGAGGTGTCGGTCTTGAACTTCTTCTTTTTTAAGATGCTACATGTTATCGAATACGCTGTCCTATACATAGTTGTTTTTCGCGGGATAGCTTGGGGGAAACGGGCACCTGATCCCGAAGACTATTTACTTACCCTTCTGTGTTGTTTTCTGTATGCTGGGTCAGACGAACTCCACCAAACTATGGTCCCAAGTAGGGAAGGGGTATTGCGCGATGTCATTATAGATACGGGGGGGATGATCATAGGATACTTGCTTCTTCGTCAAAAGTTCATCACTTTATCTGTCCGATGAAAAAACTAGTTGGCCGTATTCACGCACTTTTTATCCCCTCACATCGAAATAACTATCGTGCAAGAGCTCTCCATGTTGATGCCCTGGCAGTCTACGTTGTATTGGCTATCATTGTTTTTTCCCTTCATACTCCGCGGGTACAGTCTGTATTGGGGATTGCCATCGATATAACTGTTGAACAATTATGTGCCCTGACCAATGCCCAACGAGCCAGTAATGGAGTACCCACTCTTAGCTGTAGCGGCCTTTTGGGTGCAGCCGCATCACTAAAAGCACAGGATATGTTTGCAAAAGATTATTGGGCTCACTTTGCTCCGGATGGGACATCACCGTGGGACTTTTTTTAAGAGGGTGGGTTATTCATATGAGGTGGCTGGGGAAAATCTCGCAAAAGATTTTCCAAATAGTCAAAGTGCCATGGATGGGTGGATGAACTCTCCAGCCCACAGACTCAATATTCTTCGTCCGGAGTATACAGAGGTAGGCTTTGCCGTGGTAAATGGCAATCTGCAGGGAAGTGATACGACTCTAGTGGTCCAATTTTTTGGAAAGCCGGCTGGTAGGACAGGGACAAGTGCCGCTGTTGGCCGTGCGACTAGCCAGGCAGTCGCAGCAGAAAGGACATCTCCTCCTATGCCAACATTTACCATCACCCCAACTCCACCTGTCTTGATCGGGAACACATCCCCTAAATCAGGCAATATCACACTCGGAGATAGTGCAACTACCACGAACTCCTTTTCTTGGTGGGATGGTGCGATAGATTATCTGTCCTCCCCTTCTATGAATTTTTTGATTGTGCTCTTTTTAGGAATTACCCTAATTATTGATATGTATGTAGCTTATCGAAATGACCTCCTGCGTTTAACGGGGAAAAATATGGCGCATTTGATGGTGCTTATAGTTGCTGTTGTGAGTTACTGGTTATTCGCGTCAGGAACCATTCTCTGATCTATGAGTAAGAAAGTACTAAAGGGGATTGTGCGAGAGACCATTATTCATCACATAGACTATCTACTACTTCTGGGCGCCTCAGTCTACACGGTAGCGATAGCTCTTCTCAAGCAAGAGAACCATGATGCCCAGCGCACTGTTATCGCACTATATGGTCTTTTTTATATGATCTGGGGTTGGTTCCATCATCGCAAGGAGAAGTCATTTCATATAAAGGTGTTAGCGGAATATGTGTTGATTGGCTTACTGGTAATCTTTTTTGCATTCAGTTTTCTTTGATGGTCTCTTCTCGAGCGCGTTGACTTTGGTGAATCGGCTCACGTAGAATGAAAGTATGATTTCTTTGCTGCGTATAGTGATCCCACTTGGTAGTCGACTTTTTATGAGGATAGCGCTTGTGGGAGGAGTGTTCGCGGTCGTATTGGCACTATTCATCAAATGGGCCCTCCCTGCAGAGTCATCACTAACATCGACGCGTACTGTCGAGCAAGTTCAAGAGGCCTCTATTCAAAAATCATTTGATCGGTGGAAATTGTCCGAAGGTGAACAACAAAAAAACGAGGCTGTGTTCTGCTCACTTGTCGGTCTCTTTTGCCCTTCTAATCAGGAGAAATATGGCTCTCTAGTGTATCAGATGACAAAGCTCGCTGCCCTTCCCTACGCGCTCCCGCCAGCATCTGGTGTGGCATATACAGCTCAGTCATTGCAGCAGGCGGGGTTCATCCCTCATGCCTATGCGATCGATGGAATCGGCTTTCAGATGATCCAGCCATTTGCTCGGATCTGGCAGGCTTTTAGAGACATTACGATGTTCATCTTGGTAATAGTACTTATCAGCATAGGATTTATGATCATGTTTAACTACAACGTAAATCCATCGACACAGATCACGATACAAAGCGCATTACCCAAAATCATCCTGACTCTAATATATATAACCTTCTCCTTTGCCATAGCCGGGTTTCTCATAGACCTAATGTATCTGAGTGTATTCTTTGTGCTAGAACTCGGGGCTCGCATACTCCCTATCACTGATGTGGGTGAACTCTACAATGAATTTGCCACCACAAGTATCCTGGGCTCAGGGGTCTTTAGTGGTATGCAAGGCTTTGGCATTTACTATAAAGCAGTACTTGGGCTCTACCAGATATTTCCCGTTGGAATCCAACTTGCTGTAACTATGATCATATTATGGTTTATGCGTAAGAATGCAGCAAAGATCTTTGGGACTCAATCTGATGGTCTGACTAAGGCGCTTGTGAACTGTAAGATAGATGCGGGTGGTAACTTTGGAGGCGTGCTTGTATTCAGTATCTTCCTGTGCCAGTTGATAGGGATACTACTTGGGGCATTTCTTGCCGATTCGTTTGCTCCAACTATCGTCTATATACTGATCTTTCTTATTACTGTTGCGGCGATCATCTATCTCTATTTCCGTATCCTTTTTTTGATGTTGGGGTCATATGTCCGGCTCATCCTGGGGGTACTGTTTGCTCCTTTGTATATCGTCCCTGAGGCCATCCCCGGACAATCTGCCTTTAAGGGGTGGGTGCGGATGCTCATGGGCCACCTCATCGTCTTCCCAACAATAGTTGCTCTTCTTCTAGTGGTACGGGCAATTACACAGATAGGACTGCAAGGTAATCTGGTGCTCTCTGCCCCATTGCTCTTCAACTTTGATGCGGGGGAGTCGATCGTAGCAATACTCAATGGTGTAATTTTGTATATGATCCCTGACTTGACTAAGACAGTTGCCCTGAAATTTGCTGGTGCTCCTAAGTTCCAAGCTAATGCGGGGACACTCTTTGGAGCGGCAGCAGCCGGCTACTCATCATACAGGGCTGGGGGAAAGCAGTTGCTCGCACTAAGCAAGAGGAACAAGCTAGTAGGGTCTATACTAGGTGCCGGTCTCACTAAGAATCTTGATGACTGGTTTGGAGAGAAGAAATAATACGCCTAGGATCAGTTATTCTACAGTAGCTTCTGCCTATGCTACACCTACTCTAACCACATTCTATTGCCTTGAATCTCTAGAAGCTTAGTCCCAATATGTTTACGCCTATCAACTGTAGGATGAAGAGTGAGAGTATGATCATAGCCAGGCCAAATCCTGCAACACGGATCCTTTTCCATGCATTTTTCATCCTTTTCAGGGTTTCCCTCCGATGTCTGGAGCTGGAATGAGGCCCAGATGATCATCAAAAGTGCCGTAACTCCAGCGATCCCCAGACCAATACGGAAGACATAGTCCTGGATGAAAGTGCTAAATGACAGTGGTATGCAGCCTATGCCCGTCGGGAGTGCTTGTTTATCTACACACTTTATACACTCGAGCTTGTCTGTATTGGTGTTATACATATTGCAGATGCGTGAAAGTGATTTCTGGATAGGTGGCTTTGGTGTTGCGACACAAGTACATGCGGTGGCGGGGAATGATCCGGATCTTTGGGGAATTCCGATAATACATTCGGGGATGCTATACCCCGTTACGGACTTGACAACTTTGTTTTGTAAGAGGGAATCAAGGGTGCCTCCTATAAATGCGGATATGCCTGAGCTGCCTGGGAGACCTGTGTTCGCAGCAACATCACTGGTGATGCCTTTGGAGTTTCCTGTCATGATCTCATAGGCACTACAACAACGCGGATAGAGGTCAGGGATACCACACAACCTTTTTTTCTGAGTCCTCTGTAAGCGTTTCCACGGTAGAAGAAGTGCTAAACTGAGCCTCCACAGGTCGTGGAAGAAAAAATAACACCATGAGTAAAAACACCATGAATACTCTAATACGATTTCTCATTCTCTACCATTATGGCAAAAAAATGCCTGGTCTACAAACAGCACTATTGTTAGCCAATTTTGAGTTCCTTAATACCATTTTTGATAGCTCCAAATATGAAATTGGCAAAGAATAGCAGTAGGAACGGGAGATAGACATAGAGCTCATACTCCCGCTCGCTTGCACTATGTGCTCTTCCTCTTGATTCAGCGGATTGTTCACGAGCAAAGTCTCTAACACGGACGTGACGGGCAAGGTAGTTTTTGAGTCCAGGAATCCGGGAAAGAGTAGGGTGATTTAAATTCAGCGTCCTCCATTGCTCACCATTTGCACTTTTGTAATAAGGTAGTACTCCTGACTCTGTAGCGGCTATTCCCAATGCGTGCTGTTCATATATACCCATTGATGCCGGGAGCTTTGCTCCATCAGCAACTGTATTATCCGAAAAGGAGCGCTTCTTGTCTTTGGCCTCATAATCAATTCGGGCTGGTACTGATCGGGCATATTTATCATCTTGCCGTAGGAATAGTTGGAACAAGTCTAGATAGGCGAGTCCCACAGTCCCTACAGTTGCAGAGTCTAAATAGTCACTCGATGGCCCTTTTGCTGCATTAACATATTCAAATATGGCTTTGAAAGCTTCCTCAGGGTCCTTTCCTAAAGCCCCAAGGGCTTTCTTTGCGCCTCCCCATAGGCTAAACCCACCCATGCGATATTGTAGTTCTGCTGTAGAAGCAGTCTGTAGGGCAGTTTTTGAGATGGTATCGGAACCACTGGCAGACATATGCAGGTATCTCAGTGGAATTGTTTGTGATGTCAGAGAAAATCCAAATGTCCCATCCTGTATGCCACCGGCAAGCCAGCCTATCGGGCTATTCATCCTACCCGATTGTGCTTTCTCGAGTATTGCTGCATAGCGGGCTGCCTGCTCCTTGCGAATGGTCTTGTCGTCTATGTCAGCTAGCTTCTTTTTATCTCCAAGTGCTGCTATCGCCTTGTTTGATAGCACATCGCTGACGGTAGGGACATGCCCGACTTGTTCCTTGAGTCGTGAGTAAAGAAGAAGTGTCGCTTTTATGCGGCGATCCCTCTCTTCGGGGGTTATCCGAGTGCTTGCAGTGAACCGAGCTCTGAGTGTCTGTTCAATGTAATCAATATCTATGCGATTACCTTTTCCTTGCCTGATGCTGCTTCGGGTGTTGTCCAGGTTACCATAGAGGTTACCCTGCTCAAGTAGTATCTGGTCCATCTCTTTGCTTGTTGCCATACGTAGGGCTTCTTCGACAAAAGCTAGATCCGCAACGGCAGTGCGATACCACCTGAACCATTGTTCTTCGTCGGTGCTATCGACACCATAGGTGCGTTCGAATTCGGCTGCCTGACCTGTCGGGGCGGTGATGGAAGAACGTATGCGCTCTGAAAGTAGTACTCCGTATTCACTTACTCTACGTTTTTCGATAGTGAGATACGTTGACGGGAGTTGTTCAAATATCATGATTGCCTCGATGCCTGCATATACCCGTGACATGAGTTCCTTTCTTCGTAGTTTGTACTCAGTTCCCCCACTGGTCAAGATCTCTCCCACGTAATTTACAAAACTACCCTTGGAGTCTACTGGGGCATCGCCAAAGGCAGTTTTTGCGATGTCATTGTTTGGCTCTACATATCTGTCCCACAGAAATCCTGCCAGTCCTTTCATAGCTGTCACATATTTTTCACTCGGTTCAGGTGCCTTGTCAGACATCGAGGTTCCGTCTTTGATCTCCCCTAAAGCAAATGTCTCAAAATAATTTCTCAGGACATCTACCCCAATGTTCTCTAAGCACTTCCACCCTTGAGCTAGTGAATCTCTACTGTACGCCATCTTCTTCCCGTCACTGCCTGGGTCCAAGACATCTCGGATCCATTCCTGGTAAGTCCCAGTGAGGGCACTCCCACTATTAGTAAAGAATCCACCACGTCGAGTCAGCTTGTTACCTAGCTCCATATAGAGGTCATACCCCTCGATAGGTGTACCCATCTTTGCAAGCTTTCCCATCTTGAACGAATCTTGAAATGATCTCTTACCAATACGCTCTACATCATCATGGTTAAAACGCCATTGCCGCCAATCATAGAGGACAGGAGCCCACATAGCCCCTGCCAGTAGAACGGGTTTTATCTGAAGACGCATCGCATCATCTCCAAAGTTCAAAATAGCTTGATATGCATCTTCTGCCGTAAAGGTAGGCTTACCATCCTTATCGAGGTTTGGATCGGCATATGAAGTAGTCTGGTGATAGCCAAAATCAATCCCCATAAACTCGGTTCTAGCCATTGTATAGGCCCAGGAAAGAAGCCATGGTTCGACTGTGTCACCGTATTGTTCTTCTAGTTCGCCTCGGATTTCTTCTTCAAGTCTTGTGTCTGACCGCATAAGCTCACGTATGACGAGGTCTGGAGTCCTTCTCCATTCGCGGGCAGAAAATAGTTGCTGAAATTTGGATGCGTACTTCATTCGTGCTGCCTCAACGAGTTCTCCCGTATGATCCAGACGGGATATAGTGTCAAGCCTTTCTGATGGAAGCTCTCTCTTTGCGTGTGCTGCTACCTGTTTTAAAAATAGGTTTGGGGTGCCACCTTGATCAACCCCGGATTGGAATTGCTGCATCTGGAAGCGGAAATTATGGCCATATTCGACCATACCTCGTGATGCTTCTAATATTTCTCGAAGATACTGGGCAAATTCACTCACTCCACTGTCGATGAATTCGACTGCTGGGACGATGATTTCTTTTGCTCCTCCATTTGCTCCGATAACTATTCTCTTTTTCTCACCTCGGCGAATGAGTTGGGCAAGTGGATGGTCACTAGTTTCGACCTGTTGAGCCCTATCAGAGAGTTGTGTCAACATGGCAAGCATCCTTCTATAGACCTGTTCGGGATTACGGTTATCCTGGGTCACCGCTCCGCTGGCCATATGACTAAATTGTGCATCTGGCGCCTCATGGAGTATTGCCGAGTACATTGTGATAACAGCCTTTGACATAAGTCGTGCGAATTCATCTGATACCATGATCTCAAGTTCTCGTTCTTGTGCACTGGCGAGGTCAGTGTATCCAGGTCGGTCGTTTTTGAACACGTCTTTCTAGGCTACCTCTTCGCGATTCCAGTCGTTCATGCAGAGCTTTATCTTTCAATAATCCCTTGTAAATGCGGGCAAACATCTGTGGATCATCGAGTGCTCGTATGGCCAATATCTCTTTATCGCTGAGTCCGGGACGGATTTTTTGGAGTATGAAATCGATATCTTTTTGTTCCAGGCGCAATCGTGCAAGTGGATCCCCACTTCTTTCATTTCTCTCCATCAGCTGCTCAAGCTCCTGTCTATAGCCACGCCACCCTTCTTCATCTATAAATCCATTGGGTGCATATTTTGTATTGAGCGCGTCGATCCTATCGTATACATGTGTGCGGTTTTGTCTAACAGCGGGCCCGGGGGGGATCTGGTATGGTGAGATCTACTGTGGGCTCAGTAGTGACAAACAGGGGAATTTCACCATTTTGTAACAAAAACTGATTGAGTTCTCTATGCAATGGTAACGCTGCAATTTGCTGTGCGAGTCCGGGATCTTCTACGGCGTATCTACCTAGCTCACGTACCAAGGGTAGCGTTTCGGTGGGGAATATATCTTTTATGGTGTTTAGATCAGCCAAGGTTTCGATAAGGACACGTGGCTGTGAGACTGATGGGTCTCGTGCGACACTATGCAGTAGGGGTTGTATAAATAAAAGTTGTTCTAATGTGTCTTCTTGATCTTCTGTCGGACTCCATGTTGTAAGAGCACTAGCTATCTCGGTAGGGATAGCTGAGATGAATTCTTGCTGATCCTGGACAATTCGATCAGGGTCAACATGACCCATTAAAGCAGCTTGAAGTGGCGTCATAATATCAGAAACAGCCGCTGATGTATCCCTTATAAAGGCTTTTTCTGGATCAGATAGCTCCTCGCCATTGCGCACCTTATCCAGAAGAATAAGGGCTTGCTCTCTAAGATAGTCCTTTTGAGGGGCTGACCCCACGCTTTGAAGGAGCTCCGATCTGAAGCTATTGGATTCCCAGGATCTGGTTCTTTCATGTGCTGGCATAGTTACTATGATGTTCTACGTATAGTATACGACCGAATAAAAAGGACAGGAGAGTTACTTTTTTGAGATCCGGAGCACCCGCTGATCGGCTGTTCCCTCAGAAATACTTTGGAGTTCAGGGAAATTCTCAGTGATGTAACTGTGTATTAGCTTGCGTTCATAAGGATTGAAAGAGCGCAGTAAGGCAGCTCTTCCATCGGTCTGGACTTTCTCGGCAAGTCCCTGGGCGATTGACTCTATTCGCTCTTTTTGTTCAGCTCTATAGTTATTGACGTCAATCAGTACCTCAAGCTTCTCCTGAAGCTTGTTATAGAGCATGATGCCTATGATACGCTGGAAAGCATTGAGTGTCTCGGCATGATGCCCGATAAGTAGTGCTGGCTGCTCACTTTCTGCTAGGGTGATCTGTACGGTATATAGCGATTCATCTTTCTCGACAACTACTTTTTCGGTAGGTATCCCTAGGTGAGTGAGTAGATCTTGGCAGAGTTGTTCGATAGTTCCTTGGATTTGTGACATGGTTTATTATACTATTTCAACTGGTTTTTTCTTTCCGTGGTCTCGGTTGAAGACTTCATATTGGATAATGCTGCTAATGGAGAACATATTCCAGTAGAGTGATAAACCTACTGGGAGTTGATAGGAAAATAGACCAATCATGATGGGTAGGACAATCTTCATTTGTGTAGCCATGATTGCACTCATATCATCTTCTTTCTTTTTCCCATCAGAATTCTCTGTTGTCTTTTTCATTGGTTGTGGAGCGGTGACGGCGACTTGTGCATACTGTAGAATCGCAGTAAGTACGGGGATAAGAAGATAATGATAGCCATTTGTCATAAATGTGGATGGGGCAACTGCAAGATTGTATCCAAAAAAGAAGGGGTCGATAGTTGAAACCTTCAGAAACGGAGCATAAATGATCTGCTCCAGGGGTTTGCCAAGTACTTCGGGATGTGCCTTCACGACCATAAGTCTGATGGACTCATAAAGGGCAAACGCCAAAGGTATCTGTAGGAGTGCTAGGACACAACCAGTTGCGGGATTTACTCCCATTTCTTTATAGAGCTCCATCTGCTTTTTTTGAAGGAGAGGTTTGTCATGTTGATGCTTTTTTGAGAGAGCGTCCAGTCTTGGCTTCATCTCCTCCATCTTGCGTGCAAGTTGCATTTGTCTAATATAAAGAGGATGAACAAGGATCCGCACAAAGCCTGTGAGAGCGATGATGGAAAAACCAAATGCTCCAGGAAGAGAAATTGTAGTAAATAAGAATAAGAAGAACAGAAGAATATTTATCGTGGGTATGACAAATATCGTTGTAAATAGGGTGCCCATCTATATGGTTATACAGTCAATTGATGTCGACCTTTCTCTCGTCGGCGCTTGAGCACTTCTCGGCCGTCATGCGTCTTCATACGGGCTAAAAAGCCGTGTTTGCGTACGCGTCTGAGCTTTTTGGGTTGATAAGTTTGTTTTGCCATGGCTATCTATTATGCAATCTAGTATCAAGGATGGAGCTATCCATACCATAAAATTCTTTCCATACCGCTTCTGTTACAAAAGGCATAAATGGATGAATGATCTTCAGACATTCTCCGTAGACTTTCTCTAAAGCGTCAAGAACCTCTATATTACCAGATCTGATCTCATCTTTCAACTTCTCAATATATATGTCTGCAAATCTATGCCATAAAAACTCATACATGTCATCAAAGCCCCTCGAGAATTTGAATGAATCAATATCATTTGAACATTTTTTGATGACTGTCTCCGCTTCTGCTTGTAATTCTTTGAGTATGCTTACTGTTTCGGATGAGATGACAGGTGCTTCGCCTTTTTCCTGCTTCCCCAGCCATATAAATCGACCAATATTCCATATCTTATTGGCATAATTACGCATCCCCACGATCTTATCTTCTGTAAAGTTAACATCTCCACCCTCTTTTGATTGGAAGATGAGTGTGGCTCTTAACGCATCGGCCCCATATTTACTCACCATATCCATCGGATTGACGACATTCCCTTTGCTCTTACTCATCTTCAATCCCTTGCTGTCACGTACCATTCCATGGAGTAATACCTTTGAAAATGGTACTTCGCCTGTTACATACAGCCCAATCATAGTCATGCGGACTACCCAGGCTGGCAAGATGTCATATCCCGTTTCCATAACGGATGTTGGATAAAACTTCTCAAAAAGGTTTGGGTTCTCTTGTGCCATGAGTGTGACAAATGGCCATTGTGAAGATGAAAACCAGGTGTCAAACGTGTCTGAGTCTTGTTCTAGGCGGAGCTCCTCTATTTCTTCAGCAGTTGGGGGAGTCTCATATACATACCATTTATTTTCCTTCTTGGAAAAATATGCGGGTATTTGGATCCCCCATACTATCTGCCTAGATATGTTCCAATCATGAAATTTAAGAAGCCAGTCAATCATCGTCTTCTTAAATCGAGTTGGGTAAATCTTCATGTCCCCTCTCTCGACTGCTTCAATTGCTTTGTCTGCAAGAGGTCTCACTTTGATAAACCATTGTTCCTTAGGAAGTGGTTGAAGAGTCATCCCGCA
This sequence comes from Microgenomates bacterium OLB22, assembly GCA_001567515.1. Classification (GTDB taxonomy): domain Bacteria; phylum Patescibacteriota; class Microgenomatia; order UBA1406; family HO2-37-13b; genus OLB22. Next base: position 50,325 of record LLEV01000008.1, read on the forward strand.
CTTGTAGCATACTTTTAGGACCTTCTTATGTTTTACAGCTTTTAGATTTAGTTCGGTAACTATTCTGAGTCGTGCGACGGTCACCCGAAGTCCATTATAAACATCCGATCCCGTATTACAAAGCTTACCGTCAAAGCCAATGATTTGAGGACCCTTGAGCCCGTGTTTTTTCGCAACTTCAAAATCATTAAAGTCATGAAGGGGAGTGACCTTGACTGCTCCGGTTCCGAAATCAGGATCTACGTACTCATCTGCAATTATTGGTATTTCTCTATTAATGATGGGGATCAGAGCTTTTTTTCCAACGAAACCGGTATAACGTATGTCGCTTGGATTGACCATGATCGCAGCATCCCCAAACATAGTTTCTGGACGAGTCGTTGCGACCTGGATAGTGCCACTCTCTCCTACTATTTTATAGTCAATGTAGAAAAGGCCTCCCTCTGCTTCAACAGTAGCTGTCTCAGAGATTTCTTTATCTTCAACTTCAAGGTCCGAAAAAGAAGTCCCATCTTTCCAGCAATAGTTGACAAGCTTTAGGTCACGATAAATCAAACCCTCATCGAACATCTTTTTAAATGTTTTGTGTACAATCTTTACCACATCCTCATCCATCGTAAATTTCATCTTATTCCAATCTAGAGCAAAGCCAAGTCTTCGAAGTTGGTTCTCCATGGTCCCTCGATTTTTCATGACAAAGTCCCAGATCATCTTAAATAGTGTTGTCCTGTCAAAATCAAAGCGACTCTGATCTTTTTTCGCGAGATGTTTTTCAAAAACAAACTGAGTTTCAAAACCTGCATGATCAGCGCCTGGCAGCCACAATACTTCTTTACCCAACAGCTTGTTGTATCGAATAAGGATATCTTCGTAGACGTACATAGCATGTCCCACATGGAGGTCGGCATTAGCATTGGGTGGGGGGAGTATGATGCTGAATGGGGGTTTATTGGAATCAGAAGTCGCAGTGAACGTGCCACTTTTTTCCCAAAAAGAGTAGATCTTTTCCTCATGATCTGCGGGGTTGTAACGTGAATCCATGGGCCTATCGTATCAAATTCGGGTTGCAAATTCAATCTAAACGTACTATTCTGTCAACCATGACGTGGCTGACGATAAGTCTTTTGTGGTATTTCAAATTAGTTGTACTGGGGATTGTCTTTCTCCCCATAACTATCGCTTTTTTTGGAGATCGTTTGGTGGATAAAGGATATGCCTTTAGTAAAGTCGTGGGCATACTTCTCTGTAGTTTTACGCTTTTTGTCCTTGGTGTTTTCAAGATAGCACCATTTACTGTCATATCTGCCTTTACTGTTTTTGGTGGGTTTGCCATCATCAACATGATCGTTGCCAAGAAGGTTATTCCCAAAGGGACGATTACCGCAAGGGATGTTCGCATATGGTTCTTTATAGAGCTCCTTTTTTTGTGCAGCTTTCTATTCTGGGTTGTTGTTAGGGGGCAGGAGCCTTCAATAAGAGGTCTAGAAAAGTACATGGATTTCGGCTTCATCAATGCCATACTGCGAAGCACCTATTTCCCTCCCAAAGATATTTGGTTGGTCGGACACTTTATAAATTATTACTATTTTGGACATCTCTCGGCGGCTACCCTCACCCTACTTTTTCAGGTGACAAGTGATATATCCTACAATCTCATCCTATCAACGCTTTTTGCGATGGGTATTACTCAGACATGGTCACTAGTGGCGACATTACTCACCTCTATGACGGGACGCGTCAAGGCCTACTTCGGTGGATTACTTGGAGCCTTTTTACTCAACCTGGGAGGCAATCTCCATACCATCTATCTCTTCACAAAGGGATATGGGACGGATACGCCGATCCCATTTTGGAAGATTTGGTCCGTATTTAGTCCTAGTACCTATTGGTACCCTAATGCTACCCGGTTTATCCCCTTTACAATCCATGAGTTTCCGAGTTATTCATACGTAGTGGCAGATCTGCATGGTCATGTGTTTGATATCCCATTTGTGCTTTTTACTATTGCCTGCATGCTCTGCATTCTAAAGACGGTCCCCTCTAAGCATACTGCCGCATTTGAAAAAGAAAAAAAGTTCTTGCCCATGCTTTGGTCCTTCCTTTCACAGCATCACATCTGGTCTGCGCTCTTGCTTGGATCAATGGTGGGTATACACTACATGACCAATGCTTTTGATGGGATTGTGTACGGGGCACTTGGGTGGTGTTTCTATTTTTCATTACAATTTCTTGGCAATTGCGCGTACAATCATGGTCGCTGTTCGCTTTTTCCGCACTTATAACAAGTCTTCCCTTTTCTATTTTCTTTGAACCCTTTGCTAGTGGTGTGGGAGTGAATTGTGCCCCTTCTTGGTTGATTTCTATGGGCAAGATTGGTCCCTTGTTATTTGAAAAAGGTAACTGTCAGATATCTGAGTGGTGGATGCTTCTTGTATTATGGGGATTCTTCCTCTGGTTTGGCATCGTTTATTTCATTATTCACTCAAAGAGCATACGGCATCTTGTTACTACTGCATTTTTGGGAGTAGTTGAGCCAAAGCAACGGATCATTTGGTTTGTAGGATTAATCTTTATTTTTGGGTTTCTACTCTTGGTAGTCCCAGAATTCTTATATCTCAAAGATATATATCCAGCGCATTTTAGGGCCAACACGATGTTCAAACTGGGGTATCAAGCGTTTATGCTCATGAGCATAGCAAGCGTCGTTAGCTTTTTTTTCAATTACAGCTATTCGATCAAAGTTGATGCGTATTGGTACGGGGATAGCGGCAATAGTCCTTATCTTTTTAGTCGGGATTTATCCTTACTTTGCTATCACGTCCTACTACGGTACCCTTGCTAAAGAGCCGGTACTAGATGGTACTATCTGGATGCAAAGCACCTTCCAGAATATAGAGAGGCCGTACTCTATCTGAGGGGCAACGCTACTGAGTCCACGGTTATTGTTGAGGCCCAAGGTGATTCCTATACTGACTTTAATATTGTCTCAGCCTACACTGGAATACCTACAGTGGCTGGATGGTGGGTACATGAGTGGCTGTGGAGGGGTAATGCCCAGGTAGTCGGTAATTTGATCCCTTATATAGAAGACTTCTATAAAGGTACTGATATAGAGGCAAAGAGAACATTTATTGATAGATTTAACATAGAATACATAGTAGTCGGGCCCAATGAAGAGCAGAAGTACAGTCCACTACAGGAGGAAGCCCTACAGGCGGTAGCGAAAAAAGTGTTCACCTCAGCTAACGGACGAGTACGAATATATAGGGTATATAGTAGGTAAGAAAAAAAGGCACCCCAAATAGACCGTATTGACCGGATATTAAAACTTTGATACAGTGATGTCACTCCTTACTTGGAGAGATCAAAGGGCATTACTATACGTCGTGGTGAATGCGAACGGTAGTGATGCTCTTCTTTGGTTGAAAAACTCCCTAGATCTTTATTGTGAACACTGGTATCGCAAGCCCTTTCTGTTTTAATTGCATCAGTTGGCTACGTACCGCCCGAATCTCAAATTCTGCTGCCGTCCCACTCCTTTTTACTCTTTTTTGAAAAAACAGTCTGAACATAGTGGCATTATGCCCAGCCCTCACCATCTTGTCAAGTCCTATAAGAAATAGCTTGTCAAAAAACAGCAGACCCATAGTACAACGAGGTCGCAATGGGACTTTGCGACGCTCTATTACTATGTCTCTAGAGTCGTCCACAAAATGTGGATAACAATCTTTCATACGCACCTCCCCTCTGCTTTCTTTGGTGCAGTATAATATCGAGGCATATGAGTAAGATTCGAGTACTAACTACTAATCTATTCTTTAATTCAGATCGTGAGCATTTGAGTGACTTAGTTGCACAGGAGCAACCTGACATCATAGCTTTACAGGAGTTTTGTACGACGGAAACTGAACTAAAGAAGCTAGAGGAGTTAGAAGGGTATGTAGTAGCTGGGTTTTCTCACAATTATATTAAGAAGAATATTCCCTACGGGATCTGCACTCTCTATAGATCCATCGATATAAAGGTGAAAAAGCATGTTGAAGGCAGACTCGCTATTGGCTTATCAGAGTTTTTTATCATGCTATTTCGAGGTCGCAAGTCACGGAGCGTGATGCATACGATTTTTGAAAGAGGCGGTAAGGAATTTTCTTTTGTAAATGTACACCTATCTCCATACGGGTCTAATGCTATCCGCAAGAAACAACTATCGCTTATTTTGGAAAAGTATTGCAAAGGAACGAGATCAACTATCATAGCCGGGGACTTCAACTTTCCTTATCGGCGTCTACAGCTCGAGGAGTTACTCACACAGTATCACTTCAAAGAAGCAACAGAAGGTATTAGGCACACTTTTGTAAAAAAAGTGGTTAGGTTTTATACTAGTACGGTTTAAGCTAGACTATGTATTTTATCGTGCCTGTGGGCATATCAGGACAGAACGACTTTCTCGAGTTTTATCAGACCATTATCCACTGATTTCTGAGTTTGATTTGTAGTACTCATGAAGATAGCAATATTTACAGATGCTTTTTATCCACAGGTCAATGGGGTTGTGACGCATGTTGTGGAGGTAAGCAATCATCTGGCTAAAAAGCACACCGTCTGTATCGTAGCAGCCAAACCCGAGAAATTGCCTGATGCATCATTTGGCTTATCTTCACAGGTCCTGCTTCAATATGTCAAAAGCTATGCTCTCTCTTTGTATCCAGACTTTAGGGTAACTAATCCTTATCGGCAGGAGCTGACTCAGTTTTTTAAAGAATTTGATCCTGATGTTGTTCATTTTCATACGCCTTGGACGGTCGCATATGCAGGTGTCCGTGCAGCGGTGAAGGCGAACAAGCCTATCGTAGGGACCTTTCATACCTACTTCCTAGATCCAGAGTACCTCAAGATCATCAAAATGGATGCCCTCTTCATCGTGAATAACCATCTGGTGATGAAGATGCTCTGGAAATTTTTGATGGGTATTTATCATCAGTCTGATGCCATTATTGCTCTCACTAGTAACGTTCGACGGGAGCTACTGCGTCATGAGACGGAGAGACCCGTACATCTTATACCAACGGGTATAAACACAAAGGAATTTATGCAAAAGCCAAAACTCCCGTGTCCTTTCAAGAAGCCCTATATACTGTGCCTTGGGAGGACCAGTGTAGAGAAGAGCTTGGATGTGGTAATCGAGAGTTTTGCCCGTATTGCTTCTATGGTGCCACATGATCTTGTCATTGTAGGAGATGGCCCTGCGCGGGCAGATCTACAGGCACGTGCAATAGAGCTGGGTCTGGGCGACCGCGTGGTCTTTCCAGGATCTATTAAACGAACAGATGTCATTAAAATGGGTATTTATTCACACGCAGATCTGTATATCTCCGCCAGCAAGACCGAGACCTTGGGACTTACATTCCTCGAGGCTCTGGCGAGTGGAATCCCGGTGATCGGTGTAGCAAAAAATGGAGCAAAGGAAGTGTTGAGAGATACCGGAGTACTTTGTCCTCCTGATGATCGTGATGCTATGGCAAAAGAGATATACAAGATATTGTCAGGCGACACTTCTTCCTTTCATAGCGAGGCAGTCAAGACGTTGTTAGATCGTTTTGATACTGAGGCTAGCATAGAAAAGCTCGAAGAGTTGTATACAAAGGTTATTGACCAGAAAGCTAAGGAGCAAGTCGTGTAATTATCTCTTTTGGGCCTGGAATATACTTCTAATCTCAGTTACGCTAGTGGAGTCAGTTGCTCTTTTATCCTCTCGTAACCTCTCCAGACGGGGGAAACGGAGCGCATATCCCGGTTCATCGACAACAACTGCCTTACCATTCTTGCTAGGTTTTAATGTCCTTCCTGCAGTATGCATAGTAGACCTTGTTAGCTCATCTGCTTTTATCTCGAGCACAATACTGGGATTTACCCAGACCTCTGGTTTCATCAGTGGGTCACAATCATACTCTTTAGGTTGCTCTATGGCGATGAGACTGTCTAGTTTCACTTTAAAATCTCTCCACTCCTGGTCAGTCAGGCCCGTGCCAACTTTCGCTATCGTAGCAAACTTTTGCGAGTTCTTGTCCCAGACCCCTACAAGTAGAGCACCGATCCCGAACGAACTTCTCTTCCCCTTACCTTTGTCATATCCCATGATTACACAATCAAGGGTATCACTCAACTTTGATGAGTAACTTTTTTTATACTTAATCCAATTTGATTCGCGTGCTCCTGGTTTGTACACCCCAGTAGTCTTTTTTATCATGACTCCTTCAAGTCCTCCAGAGATGGCTTTATCAAACAAGTCTTCGATTACGGTAGGTTCAGAGGTGCGTAGCTGTGGTGCAAGTACGATAATAGTCTTCTTTAGATCATTGGTCTGTGCAAAGATCTCCGCCATAAGAGCTCTTCTCTGTTCCAGGGGGGTTTGTAGAAGTTGTTGTTGGTCAATTAGTAATACATCAAATACTACAAATCGTAGAGGGATCTCTAATGATTTCTGCTCTATGTCATACTTTTCTTTTTCGTTGGGAAGTCTCCTGAAAAGGGAGAAAGGTATTAGTCTTGTTGTTATAACCAAGCGCTTCTCCTTCAAAGATAATAGTGTGTACCTTGATTTCATCATGCACTCCTTTCACTATATCCGGATACATCTGTGTGACGTCTTCCAGCCCGCGAGAGAAAAGCCTCACGAGAGATCCCTTTTTGTGTATTTGCAATCTAAATCCATCATATTTGGATTCAATTAATGCCTCTGTCAATTTTCCCAGAGCATCAGAAGGACTTGATGTCCTCTCAGCTTTCATCATTAGTATCGGGACCCCGGCTTGGGGGATACAATGAGCTAGTCCCTTGATTCCTTCCTTTTTCAGCTGAAAAGCGATGGCGCCAAGATCCGGCGATACGTGATAGGCCTTCTCAATCTCTGCTCTTAGAGATTTGTTCCCTGCTAACATCCACGAGTAGGCATCAAGTAGTGTCATATCTGAGAAACCGAGCCGAAGTGTATTAGCAGGGATGCGGGCAAGGTAACGTGCCTCGAGTGGCCCGACCTCTTTTATAAGGTCTGCCAGTTGACCTATCTTCTGAATTTGTGACTGGCCCCCCGAGAGAGTTGTTAGCCGTTTCAGGCAAGAGTAGACCTCTCCAATAGAGAGGTTGCTTGGCTTATGACCTTGTTCTCGCTTGTACCATTGTGCTGTCAGTCCACCATCGCCCAATTGAGATCGTTTTTGCATATATTCTTTCGGATCGATAGATAGTCCCTTTATGGTGGCTTGATCTACGAGTTTTGCGCCCATCCCAAACTCTTTCCCGTCATACAGTGGTGCGATGCGACCCATTAGAAGGTAGCTGACTTGACGACTTTCCTCAGGGGTGAGGTCTCTAAAGAGTTCCGCCACTATCTCTGTGATAGTCAAACGCGAAGACGTCTCCTCTATTTTGTGGAAATACTCGGCTAGTTGGGCAAAAGTCATAATGTTATTTAGCAAATACAAAAAAAAAATCCTACAATGATCCCCATCAAAAAGACAAGCCCCAAGAAGAATGTCATATAGCCTTCTTGCTGTTTGCTGATTTTATACAATCCCTCACCCACTAGGGTGAGTGAAAAAAGCATAGGAAGGACAAAACCAATGTATAGAAACTCAGGTGATCGTGGATCCATGTTAGACCATCTCGTAGCGGGCGGCTTTTGTCTTTCCCACTTTTTTAATAATACCCTTTTCAATCAGATCTTTGATATCCCGTAGGACAGTATCTTCGGAGACATCAGAGAAAAGCGCGGAAAACCCTTTGTTCTGAAGATAACCAACCGTCTGGATATACTCTATGATCTGTGTCTGTCTATCAGTGATAAAGACTTGCTTGCCCCCCAACTTTTCTTTGAGGTAGGTGTCCTTCGATAGTTTATGGATCTTGCCTTTGATACGTTCAAACTCGATTGCTGCTCCGAGGGTAAAGTATTCAAGCCAGGCGGTCAGATCACCAGATGAGGCTTTCTGCAAACTTTCGTAATAGGAAATGGCATCTTTGTCATAGTATTCCTCTAGAGAAAAGAATCTCCTTATATCATAGCCACCCAAGTAGAGTATTAGCGTGGACATAGCCCGTCCGACACGCCCATTACCATCGATATATGGGTGTATTCGTACGAATTCATGATGGGTGATTCCAGCCTTGAGTACGGGATGGATGTCATCTTCTTCGGTCTTATTGATCCAATAGATGAATTCACGCATCAGGAAGGGCACATCAAGGGGCTCTGGCGGACGAAATGTGACTTCTCCGGTGGCGCTATTGCGTATCACCACGGCCTTTTTACGATACATGCCAATCTCTTCCTCCGATAAGATCTTGTGGACTACAGTTCGGTGAATCTTGTGAATGAGTGCTTCGGTGATCCTCCCTACTTTTCGATCAACTTCTTGTTCTATGACTTCAAGGACGCGACGATAGTTGATGATTTCCTGTACATCTCGCGATCTTCCAATGACATCCATACCCATCAGAACGCCTTTTGCCTCTGCTAGATTTAGCTGATTTCCCTCTACGTGTGTACCGTGATGTGCCGTGCGGATGATGGCGTCCTCCCTAAATCTTTTTTCCCAAAGCGGGAGTAAAGGCGCATCTTCGATGACTTCTTTGGCAGCTTCGATAACGCCAATGTTTTTAAGGATTTTGTTGCTTATAGTAAAGGAGGGGGAGAACATGTCCTCATTATAGGAGATAGAGGAACTATTTTCCAAATCGTCGTTGTCGTGAGGCGAATTCTTCTAGGACCGAATCGATATGCTCGGTAGTGATATCAGGAAGAGGTTCATCTAAAAAAAAGAACTCCGCATAGGCAAGCTGCCATAAGAGATATCCGGAAATGCGCTTTTCCCCTCCTGTACGGATAACGAGGTCGGGATTGGGATGAGTCTGCCCCTTCGTGTCTAGATAGTCAGCGAAGTCTTCCTCAGAGATAGGTGTGTTGGGGTTAGCGGTAATAAGACTATTAATAGCGCGCACAATTTCATCTCTCCCCCCATAATCGATAGCGACATTAAAGACGTGATCAGTAAACTGGGCAGTAGCTTCTTCGGCCTCTGCTATCTTTTGGACAAGCTGTTTAGGAAGACGATCTTTTCTTCCCAGATGATGTAATTGAATCTTTTCTCTGATAGCTTCATCTAGGAAAGAGTCTAGTACGTTCTCAAACAGATGCATGAGATTGGAAACTTCCTCTTCAGTTCGATTCCAGTTTTCGGTTGAAAAGCCCCATGCGGTAAGGGTATGTACTCCTCGTTTTCGAAGATGCTTTGCTATCTGCACCACAGCATCATGGCCCTTTTTATGCCCCATCATAGCAGGGAGATTGTGCGCTTTTGCCCAGCGACGATTGCCATCGCAGATGATTGCAACGTGATTTGGAATATTCATGGTTTCGTAATTGTCAGATTATAATAGAGAAAAGCCCTATTTGCATCACTCGCACCTTATCTGTACACTTATTCTATATGATCGCATGGGTCCTTATCATTGATCAAGGGACATTTCCTCCAGCCCGTTTTGGTACCATCGGGTCATTTCTCACCGCTATCTTACCGCTTATTATGTATGCTGCTTCTTTCATCATGCTAGGTATTTTTTTGTGGGCGAGTTTTATACTTATTATGAGTAAGGGTGACCCTGCGCGATTTCAGACAGCGCGAGATGCTATGAAATTTGCGATACTGGGACTTGTGATCATCGCCACAGCTTACTACTTTACCAAGTTGGCCGGATTTATCTCAGGCATTAATTTTGGCCTATGATGGAGAAGTTTCGTGCTGATGCTAGTGATATATTTGGGAAGGTGGAGCCACCTCCTGGCCCTATTGGTCTTAACTCAGGCACAGCGGAAGATGGATTTGCTCGACTTTTTGTGACTGGGATTCAACTGATTTTTATTGTTGGCGGGTTTTTTCTGTTGATATATCTCTTATGGGGATCTTATCTGTGGATCATAGCAGGTGGAGATACCGAGAAACTTAAAAAAGCACAAGCCCAGATGCGCAACGCATTTCTAGGTGTCTTTGCTCTGGTAGTATCACTAGCTGTATTCCGATTTATCACAGGTGATGTACTTGGCTTCTTTGATTTCACTGGAGTTGGTATAGAGTTTACCCTCCCACAGTTCTAGTAAGCAGGAGCTATAATAGGGTATGCCTGAATACATAAAAGATATTCTTTTTTTTGCTGTAGCGTGGTACTTTCGGATATGGACACGGATCAAGCTGTGGCGGTGGCATCCTCAGGTCATCATAGTGACAGGCTCGAGTGGTAAGACCACAGTGATACAGTTGCTCAAGGCGCAACTGGGGAGTAAGGCAGCATTTGCCGACCATGCAAACAGTGCCTTTGGGGTGCCGTTTGACATACTGGGTCTTCATCGAGTCTCATACCATTGGTCAGAGTGGATTTCCCTCGTATTTTGTGCTCCTTTTGCTGCTTTTTCTCCCGTTTCACCACATATGCGATATATTGTAGAAGCGGATGCTGACAGACCTGGTGAGGGACAGTTCCTAGCTTCACTGCTACGTCCGAGCTATGTCTTGTGGGTTAGTTCTGCCCGTACGCATAGCCTACGCTTTGATCCTTTGGTGAGGTCGGGAAAGTTTCGATCTGTAGAGGAAGCTATTGCTTACGAATTCGGATTTTTTCTAGAGTACTGCTCCGAAAAGGCATGGATAGTGGCCGAAAACGAGCTGATGAGATTACAGATCCCCAGATGCCCCGCGAGGGTGATACAGATTAGCAACAAAGAATTGATCTCATACAAAGTTAGTACTAGAGGCACAACATTCTCATTTGCACATGCCGTCTATACACTCCCCTATGCCCTGCCAGAGTTAGTGCATTACGGATTGCAGATGGTCGAAGCCCTCCTAGGTGAATTGACCAGTCCTCTCGATTCCTCTTGGGATCGGTTGTCGATACCCCCCGGTCGTAATTCTTTGTTCAGTGGTATCAAGGATACTACCCTGATCGATAGCAGTTACAATGCCAATCTTTCTTCCATGACAGTTATCATCAAGATGGTAGATCAGATCAGGCATAAAAATACGTGGGCCGTGATAGGAGATATGCTTGAGCAAGGGGTAACAGGACCGGATCAACATAGGGAACTTGGCGAGCTTCTTGCCGCAACAACTTTCTCTCGTGTGATCTTTTTTGGTGAAAATGCTAAGTTGTATACTAAGCCAGCATTTGATAAGGATAAGAAAAAGAAAGTAGAAAGTCTATGGTTTGAGACGGTAAAAGAGGTCCAGGACTACCTACATAAAGAACTTCAAGGTAAAGAGCTTATCTTATTTAAGGGAGGTCGCTATCAGGAAGCAGTCGTAGAAAGTCTTCTCGCCAGTGCCGCTGATAAAGCACACCTTTGCCGGCGCGAGGCCATCTGGGTCCGGAAAAGAAAAGCATTAGGACTGGTAGGATAAAAATATGCAGCTCCCTTTTTCCGTAGACACTACCGCACACTAAATAGAATAGAGATATGCTCCAAAAAACTTCGAAGCAACTATGATGCGCTCAGAAATCTAGCTGGAGGGCTCTCCTTGGCACCGGTACTTAAGAGCAATGCCTACGGTCATGGCCTAGATCAAGTAGCCCCCTTGTTTGACTCCTACAAAGCGCCTTTCTTGGTTGTCGATAGTCTCTATGAAGCATACGAGCTGCAAAAAAAAGCGATCAAAACACCATTGCTCATCATGGGGTATACTCATCCGGATAACTTTAAGGTAAAACGGTTGCCTTTTTCCTATGCGGTTTGGGATCTCGAGATGGTAGAAGTCCTATCCCGTTATCAAAAGGGGTGTAATATCCATCTCTTTGTCGATACTGGCATGAACCGTGAGGGTATCAGGATAGAAGAGTTAGAGGCATTCCTATCAAAGATCAGATCAATCCCAGGCCTCAATGTAGATGGACTTTGTTCACATTTTGCTGATGCCAGTAGTGTCAGTAATGTTTCACGGGCATTTACAGCAAAGCAGCTAGTACTATTTGAAGATGCTTTGCGTCTCGTGAGAGCTGCTGGATTTGATCCTTTATGGCGGCACATATCAGCCTCGGGCGGGATCCCCCAGGATATCCACCATCCATTTACCCTGATCAGAGGAGGAATCGCCTGTTATGGCATCCAGCCGGACCCACGCAAGGCTATCCATGCCATTTCCCCGGTCATGCGATTTGTGTCGACACTTGTCTCTGTCAAAATGATAAAAAAAAGGTGATGTGGTCGGCTATGATCGGACTTATCAGGCAACGTCAGCTGGCAGGATAGGCCTCATCCCTGCAGGCTATTACGAAGGAATACCTCGAGCCCTGTCTAACAAAGGATTTTTGAGCGTTAAGGGAAAAAGGAGTCCTGTCATTGGTCTGGTATCCATGAATATGACAGTGGTTGATCTCACAAAAAAATGTTGGAGCGGATGTGGGTGATGAAGTGACCATACTAAGCGATCAGAGCTCAGATGTCTGCAGTGTAGATGGGATCAGTAAGTTGACCGGGCTCCCTACCTATCAGATAGTTGCCCAACTGTCACCATCTATTCGTAGGCACGTTATCTAGTAGCCATTGACAAGATCAGATCTAACCTCGAGAATGAACAGATACAAGTTTTTTATAACGCTATGGATGATACAACCCCAACTAGTACTGTTCCAGAGATTCTCCCGTCTGCTGAGGAGGTAAGAGCTGAGCAAGATGCAGCGATGATGGTCATAGAACTGGAAAAGGCAATCAAAACGTATGTGATGGGTATAAGGTCAAAACAAGAGACTTTGCGCGAGCAAGCCCAATCCATCAAGGACGCTGTAGAACAGGATGCCACAGTCCAAAATATCAACCTACGTATGCAGGAGATCCAGATGGAGCTCAAGAAAGCAAAGGATCAGATCATGCAGACTACTGCAGTCCAGACCGCTCGTGAAGAAGTAAAAGGTCTGAAGATGGATATAAAAGAGATGCAGACCAATCTTTCCAAAAGACTCCTTGAGTACAAAGAACTTACTCAATCCGATCAGATAGAGCTTGATGACGGCGTCCTTCATACCATCCATCAGCACGCAAAGCTAGTGAAGAAAAAGTAATCCAGGTGCAACTAACAACTGATGTGGCATACTACACGTATGCTACATCTGCTTGTATTGGCAGTGATCTTACTGGCTACCTTTCTATTTGGGACGACGCCAATACTTTTGATGCAGGATACTTACTACTATCCCTGGCTGACTACTCAAGGACTAGTTCCTTATAAAGACTTCTTCGATCATCATGGGCCACTACTCTACTATCTCTTTGCACCCTTTACCAAGGACCTAACACTGAGTTCCATGCATATGGCCTATTTTGTCGTGAAGGGCATTATCCTATTTCTGCTTACCATTGTCTTTGCCCGCAATCTCAATAGGCTCAGTGTCTTTTGGGGGCTCTTGTATGGGACTCTGTTTCTCTACGCGGTGAGCCCCAATTCACTCTGGTATGAGCACTTCATTACCCTGTTTATCGTGTTGGCCTATATGGTTCATACTACTGGGGCCATTGGACAGAAGCAGGAGCTTGCCGGATTTTTGGTGGGGCTAGCGACTCTCTGTAAGCCGACTGCTCTCATATTTATCATTCCTTTTTTGATCGCGTATCGTAGTTGGCGCCCCTTGATGGTGGTAGGTCTTGTCTGGCTGCCTATTCTTATTTACTTTCTATACAAAGGAGCGCTCCTTACTTTGATAGACTCTCTCTTCTTATTCAACCTCTCCTATGCCCGCTTTGTGTCGACCGGACCAGCTATAGACGGATACTTATGGCAGGTTGTCATGTGGCTCCTGATAATTTGCAGCACCATGTTGGTCCTGCGTGCCCAGCTAAAGGGACACAGGCTGCTCTATGGACTCATCTTCTGTTCCTTTATATTTGTCTATCCTCGCTTTGTACTCTACAACATGGTGCCTCTGGTGACATTTGTGAGTATCTTGGTAGGGGTGGTATTTTATGAGATCTATCGTACGTATATTGTGTTTATCGCAAGCATTCTGCTTTTTTTTCCGTTGTTTTCACTCGCCCAAAATGTGAAGCATCAATATGTACTCAACCATAGTTTGGTCCCCTACCATGAGCGGGAAAGTAGTCGAGAGATCATAGAGCTGATGAGCTCTGTGGAGTTCAAGGGCAAGCAGATATATCTTTTCAGTAATGATCTGGAGATCTATTACCTACTTCGTCAAAAGCCACCGACGTACACGCCGAGTAAGTTCGAGTGGATCACTGACTATTACAAGCCTGATGTGAAGAGTGAACTGCAAAAAAATAAGGTCCCCATCGTGCTCATCCCGACAAAAAGATCTGGCTTGGCCTGCATACAAGAGTGCTGAGGAATATGTGATCGAGCACTATGACAAAGTAGCAGAAAAGAAAGGGTATGTAGTATACGTCAGACGATTGTAGGTTGATAAATGGTAGTGTTAGTTGTATACTATAAGCTAAATCGGTAACAAAGGAGAATTGAATGAGAGCACAGAACCTGCTTAGTAGGGTTCGATATCATCTAGTTCAGAATGAGAGTTTGAATCGCTCATTGGGATACGGGTTGTCCATCACGGATTTCGATGAGATTTCTGCTCCCGTGGGAGGGATCTACTTGGCCTACCTAAAGGGCCAAAATCCTTACGGTGGCGACATACACGTCGCCAATGTGTTTGTCATAATGTCAGGTTATCAAACTGCTTGCACGGTAGTGGTGCGAGAACTAGGTGGCGCAGGAATGAATTTCAGCTTCCATGCTGTGGATTATCCTGACGGAAGCATCATGTTTCGCCCACTGCAGTGATATCCTAATCCCTCACTACTACTAGTGGTGAGGGGTTTTTGTGCCCATTGGGAAAATATGGGAACTTATAGTATAATAGAGCTACGCCTTTACAAGGAGGAAGAAATGAAGTTTGGCGAGCGGATCTTTTATGCAATCCTATTCATTGGGAGTATCTTTCTATTCGGTTTCCTTTATGTGAGATATGGTCCTGGATTTTTGGATTCACTGGTCCAGGCACCGCCTAGGACAACATGTCAGTCGGATATCTATCTTGAGGTGATGCTTTTAGACAATGATATTCAAAAGCTATATGATCAGGCCCTTCAAGCAAGTCGTGGCTCGACAATAGCCTCATTGTCTATGGATTTACAAAAAATGCGCGAAGAAAGTAATCGCTCTTTCGATCTCAGCGAAGAGATCCAGCGACTAACCGAAAAAAAGATTCGTCTTTTGAAGATGCTCCCTGGTATTTCACAAGAACAACTAGCCTCCCCAGAGGGAGGTATAGAGTTCTAGGCAACAGGTTTGAAAAGGTATATACTGGTCCAAACCACTCTTGACACAGGAGGTGTACGTTGATCCCGAACTCGGTGCAGGTCGTGGTTGTGCGTAGTGGGAAGATATCGGGTATCCATTGGACGCGAGGTCATATCTTGACCGTCGACGTCTTCACTCAAAAGATCCTCCTTGTTGAGGAATCGCCTGGATGGACAGAACGAGAGCTGCGGCGCGATGCGCTTCAGCTTGATTCTCGGTTCGTCCCGAAGGTGGGTGACCCTGCCCCTGATGGGTGGAACCAGTGGCGTACTGCCACACAACTGGCCGACTAAACACCGGCCTTTTTTACGCCTAGGCGAAAAAAAAGGCCCCTCACTTTTCCGCTAACTGGCGGCTGTGAGGGGGGTATCAGTCTCTAGCTTTGGGAGTGGTGCGAGCTTTGCCTTTTTCGCGGCATCCTTCGCGCCTGCCATGGAATAATAGTCTCTTCGACTGCATGCTGAGACAACTATCCCATCTACTAGATACCCGATATGCTCTCTTTGAGCATCATATACGGCTAAGGTGTAAGCAATGCCTGTCTCTCTATCTTCATCATGTACTTCAAAATAGACAGGAGCATCGACACAGGGCTTGAGGCTGTCCTCATGATACACCTCTGTGGCGAGATGAAATTTCTGCAATATCGAGGCTTCATTTGGTAGCACCGGTCCAAGATCATACCACTTGGATCCCTGGGGGTTTTGTTCTCCATTTCTCCTGATCAATTGAGCTCGTTTGGCAAGTCTCTCATCAATAGTCCCACTTCCGTACCAGGATTCATTTCTGTAATAATGATTGATGTAGTCTGCGACGGCACCCCGTGAAGTTGCTAGTATATAAGCTTCTCTGTGTCCCTGATACCAGATCTGATAAAAATGTATCTCTGGTGACTTTGGTGTTGGCGGGCTTTTCTTCTTAAAAGGCCAGAACATGCTTCACTCCTTGCTTGTTTTGAATGAACAAATGTAGCTGGTTGTATAGTATCAAAAGGGGTTGATTTATACAAGTCTAGCCCTTTATGGCGATGCATTCTACATATCGGAAGCAGTCGGTCGTATGGTCATTGACCATCCCTGACGTCTGCATATGGGCATAGATGACGGTAGGGCCGAGGAATTTGAAGCCGCGGCTTTTTAGATCTTTTGCTATTTCCTCAGAAAGGTCTGTTTTGGCCGGTAACTCTGCTATCGATTTCCATCTATTAACGATTGGTTTCCCACCTACAAAATTCCACATGTAGGTACTAAAAGAGCCGAATTCTTGTTGGATTTCTAAAAAATGCTGAGCGTTGGTGATCGTAGCCTTTATCTTTAGTCTATTCCGGATGATTCCGGTGTCTTGCAGTAGTCGTTCGACGTCTTCATCGCCAAATCTAGCTACTTGCTCCGGGTCAAATCCAGCAAAAGCAGCGCGATATCCCTCTCGTTTTTTCAGGATGATTTCCCAACTCAGTCCTGCCTGCGCACTCTCAAGGACCAAAAATTCAAAAAGTATACGATCGTCATAGACCGGCACTCCCCATTCAATGTCATGATAAGTCGTATAGAGCTCATTATTTATTGGTACCCATCTGCAGCGAGTTACATTACTCATAAAGAAATGGTACTTTTTGAAATCTAATTAGGCAAATTATGATCATCTGGACAAAGTATAGTTGAATACGTCTATAGTAATTGATATACTAATAGCTAGTTCTTTGAAATGCCGATCTTGAAAGGAGCGCTTTGTGAGCAGTAGCAGTTCGTCAAGTGTCCTCGGGGTCTGGGAGCGTTCAGGCTCTGACACCATTAGCAAGAATCTCTATTCGCTCATGATCTGTGTATGGACTGCCTTCGGGATTGGTCTGAGTGCTGTTGGGTCATACCTCTCCCGAGATATGAAGTTGAGTTGGCCATTGTTGATAGGTGTTCTCATTGTGGGTTTTGCGGGGATATATGTTGCAGCGTCCAGTGAGAACCCACTTCTTTCTCTAATCGGCTATAGCATGGTTGCGATCCCTTTTGGGTTCATGCTGGGGCCAGTCGTGGCTCTCTATACTACGGTATCAGTCATGAAGGTATTCGTGATCACATCGGCTGTGGTGGTGGTCCTTGGATTTATTGGGGCTGTCATCCCGGATAGCCTTGATAGCTGGGGTGGTCCACTGATGGGACTGTTGCTTTGTTCCATTATTGGTTACCTGATCGTCCCCTTCTCGGGGTTCTTTTGGGATTCCGATCGATACGGGACTCAATGTCCTCGATTGGGGTACTCTACTTATGTTTGGGGCGATCATTATCTATGATCTCAATCGTGCTATGCGTATTCCGTATACGCACGATAACGCAATCGATGTGGCTCTCGGAATCTACCTCGACTGGGTCAATGTATTTATCCGCTTATTGCGGCTGTTTGGTATATTGAAGCCGGACGACTAGTGTGCGATTTAGCACGGTATTGCTGTAGGATCTATTCCTCACAAGCCGTGCTTTTTTTGTGCTTAATGTGTTACTGTAGCGATTGCATCACGCAGTTTCTGCATTTTCTCCTCAATTCGTGGGGAAAAGGTCATGCGCCCCTCATCTGGATGAAAGGAGAAGAGGGCATCCAGGGACTTCAGTCCACCGGCATCCTCCGTGTAGCTGCCTGCATCTATCTGAAAAAAGATGGCAGTAAGGGTGAGGAAGTCCTCAACCGAAAGTCCAGCGTGTGTTGCTCGCTCTTCTAGCTCTGTGACATACTTTTTCATGTCTGGCTCCCCATCCTTAAGGTAGTGACCGATGGTGTCACCGTGGACTACGGCTAGGGCAATGTCTATCTGATTTTGAGGAAAGTCAAGTTGTGCTAGTATAATCCCCATCATGGGGACGGTGTATTCATGTTGCATCCGTTTGTCTCCGGCAGCTATCGCAAGAGGCTTGCCGATGTCATGGAGTGCTAGGACAGTCTCAAAGAATGGGTGATCGAGATGGGGAAGTGGCTTACCCCGGAAATACTTATGGTATTGCCCGAGTACCATGGCCGTATGTCGACGAAGAGTATACTCCTCCCATACACCAGCATCAGCATCGAGTAGGGACTTGAAATCTGCCTCAAATAGAGACAAAAACGTGGCAACGTCGTGTTCGGGGTCAGCTGTCACTTCATCAATTTCAGCCCTTGTCAGGGCCATGCCTTGCAGTGCTCGTTGTACCTCTGGGAGGGATGTGTTTTCCGGACTAAGGTCCATTTCTTTAGTATAGATCATAATATGGGATAGAATATAGCATATTAGTGTTTATATTACAATAACAAACATCTTCCAATAAACATCGATCATTGATAATTGAAACTTGTCTTTGTGTCATCTCTTAGGAAATCCGGTCAACCCCACACCGTTCAAAAGCATTTCATGGTCTATGTCCATGCAAATGAGTTTGAACTATGAGGGGTTATGCGTCCGTAATTGCTCGTCCACACTTCATGTGAAACTCGCAAACGGTCGCATAAAAAAAACCCCGCCATGGCGGGGTAAGGGTTACTTCCCTAATAGATATATAGCACTTGCTGCCATACCAAAGCCGGCGAACTTTTGTAATGTCGGCACAGTCCCATTGAATGCCCAGTCGAGGAGTGGTGCGCTCACTACCATGCATAGTGACACGAGAACGATAAATGCACCAGTAGGGGTCTCTGGTTTGCCACAGATATAGCCATAGGTATAAACGGCAATGCCATTGAGCACTCCAGCAAGGACGAGTAGTCCGATCCCTTTTACTCCAAGGTCAAAGTCTAGTCTTGTCCTTGCGAACAAAAGAATCATGATGCTTGCAACTGTGCTTACTACTGCGACCGTAGTAGCACCATTTGCCTGAGCATACTTTCCCACAATCGGCCAACCAACAAATGCTGTCGCGATGAGTACAGCTGCTACTATGATCCGAACGTCCAACGGACCCTCCTTAGCTGAGTGCTTTTAAAATTACTTAAAAGGCTTTCAGATAGGGCTATTATACCATTTGTGATGGAAAATAGGTATAAAAAAAAAAGGACTCCTTTAGGAGTCCTGATCACTAGCTGCGTAGCGTTCCTCTATTGGGCGCAGATCCACACCAAGACTACGTTGGATTGCGAAGGCTGAAGGAAAGCCCGGAATCTGCCCTCATCATTTTCTCCAATACAGACCTGTATGTGCCAGCCATTGGGTGCTCATAGTATCCTTCGACAGCTTTGATTTCTCTACCACCATCAGATCTTCTCGTTGCGAAAAATGTTGCCAAATCCCTTCATGAACTCCCAGACATATTTCTCTGGGATCACCACGTCAAGGCGGACATCCCTCAGATATGATCACATCTCTGGGGACTGCTCTATTCAGACGCCGTCCGATCCTGGGCATATCATTCTCCTTTAGGGTCCATTTGTTCTAGCGATTTAGACTGCTAGATTGCCGTCCAGTATAGGACTAATTAATGTAGATGCAAGAGGGATCATGTGATAAGTCGTATATGTTCTTGTGGAACTTCCCCCGGGATGAGGATCTCAGGACAGTTAAAACTCCAAGGGAAGGTAGTTGGAGTCCCCTTTATAGGCAAATAGTCTCCTGTCCCAAAGGGTACTCCATCTCTATACATATCGCCATCTCTAATCGTTCTCCCATCTGACATATACTCAGGTTTCCTATACCATCTCAAGAAGTCAACTAGTGATATACAGTTTTCCCAGTAATCACTACCATGGTCACGAGCGGACCTATCTTCGGGGATACCACGCATATTTACATCATCACTAATACGATTAAAGTACTCAAGGTCACCTACAAAGCATGCAGCAGGGTCTACCATAAGCTCTACGACTTCTCCAGGATAGACAGACCTAAGGTGGTCGGGATCTGTCATCTTATAGATGTAGTCCTCGAGAGTCTTGACACCAAGCTTTATTAGTTCATCAGGATAGTACTCTTGTAGACCCTCAAATCGTAATTGATAGTATGCCCAATCATGTCGTACAAATCTCTCAGAGGCACCTCTAAGTCCATGTCCATGTTCAAGATGAGGGTATGCATAGAGCCCGAGTCTTGAGATCCCCCCCCGCAACTAGTCTAGGAGGACGTACTTCATCCATAATCATGTTACGTCGAGTCACTTGATCTGGAGATCCTAAGTTCTTCTCTATTCCGGCCCTCAATCCTTCTTTATCAATAGCAGTGAGAAATTCTGCCTTCGTTTCATGATAGAAACGGACGTAACCAGGAGGGGCTAGGATCTCTCGACGCGTAAGGATACTTTCTCTCCCTTGTGTCTTTCTCTCTCGCACATCGACTTGCAGGTCATCCATAGTATGCCTGCATTATAACGTCAATTTAGTACTCGAACGAGTGATCTTTGATCGGGTTCTCAGGTGCCAGCCCAGGTTCAGGAGATTTGGGACTATTCAGTGGTCACTCCATCAAACTCAGGTCCGTTAGTCACAGCCTCTTCCTTAGTGGCGCGCACTATGCCGTCCTTGTGGTGAGCTGGGGAGTAGATGGTATAGAGTTTTAAATCAGTAGCGCCTGTATTTATCACATTATGCTTTGCCCCTGCCGGGACGACTATGGCCGTGCCATCTTCTACTTGATGTTCGGTATCGTCGATAATCACAATCCCCATTCCCGACTCAAAGCGAAAAAATTGATCGGTGTCTGTATGTGTCTCGAGGCCGATCTCTTCACCTGGAAGTAATCTCATGAGTACGAGTTGGCTATGTTTGCCCGTATAGAGAACCTTGCGGAAGTTAGTATTTTCACGTGTTTCTCTCTCTATCTCTGATCTAAATCCTTTCATGCAAACAGTATACACCTGTAAGAGCTCTTTGTCATGAGAAATGTAGTAGTAAAACTACTATCGATAGGTAGTATAGCCAGCGCTGTGGAGGAAGATGCGCATATATCTAGCGACCCCAAAAAAATACCTGAGCACTTATGCAATTACCCCGACAGCAGCGAAGATATATATGGGACTTATGATAGACGTAGTCTGATTTCATACCCTTCTATAGGTTCTGTGCACTGTGCAGGCCCATCCCTCATAGATTCGGATCCTACTCACTCCTCATAAGTAGAACTCTTATTGTGTAAACGTATAGCATGTGGAAGCTGATATGACTACTAAAAAAAAGCCCCTTGCATAAGCAAAGGGCTTTTTAACTACACTTCTATTATGTTGTTTTAGTGCCCGTCTTCACCGGTATTCGTTTCGGTTTAGCCTCCTCAGCTATAGGAGCTTTTATAGTTAGTACTCCATTATTGACAGTAGCCTCAATCTTTGTATTGTCTATTGGTCGAGGAAGGTAAGTAGTATAGTCAAATGAAGACACTCTCTGCATTCGATGTACTACTCTATTCCTTTTTTTCTCCTCATCCTTTACGTCGACCCGGCCATATATGTGGAGAACCCCATCTTCGTAAGTGATTTCGAGCTTATCCTCTGGTATACCTGGTACAGAAGCCTCTACCATGACATTGTTTTCCTCCTCATACACGTTAAGGCCTTGAGTCATAGTGAGCTCAGGCCACTCAGGCTGGTCGTCAAAAAAATGGCTGGAAAAACTGTCTTTGTATCTGAAATGGATCTACTTTTCTAAATGGGTCAAATCTTAGTATTGCCATGATCCTCACCTCCTTTCGGTTGTGTGAAATGACTTATAAAGCTATATTGGCATATTAACACCATGTCTGCTAATATGTCAAGTAGTTGAATCGGCAGTCACACGTGTGGTGGTCTTAGAGAGTAGACACTCTAGTAGTCCTGTAGCAGTGCATTTGGGAACTAGATCTGGTGAGTATTATAAAATGAGTTTGAGTATTCATGTTGAGTGGCAATGTAACAATTGGTATTTCAGCTTTGGGCTAATTCAGTAATTATAAAAAAGAACGTATAACCCAAACATCACAAACCCATTCTTTCTTGATATAAAATGCTTCTTTTGAAAGAATAGATAAAAGAGTCCGAGGCCAGTACCTATGAATGCAAATGTTGTAACGAAATTGCTAACAGTAAGCACCTCTCCATTGTGAAGAAGTGTGAATATCCCAAAAAAGAGGGTGCTCACCGCCGCAGCCCCCATGTAGTCACCCATAGCGATCTCTTTTTTTCCTGAGATGACTGATCGTATTGCCAGAGAGAGCTCGGGCAGATCAGTGCCGAGGGCGACAATGAGGAGACTGATGTAAAAGGCGGATACCTCTAGAGTATGTGCAAAAAAAAGGGTTTTCTCAACGATAATATGGCTTGCCGTAAAGACAATACCGATGCCCATAAGGAGCTTCAGTATGTCAAGATATGAGTAGGCCTTCATGTTAAGTAGTTGCTTGTTCTTAGCGTCAAAGATCCCTCTTTTTCTCTCAACGAGGTATACCAATACACTGTAAAGGATGATCATTGTGAGACCCTCTGTGTTGGTCACTTTCTTGTCCAGTACAAAAAATGATGGTGTAAGAATCACCCCTAACGTAGCCAGAAGCGTAGTAGTATCAAATTCGTTTCGTAGGCTTATGCCATTGCCCAGTATAGCTAACAAGGGGATAACTACCAGAAATAGGACTACTATCCCGCCTAACAAGTTCCCCACAAAGATCTCTGCGTTGTGATCTGCCACCGCCTGTAGTCCCACTGAGAATTCGGGTATTGAGGTGAGAATACCAAGAAATACAAAAGAGAATGCAAATGGAGACAAACGTAATTTCTTGGAAAATTTACTTGCTGATGAGACTATAAGTCCAGATCCAAACCATATTAGGACAAAGGAAAGTAGAAAGTAGGCCATATTGGTGAGCAGCATAGATATGAGTATACAATACATCGCCATTTAGTAGTTCCAGCGGATGATTGATATACCAGAAGGTATCTAAGCACACCTGAGGCTCAGCTGCTTTTTGTCGCAGCTATGACTATCTGCCAAGAAGGTAGGGTAAACCCTACTGATGTTGCAGCTTATTTTACTGAGTATTCTAGTAGCGCCCTCCTGTCTCTCATTCTTTGAAAGCGTTTTCTGTCCTGAGAAGCAAAAACTAAGAGGTTGTTGTATTCTGCATGGTTAAAACCTACAATCACCCTTGTCTCATCAATCTTTTTACGCAGAGATAAAAGTCTTCTTTTCAATTCTTCAATATTGGGATTAGTGATTTGTGAATTATTAATAACTTCAACCGCATGGTCGACATCGTCAAAGTGAATGTTAATCCAAGTCTGAAGTTCATCCTTAGCTTCATTTATTTCTTTATACATAAACTTAAAGTTGTCAGAATATTCGACCATCCTTGCAGGAGTCTCGGGCGTGACTATCATAAGGTAGTTAATGTCAGGACACGCTACCATTATTGCATATGGGTCAACATCGCGATCATCGCTGAGATCTGTCTCATCTATTGCACTCTCTTCAGTATCTCTTCGAATAGATCTCATAATATGTAGTATCAAACTCCTACGGAGTCGCGCTTCGTGAGCATGAAATAAGACATGAAAGTCTTCAAGAGAGAAAAACCCATTAACTGGATGTGTATGTACATGAATAAGAGGAAGGATGCCATCATAATTATTGAAAACTTCTACAGAAGAGGCACTCACACTAGTACCGTCACCGTAGGATGGGTATGTTATTCCAAGCTTGTTCTCACTTATACTTATGCCGATCGTTGCCTCCATCTCCCTTGGGATAAGATCTCTTGTTTCAGGGTAAAGCAGTGTATCGACAGGATGTCTTATAAATGACTCAGAAGCTGCAGCCTTTTTGGGTCCTACTTTTTCAAAAAGATAAAGCAAAAAATCCAAGTCTAATTCATCTGCTTGAGCCAATTTTTTCGCAAGAACTTCATCTGCACCCCCAACTAGATAACGTACTATCTCTTCAGGCGAGATTTCTTTAGTATCAGTAAGAAGCTCCTGTGGCCGGGTACTGTTGGCTTCTAACGGTTTCGTAACGGGAGCTTCACCATAATCCAACATATTAGTATTATAGCTAAGATAATCAGTTCTGCTTTTAAAATTCTGGTTCCTTTTGGCGGAGGGTACAGGATTCGAACCTGTGCGGGATTGCTCCCACAAGTTTTCAAGACTTGCGCCATAAACCGCTCGGCCAACCCTCCTAAGTACACGCTGCGGATACAAGGCATATTGTACTTTAATGAGGCTCTGAACTCAATGTGTAGGTGCTGTAGGTTTCTTGATATAATAGCCAGACGTTCATTTACACAAGGCAAAGGAGTATGGTGTGCGTGAGGTCTATATCTCAGTAGATGTTGAGACTGATGGTCCGATACCGGGCGACTATTCGCTTCTGTCAATTGGTGCTTGTGTGGTCTATGAGCCTGATAGACTTTTCTACATTACTCTAAAGCCACTATCAACCGATTACCTACCAGATGCTCTTGCGGTAAGTGGTCTTGACAGAGATCGTCTCATGCAAGATGGTATTGATCCCTCCGATGGGATAAAGTCATTTGTCAGATGGGTAAGAAATGTCAGTCATGGAGCTCGTCCTGTATTTGTCGGATTCAATGCTACCTTTGACTGGATGTTTATCCACTGGTACTGCATACACTTCGCCGGCATGAATCCCTTTGGGATAGCGGGCTGGGATATCAAAGCCTATTATGCTGGACTAACAAATGTTTCTCTCTGGGCCGATGCGGGTAAGAAGAAGATGGATCCGCGTTTTCTCTCCGCTCTACCTCATACGCATAATGCTCTAGATGATGCTAAGGAACAAGCTGAAATGTTTAGAAAGCTTAGAGATCAAGCTCGAAGCACGATCCCCCACAACTTATAGTTAGTGGGGTTTTTTATGCCACAAAGTCACGCAGGATTTTTTCATCAATCGTAAAAGATGTCTCCTTTTTTGTCAGATGTCGGTAGGCGACACGTCGTATCATCATCTGTACTTTGCGCTCGATACTTCGGATACCAGGATCAAATCCTGTCAGTCGGGCAATCTGTTTCCATACCTGTTCTGTTATCGTTATCTTGACAGCCTGTAGGCCATTTGTTCTGATGAGTTCTGGCAAGATATAGTCACGGGCAATCACGATCTTCTCTTCATCACTATATGAAGGCATCTGGATTTGCTCAAGTCTATCCATTACCGCGGTGGAGATGTTTTCTGTGTTATTGGCAGTTGCCACAAAAAAACAGTTGGATAGATCGACCGGATAGTCTATGTAGCTATCTGTGTAGTGATTATTTTGCTGTGGATCCAGTAACTCAAGGAGATGCCCCATGATCTGGCCTCGATTAGCATCAGCTATGCGATCAAGCTCATCCAGAAGTATGACTGGGTTGCGTACTCCCGCCGAGATTAGTGACTTTATGATTGCTCCTGGCTCTGCCTCAGGATTAAGTCGTGACTGCCCTCGTAGGTCAAGGACAGTGCTTATACCACCGAATGCGATACGGACAAATGGACGCCCCAATGATTCGGCAATCGCCTTAGCAAAGGTCGTCTTGCCAGTACCTGCCAGTCCCGTCAATAGGAGTGCTTGAGAGTTTGTTTGTATTTGTGCCTGGTTCTGCAGTATCCGTGTTGAGAGATACTCGAGAATATATTGCTTTGTCTGATTGAGTCCATAGTGATGTCTGTCAAGTGTTTGCTTGGCATGTGCTATGTCGAGTTTTTCTGTTGCTAGCTGCTCCCAGGGTATTCGCGTGACCCAGTCGATATAGCGGTGTATACTATCGAGCTGGGTGAGGTTGCCACCATATCGCAGACTAAAGGCGAAGCGATCGAGCTGGCCACTGATCTGAGCACAGAGATCGTTGGGGACATGGGTGGCAAACAGCGATGTTTTCATCTTGGCGATAGTAGCATATAGGTCAAATTTAGCTTCGGGGAGCTTTAATCTAGTTGATAGAGAGGTGAAGTTCATATATTAGCAGACGGTAGATGATCTTGACAATGATGGATCCATCTCTTAATATACTAGTGCACTAGAAGTGCTTTTTCTACAGTCAAGAAGGTTATAAATTTCAAATTTTTACACACACTATGGCAAAAAAAGCCACAATACAACCCCTTTTTGATTACGTGCTAGTCAAACCGGAGGGTCATGAAACACAGACAGCCTCTGGGATCTTGCTTCCTGATAGTGCCAAGGAGAAGCCTCAGCGAGGGACTATCATGGCCATTGGCGACGGTGCAATCAATCCTGATGGCAAAAAAACTCCAATGATAGTGAAAGTAGGAGATGTTGTTGTCTACAAAAAATGGGGTGGCAACGAAATCAAAGTAGAAGACGAAGAATGGCTCCTCATCGAGCAAAAAGATGTGATGGCTGTTATCAAATAAGTTACAATCCGCCAGCTGGCGGCCCAATTACTAATTTCTAAATCCAAAAAATGGCAAAGCAACTCAAATTTGGAGATGATGCACGACAATCACTCTCCCGAGGTGTAAACACACTCGCAAAAGCAGTCGTAACAACTCTTGGCCCCCGTGGCCGCAATGTCGCACTCGATAAAAAATGGGGTGCTCCGGCAGTACTCCACGACGGCGTCTCAGTTGCAAAAGAAATAGAGCTCGAAGACCCCTTTGAAAACATGGGGGCACAGCTAGTCAAAGAAGCTTCTGACAAGACCAATGATGTGGCTGGTGATGGTACTACTACTGCTACCCTGCTTGCTCAATCTATCGTGAACTTTGGTCTGAAAAATATCACAGCAGGGGCAAATCCTATGATCCTCAAAAGAGGAATTGAGCAAGCTGCCGATGTTGTAGTAGCTGAAGTAAGCAAGATGGCTAAAGAAATTCCGCTTGATGATATTGAGGCTGTCACTCAAGTGGCTACTATATCAGCCGCTGACAATCAGATCGGTTCCATGATCGCCCAGGCTATTGCAAAGGTGGGTAAGGATGGGGTCGTTACTGTCGAAGAGGGCAAAGGTCTGCAGATGGAAGTAGAATACAAGGAAGGTATGGAATTTGATAAAGGATATGCGTCAGCCTACTTTGTCACCGATTCCGAAAAGATGGTTGCTGAGATCCAAGATGCCTACGTATTGATCACTGACAAAAAGATCAGCGCAGTATCTGATATCCTTCCCTTCTTAGAGAAATTTGTAAAAATTTCTAAGAACTTGGTCATCATAGCAGATGATGTTGATGGTGAAGCTCTAGCCGTTCTGGTAGTCAATAAACTCCGTGGGACTTTCAATACACTCGTTGTCAAAGCACCTGGATTTGGTGATCGACGTAAGTCGATGCTCGCTGATATTGCAGTGCTTACTGGCGGACAAGTCGTTTCAGAGGAGTTAGGACTCAAGGTCGAAAATGTCGATGTTGACGTACTGGGACAGGCTCAAAAAGTCTCTGCTGACAAAGATAACTGTCGTATCATCGGTGGCAAGGGTGACAAGAAAGCTATACAAGATAGAGTGGCTCAGATCCGTGCCGAGATGGACGCGTCTACCTCCGATTTTGATAGAGATAAACTCGCCGAGCGACTCGCAAAGCTAACCGGTGGCGTCGCTATCATCAATGTTGGGGCTGCAACTGAGATCGAGATGAAAGAGAAAAAGGAGCGTGTTATCGATGCTGTTGCTGCCACTAAAGCTGCACTTGAGGAAGGTGTGGTCCCTGGTGGTGGTGTAACTCTACTTAAAGCTCGTAAGTCTCTGGACGCCTTGCGCAAGAAGCTAACTCTGGAAGAGGAGAAAACAGGTGTAGATATCGTATACAAAGCATTGGCTCAGCCGGTCACAATGATCGCCACTAATGCGGGTCAGGATGCTGGTTGGATAGTACGCGAGATCGAACAATCAAAGGAGGCTGACTATGGTTATGATGCTATGGATCTCACCTTTGGCTCGATGTACAAAAAGGGCATCGTAGATCCCGCAAAAGTCGTCCGTAGCGGACTCAAAAAATGCAGCATCTGTCGCCGTCATGATCCTTACTACCGAAGCGCTCGTCACAGATCTCCCTGAGAAGAAAGAAGCCACTACTGCAGATCCTGGTATGGGAGGAATGGGTGGTATGGGAATGGGAATGTAATCTGTTCCATGACAAGAGAAAAGCACTCTACCCTTCGATCCATTAGCGAGCTCAGGACGAAGGGTGCTTTTCTGTAAGTAGGGTATACTGTTTGATAGCATGATCCAAATCGGTGAATATCTCAGACAGGCACGAGAAAGCCAAAAAAAGACCCTCGAGTCCATTGCCAAAGAGACTCGGATTAGATTACCATTGCTTGAAGCAATAGAGAAAAATGACTGGAGTAAACTCTCCTCCAAGACATACGCTCAGGGAGTGGTCGTCCGGTATGGTCAGGTATTGGGACTGGATGGGTCAATGGTTCAGGCTTTTTTCCGTCGTGACTATGGAGTACACGATGCTGTGCAGTTTCGAAAGACTATAGCAACAGCACACTATAGATCTCCTGTAAAGCGCCTTGCGTTTCTTCTCCTGCTTTTCTTTTCCATCCTCTTTGCTCTCTTTTTTAGTTATCAACTGTATCGTTATCTTCGCCCCCCGACTGTCATAGTAACTAGTCCTACAAGTCAGATTGTAGATGGTAACTGGATAGAACTTGCAGGTATCACCGAACAAAATGCAGCTGTCACTATTGATGACCAAGAAGTCATACTAAATGACAAAAATGAGTTTCGTATCCGTATACCCATTACCGAGAAGGAAAAGAAAGTATCCATCATAGTTGTGGGGGCTAATGGTCGGAAAGCTCAGTTAGAGCGAACATATCGAAAAAAGTGATGATCATAGCAGGTTTGTTTGTTATCTTGGTCCTTGCTCTCTTCATTACGATTCGCCAGATCCAGCAGTCACTATTCTCGACGTTCTATCGTATTACGGGTAGTACTACTGGGGCGGTTTGGTTTAGCTCATTAGTGTATTTGCCGGGGACTTTCATACACGAACTTAGTCATCTAGTTTTCGCCATCGCAACCCTACATGAAGTGGTCGCTTTTAATCTTATCCCCCATACAAAGCAACGTGGAGAAAAGATGGAGATACATATGGGTTCTATCACCTATTATCCCAAAGATCCTCTGCGAGGATTTATAGTAGGAGTAGCCCCATTCCTTGTAGGGATAGTGTCTCTCTACATTCTATTTATTACACGGCCTTATGTGGTTGGGGACTGGTGGTCTATGGCACTGTGGGCTTATGGGGTGTTTGTCATCGCCTCAACAATGTTTACATCGCCCTCTGATCTAAAGGATGTGCCTATTGTTACCCTTTTTATCGCTGCAATAGCACTTGCGATGTACTTTCTTGTGCCTGAGACATTTGTGATCATAGGTTCATGGATATCAGAGTCACCACTAATCCCATTTGTGGCCCAAGTCAACTGGTATTTGTCTTTTGCTTTAGGCGGGAATATACTGCTATATATATGTTTGCAGAGTTTGATACGAGTCTATGAGAGTCTTCGCTCAAGAGGTTGAGATAGCCGGACAAGTCATACGAGGTCCACTCAATGGGCGAAATATCATTGGTAGACCAGTTGAAAATCTAGGTGACCTCCTCAGTCTATTCTTGGCTTTTATCTATCCGCTTGCCGGACTCTTTATCCTCTACTTTTTACTGCTAGCGGGCTATAGACTGATCATGTCTCGTGGGGACATGGGCAAAGTTGCAGAGGCCAAAAAATCATTGTCAATCTCATTCTTGGGATGGGAATTCTTATTTCGGCGTTTGTTATCTCCAGACTTCTCTCCCTATCTTTTGATTTTGGCCCAACTATTCTACCTCGTTGATGTCGTATACTTGGGCTCATGATAGTCACTCATTTGGCACTTACGCATTTTCGGTCGTTTACTAACTTTAGCCTTACAGTCCATCCAGAGGCCACCTTTATCATCGGGCCCAACGCTGTGGGCAAGACTAACATCCTCGAATCTCTCATGGTGCTTTTTCAAGGAGCAGGATTGAAAGAAGAGCGGTCTGGCGAGTGTCTACAATTTGGATCGGACCAAACCAAGGTCGTAGCAACCCTCGATGATGAGGGAATCAGCAGTGAGATGGCGACTATATGGATAAAGAAGGATGATCTGGTGATGAAAAAATGGTTTGTGGATCGTATCCCTCGTTCGTGGGCACACTATCGCCAAGAGGCTCCACCACTGGTTGTCTTTGCCCCACAACTGATCGAAGAGATAACACGCTCTCCAAGTCGTAGGAGAAGTCTCTTAGATCGAATTCTCAGTAGTCATGATAATACCTATCGAAAGCATCTCACAAATTATTCCAGTGGTCTATTTCGTCGAAACAAACTCCTGGAGAAGCAGCAGTTACCAGAAGCAAGTCTGAGGAAGGAGCTAGAATTCTGGGATAGCTACATAGTAGAACATGGTACGTATCTGCAGGATAAGCGTAGAGAATTTTGTAATAGCTGTAATCAAAATATTTCTCATGTTTTTCCTATCAATCCCTATAGCATCATTTATCATCCAAAAAGAATTACCAAGGAAGCCCTCGAGGCTACGCTCCCTGAGCAACTCAGGTATCGTACTACCACCATTGGTCCTCAGCGCGATGATATCGATATTATGTTGGAGGGGCGTTCCGTACTGCGATTCGGCTCGCGCAGTCAGCAGCGGTTGGCTCTCCTCTGGATCAATATGAATGAGATAACCTGTTATACAGAGAGTACTAAGAAGCCTATCCTCCTGCTTGACGACCTATTTTCGGAGCTTGATGAGCACTACAAAGAGCTTGTTCTTCAAGCTATCTCTGGCTATCAGACGCTTTTCACATCTCCTGATGCTTCGATCTGTGACCGTATGCATACCGATTTTGGTAAAGTCGAGCTGGCAGTAAGGAGCTAGTATCTCTGATACAATACGGTACATTCGATGAACACAACGGTTGAAGAAATAAAAAGTCATGTGGACATCGTTGAAATTATCGGTTCTGTTGCGCAGTTGCAACGAGCTGGCAGGAATTTCAAGGCCCGCTGTCCTTTTCACCAGGAGAATACCCCTTCCTTTATAGTCTCTCCTGACCGCCAGAGATGGCGCTGTTATGGCGCATGCCAAGAGGGTGGTGATGTGATCTCATTTCTCATGAAATGGGAGAACATCACCTTTATGGAGGCGATGCTTGAGCTATCTAAGAAGACGGGGATCTCCTTTAGTCCTTCAGGTATCGAAGACGGTATGTGGGACAGGAAGAAAAAGACTTTTCGCAATCAACGAATATGCTGCTCGAGTCTTTTCGTATATTCTGCATGCAAAGCCGGCTGGCAAGGCAGCTCTTAACTATATTGAAAAACGAAATCTGCCGATAGAACTGATCAAGAAATATGGCATTGGCTTTGCTGCCGACCAGACACAGTTACATACCCTGCTGCTTAAGAAGTGGGATGAACAGGATATCATAGCGACAGGTCTTTGTGGCACTCGAGGTCCTCGCAGCTATATGATCGGTTTCGTAGTCGTCTTATGTTCCCCCTGCTTGATGTAAGAGGCAACATAGTAGGATTTTCAGGACGACTTATAGGTGAGGATGATCGCCAGGCAAAATATATCAATACACCAGAGACAGAACTCTATCGTAAGCGAGAACAAGTGTACGGGCTCTACCAAGCAAAGGAATCAATCATCCAGAATAAAGAAGTAGTCATAGTGGAAGGTGAATTCGATCTTCTCAGGTGTGTACATCATGGGATAGGCAATGTCGTCGCTATCAAGGGTTCGGCATTCACCAGGGAACAGCTTCGGCTGCTAAAACGTTTCACCTCCCATGTCATTACGGCCCTAGATCAAGATAACTCAGGTTATGAGACAACAAAGCGCGCTTTTTTCGAGATCGAGCGGGAGGAGATGACTCACGCTGTATGTCTGTACACTGAAGGAAAAGACCCCGATGAAGCCCTCAGCATTAACGCAATAGCCTTTAAAAAAGCTTTAGAGCACCCCACAAGTATATTTGACGCTATCATGACTCATGCTCAGTCGAGGATAGATGTTACTTCAGAGCGAGGAATCAGGGACCTTTCTAAGGAGATGATGCCTTTCCTTGCCCAGGTAGAAAACCCGATACTAGCAGATCACTATAAAAAGAAGTTGGCCGACGTCCTGTCTGTCTCTGTTGAATCTATACATCAGAGTGTCGTCGCATTTTCACAGAAGAGATTGAAGGAAAGAATCGCGAGTATCAGATCAGAGCCTGGATCCGCTGATGAAGAGGGAGACAGATTTATCAGTGCCTATATCTTTCAGAATAAAAAGCCTTATGAAGCAAAGGAAGCGTTATTTCAGTCAATAGATGAGCCTGTAATAAAGACCCCCTCCTATCGTGAATTAGTGGAACAGCTGGACTCATACATGGGCACTCATGAGACATATATCCAGGCAGAATTTGTAG
The DNA here is from genome assembly GCA_001567515.1 of Microgenomates bacterium OLB22. Classification (GTDB taxonomy): domain Bacteria; phylum Patescibacteriota; class Microgenomatia; order UBA1406; family HO2-37-13b; genus OLB22. Next base: position 83,000 of record LLEV01000008.1, read on the forward strand.
GAACTCTTTCTACTCCCCTTCGTGAGGTGCTAGACATAGCTGGTATGCTCGAGATTCCTGATGATCAAGATGATGCCTTTCATCATGCTCGCAAGATAGTGGTAAAGAGATTTATCATGGCTCTACGGGATAAGCTAAGAAGTAGCATCAAAAAAAAGCGCTGCCGATGATATAGCTACTCTTACCACCAAGATCGCGCAAGTTGAAAAAGAGCAGGCACTCTAGTAGAATTACCCTGTCATGACAAAGCAAAAAATCCCTCAGTCTTCCCAGGAGCTTCTTGGTCAAGGAAAGGAAAATGGATTTTTGGTTTTGGATGACATCCTCCTTGTTTTCCCACATCCTGAAAATCACATCGAAGCCATAGACGAACTTTTTGATGAGGCTATGCGCCAGAACATCGACATTTTTTGAAAATGTCTCCGCTAGTGACGAAGAAGATGTTCAAAAAATCACTCGAAGAGCTCGAAAAAAGAACTTAAGACTCTTATCACACTCAAGCAAGGTGATTCGCTAGATCCTATCAAAATGTATCTCAAGGAGATTGGGAGACATCCACTTTTGACCTTTGAGCAGGAGGTCGATCTTGCCAAGAGATATGAAAAGAAAGATAAAAAGGCTCGCGAAAAACTCATCAAGTCTAACCTTCGTTTAGTCGTCTCTATAGCCAAGAAATATCTGGGTAGGAGACTGTCATTTTTGGATCTTATCCAGGAGGGAAATCAGGGACTTATTAAAGCGGTTGAGAAATATGATTGGCGACGCGGATTTAAGTTTTCTACCTATTCAACATGGTGGATTCGACAGGCAATTACACGCGCCATCGCTGATCAATCGCGCACCATTCGTATCCCGGTTCACATGGTCGATAATATCAACCGCTATTATAAAACGCAACGCAAACTGACCCAAAAAAATGGCCGGGAGCCAAGTAACAAAGAGATTGCAAAAGAAATGCTCATGACTGAAAAGGAGATCGAGCATCTGATCCGAATTTCTCAACATCCCAAGTCTCTTTCTACCCCAGTTGGGGATGATAAGGAGGCTACCCTTGAGCAGTTTGTAGCAGATACTGATCAGCCTACTCTGATTGATTCTGTTTCAAAGGAGTTTTTACGTGACTACCTCAATGAAGTCCTGACCACTCTTTCGGAGCGCGAGAAAAAAGTATTGGTCATGCGATTTGGTCTTGAGGACGGCAAACCAAAAACACTTGAAGATGTGGGTAAAGAATTCAATGTCACTAGGGAGCGAATACGACAGATTGAGGCAAAGGCAATCCGCAAATTACGACATCCGACCCGTGCCCGCAAGCTCAAAGATTTTCTAGATTAGGAAGTACCTTTAATGATTTACAAGTCCGTGACTTAGCTGAAGTGCCTCGAGCTCCCAGGGAATGGTACGGATAAATACTGGATCCCTGATCGTCTTATACATGATTTGGATATGCTCCTTTAGTTCATTGATGTGTTCATCCGGTAGAGTCAAGATGCGCGGTCTCGACTTTGTAGACTGTGTCGGGCCCAAAAACCAAAAGGCTCCCGACTCAACGTGATGAGGTCGAGTAGGATGGAGTCCCAGAAGGAGTTTATAGAAGAGTAGCTGGCGATAGAGTGGCCCTTTGATACCAGAAAACTGTTTTTCCGTAGGGTCTAAGTCGGATTGACGTAACGCTCTTATCTCATTCTCAGATTTATCTCGTGATGTTTTGTAGTCAATGACCTGAGCAGTCTTAGTATCTAGCATATCGATGCGGTCAAGACGGCCACTCAGGGGTATCTTTCCTAGGTGTAGTGGCATATGTTTGCTTCCCAATATCATCTCTGTATATGTTGGGATGCGCCCGACGGTAGAATCGAGTATCTCAAACCTCTCTAGCATCTCGTCCATATCCCCCTTCCATCTACTGGCTTCTTGTTGGCCAACCCCTTGCTTTAGTAGATAGTTGTATGCTTTCATCACTTTATGAGCTCGAGTAGTAGGTGGGGCAGTGTACCAGTTTTCTAATGCTTCGTGGATAGCAGAGCCGACGATCTGTGCTGTCGTAAGTGCTCTTGGTACTTGCAAGACATCGAACAATACAAATTCAAGAGGGGAGGAGATGTAGCGATTAAAGTTGGTTGAATTAATCACAATATGACTACATCTCACATGCACATATTCTTCAAAAGCGCTAGCTGCCCACATCGTGGAGGGACTTCGTGTAAGTGCTGCTGTAAGTATGTCATTCTCCTCTTGGATAGTTACTCCAGGACTTTGTAGGTGATCAATGTAGTCTGCAGGCAATTCTGAACAAAAGGCACTTCTTTGAGCCACCTTATTTTGCCCAGTGATATCCAATATCTCTGGACTTGAGATATAGAACTCTTTTTTAGCTCTTGTGAGCATTACGTAAATAAGCCTTCGACTATCTTCTAACTCCTCCTTTTTGTCGAGGGGAGTTTCGGCGAGGACTTCTTGGGGTACCAACGAGACACGGGTATGTTCTCGCTTATCCCAACTTGTGGTAAATCCTGGTACGAAGACGTAGTCCCACTCTCTACCCTTTGCTTTGTGAGCAGTGGTGAGGATGACGTGATCTTCGCTGCGGGCTATTGATATTGGCTCAACTCTTATCTGAAAGGCCTCAAGGAGCTCTATCATCTCAATACATCGTTTGAGATCAAATGCAGGGTCATGTGTTGTCATATTTTTGATTTCCCTAAAAAAAGCATTCAGATCTTCGAGCAATTCATGTTTTCCTTCTTGATTGAGGATCCAGGGCAGATAACCTGAGACTTCAAGGAGATAGACGAACCACTCTTGAAAACGCATGCTTTGCTCCTTCATGGACCAGAGGTAGAGTAGCTCCGTTTTAGCAATACATCGTTTGATCTCATCTTCTAAAATTGATTCTTGCGAAAGAGCTTCTTTCCTCCAGTCCTCTTTCTTTTCCAGCAGCTGCGCTAGTGTGAGCCCGTTTTTTTTTGGCTATACGAGCCAACCGAAATATCGTTGTCTGATCGATCCCCATCCAGGGATAGCTAAAGATCCTTAGGAGCGGTAGATCTTCTTTGATTTCTCGTACATCATACAAGGTCTTGAGGAGATCGAGGAGTTGAATAATGAGCTTTTTACTAAAGATAGATTCTCCACCCTCTATTTTGAATGGAATATTTTTCTTCTGTAACTCATCGGCAATGAGTGTGGAGTCGCTATTAACTCGGTAAAGTACAGCTATTTCTTGTGGTGGTACGCCAGATGATATTAAGCTATCTATTTTTTTGGCTAGATCATATAGTTCTGTAGTTTGATTGGGGCACAAGGAAAATTTGATGGGCTTTTCGCTGTAATAGGAGGAAACAAGTGGTTTTTGTACAGCTTCATAGAGCTGTGGGTAGCGAGACTTCAGATACTCTTGTGTAAGGGTATTGTGTCCGATGAGCGTGTGTGCACTCGTGTACAGTTCCTGAGGACATCGATAGCCTGTATCCAGCGTGATGATATGTGTCTGCGGATATGTATCAAGAAAATGAAGCATGTTCTCTATAGAGGCCCCCTGAAATCGGTAGATAGATTGATGGGGGTCACCGACAACGAAGACATTTGCCTGTGGCCCCCAATAGCTAGATAGCGTGTCGAGTAGCATGTTTTGTGCATTGTTCGTATCTTGATATTCATCTACTAGAAAGTAAAGAAAACGCTCCTGATAAGTTTGTCTCAGATCCTCATTGTTGAGGAGTGCATCTATAACGTTGTTTATCATGTCATCATAATCAAACCTCCCCCGCTGGATGAGCAGCTCACCATAGTGCTTATATACTCTATGCATTTCGCTAAAGCGGGCTATTTTCTTTTGAAGTGTTACCTTTGCTCCTGGTGATAGCGAGGCATCGAGTAAGTCTTTTTCCAAGGTGTTGACTATCTCCTCGAGCTGACTGGGTGAACAATGCTCTCTCTTGAGTGTCGATACGGCTCCGGCTATCGTGGTGACGTAATGACGTTTTGCTCTCAGGGGTGCTAACTCCTGTAGCTTAAGATGCTCAAGGGTCTCTTCCACTAATAAGTAGGTTTCGAGGTTGGACAAGGGTGAGCCAGAGGCTAGTAAGGGAAACAATTGGGGATTCTCTTGGATGATGCTATAACAGAGAGCGTGAAATGTATAGATTCTTACGTAATTCCCTTCGTTTCCGATCATAGCAACTATGCGTTTGCGCATAGTTGCTGCAGCGGCTTCGGTAAAAGTAAGCGCTAAGACGCTAGATGCGGGAGTGTCTGTTTTCTGTAGGATGTGAGCTATCCTGGCAGCTAGGACCTGTGTCTTTCCTGTCCCTGGCCCTGCTATCACCATCACTGGACCTTCGATGGCCTCCACTGCTTCTCTTTGTGCTGTATTAAGGGACGCTAGCACCTGGTCAAATGAAGTAACTTCTTTTGGCATGCTCTATTATACGTACCGCAAGAGTATTTTTCGCATATGATAGGCAATACCAAAGACAGTATAGAGAGAGGGTCTGAGGATCTGGTCTCGACTCGGGTAATACTCAACAAATGTTGTCCCAAAGCCCTCCTTGAAACGAGTAAATCCTGCCCATGCGTCGTCGTGGCTATAATCAGGTGCTAAAGACCCCCACATATCAAAATCAATAGCGCCATACTGCTTTCCGAGTTGTATGGCATACCACATGAGTGCATGAGGAGCCATCAGATCTCTATGAAGCTCCGACGATCCTCCGTAAGGATAGTAAAGTTTTCTATTGAATAGAAACAACTCATAGGAGCACAGCGGCTTTTTCTTGAAATCAGCCTGGATAATATGGGCGATCTTTCCATGAAGTGCTGAAAATACGGTGCTATGGTATTGCTTCGAGTGTCCTTTGTAGTTCTGACGGGCACAGGTCTGTGAATAAAGTAGATAAAAATTCTCAAAACCCTTTTCTGTTGTGTTTTCGTATGTCGTCACTCCTTTTTTGAAGGCTAGTCGTATATTGTAACGAGTTTTGGGTTTCATTCGTGCCAGTATCTCCTCTTCAGTAGGGCTAATATCCAGATGCTGTGTCCACTGAGGGAATAGAGGAAATGGAGATTCTTTTGTCTGCCTGGTAAAGTGAGATTGATCTTTGTTGCCGCTATCTTTCTTGACTTGGTGATAGGGCTCCCATTTGACACAAATGGCTTTATGCCTGGCACCTAGTTCTTTGGCGAGATCAAGTGCCTTCTCTGAAGGGAGTACTGAGCGAGGGATATAGAAGATCGAAGCCCCCAGTCCTGGTACTTTATGTATAGCACCTTGATAGACATCTTTCCCATCGTCAAAGCGGATGACAGTATAGCCGAGAGTTTCTCGCATTGCCCCCCACTCCCACGACTGCAGTGGATGATGGGCTTTTTTATTCCAGCTATCTGCAGTGTATGTCATAATTAAAAGCTTTTATGCATCCAATTGTACTCGTCTTCATTGTCGTTAAGAAAGCGAGATTTGATAGTGTATCCTGACCGCCCAAACAGGAAGCGCCTTTTTGCATGGGTGATGTAGAGTCTCTTTCGGGCTCTAGTCACCCCAACGTAAAACAAACGTCGCTCCTCCTCAAGCTCCTCTGTTGAATACAATGCTCTTGAGTGGGGTAGTATCCCGTCTTCAAGACCCACTATACATATATAGTCAAACTCAAGTCCCTTTGCTTGATGAAGCGTCATGAGGCTCACTCCCCTTTTATTCTTTTGATTTTTCTCGTTCTCTGAATATTCTGACTCGACGAGGGCAACTTGATGTAGGAACTCTGTGATGGCGGGAAAATGCTGGGCAACAGATCTAAGTTCTCTTATATTCTCAAGACGGGCAATATCTTCACTATTTGTATCGTTATAAAGATCAAGATACCCCGTTCGCTCTATAACTAGACCGATGAGCTCATCGGATTGGGGATGTTCTTTTTCTTGATACTCATCCCTAACTGCCAAAAACCGTTTCAGTCGTCCTTTGCCGAGCTTTTCAATACGCTTGTAAGATACTTCATCTTTGGGGTTGATCCATACATTCAGGTATGCCAAGACATCTTTGACCTCTTTGCGTTCATAAAATCGAGTCCCTCCTACTAAGACATAAGGGATCCCCAGATGCAGCAGCGCTTCTTCGATGACCCGGGACTGTGCATTCATGCGGTATAAGATAGCGGCCTTATCATAGTTGGCAGGAGCACACAGTTGCTCGATGGTTTCAGCTACATAGAGAGCCTCTTCCTCTTCATTGGTAAGCTCTAGTACTGCGACTTCTTCCCCAGTATCATTTGTGGTAGTTAGGGATAGTACAGGATGTGAGGTGTTATGAGAAATGAGCTTATTCGCGTATGATAAGATACTTTCTGTTGAGCGATAGTTTACTTCAAGGTAATAGGTCTTTGCATCCGGAAAGTTCTCCTGAAATTTATGAAGATTTCGGAGGTCTGCGCCTCTCCACGAATAGATGCTTTGTGAAAAGTCCCCTACGACACTGATATTTCTACTTTTCTGCGAGAGGAGTATGGCCAGCATATATTGCGCTGCATTTGTATCCTGAAATTCATCTATCAAAAAGTAGTGATACTGCTCTTGAAGTTGGGCTAAGACATCGTTATCATTTTTCAGTAATAGAACCATATTCAGTAACAAGTCATCAAAATCCATTGCGTTGGCCTCTTTTAGAGCTTTTTGGTAGTCTACATAAAGAGCGGCAATGAGCTGATCATAGTTTCCTTGGGCAAACGGAAGGTACTGCTCTGGTGTCATCATATTATCCTTGATCGATGAGATCCGCGCTAAGACACCAGAAGGGGTTAGTGTCTTGTTCGTAGCCATCTTCTTAAGGCAACGTTGGATCAGTTGTTTTTGGTCATCCTGATCATATATAGTAAAGTCATTTGGGAATCCGATGCGAGGAGCGTGTCTGCGCATTTGCATTGCGCAAAAAGCATGAAAGGTCCCTATGTATCCAAGCGGACGTCCCATCCTCTCCTTCATCTCCCCAGCAGCTTTGTTGGTAAATGTCACCATCATGATATTTTCTGGTGATACATTTTTTGCTTCGATAAGATAACGCACCTTAGTTATTAGGACGCGTGTTTTACCAGACCCAGCACCGGCTAGGATAAGGGCTGGCCCTTCGGTGTGAAGCACAGCCTCCTTTTGGGCATCATTGAGAGAATCTAATTCTTGCTGCATCTGCATAGTATAATCATACAGAGTTCATAGAGATAGGATATGAAAGAGTACACACTACTAGCAAATTGGAAGTCATGGGGCACTAGTTCTCAGATACGTCAATGGACGACCGCATTCTTGTCAAAGTATCGGTCGCAACCAAACATCAATGTCATTTTACTACCATCCTTACTTCACGTGGGTCTTATGACAGATCTTCTGCGTGATGTTGAAGGAGTAGCTATTGGAGCACAGGAACTTTCATCTTTTAGTGGAGAAAACTGCTCAGGTGAGGTAACGATAGATTTATTACAGGAGTATTGTCACTATTACCTCATTGGGCATAGTTTCCAAAGAAAACATCGAGACAGTGATGGTGCAAAGGTCGTGAGACAAGGTGCTCTTATCTCGGAGTATCGAGGGACTCCCATCCTCTGTGCAAGTAACACTGAAGAAATCCCTGATGGATATCAGGGTTTATCTGTTTTTGAGCCAATAGATGCAATAAGTGATGGATCGGGATACGGTGAAACGGCAGAGATTGACGATGTCACTGCCGCCTGCGTTCGGTTTCGAGCTAAGACAGGCAACAAAGTCTTCTATGGGGGATCAGTAAATGAACATACTATTACTCAACTGTTGAAATCAGGGGCAGATGGTTTTCTTGTAGGTGGAGCTTCAAGAGACCCAGAGCGATTTATCAAGATCTTTGCTCTTACAGCACAAGAGCGAGTAGTAGGATAAGGAGTGCTCCTCCGATACCCAGAAGCGTTGTTTTCTATAAATCCTGCTTTTGGTAACGAGGCTGATGCTTTGGTAACAGTTGCAACTGGGGTTATGGAAGCTGCTTTGTGGGTTGGTGTGTCTGTGGCAATGGCAGTGCTGGTGGGAGTGAGGAGCTCAAGTCCAGGAGGTGTTACGACAACGGATCTGCCTTCATTATCCGCAGTCCCAGTAGGATTGTTAGATGGACTGATAATTGCCTTGGTAGGTATAGTAGATGGTGCAGCGTTGCTAAATTGGAAGTCTACCTGTTTTACATAGGTTTTTCGTTCCGGCCGTATCTCAATCTTCGATACTGGAGTTTTGTTACCCGATCTGCTCAGGAAGAAGACTACTCCAGTCACTGTCAACAATACTAGTACGAGTGCAATGATGACTACTAGGTGTGATTTTTTCATAAGTCGGAAGTCTCTCCGAGCCAGGAGCCTGACTTTGAGTCAAAAAGCTCTCCCTCAATGTGTAATGATGCACTTTCACTAGATATGAAAAATTCTCTATAATAGACATTCTCCTGTGCATTGTACATCGCTGTCTCATCAAAGAGATCCCAATTCTTTTTATTGACACGGATTCGAGCCTTGCTAATGTCCACGCCTGATAGTGATTTGAGTCCAATGAAGATGAAATCATTTGGCTGAAGGGCAAGTATTTGTTGATCTTTAAGTGGCTGCCAACTTGTATCATAGAGCACTATTCCAGCTGAGCTAGCCTGCCTGATCACAGTTGGCGATGTAGTGGCAGACTTTCTGGTGACTGGCTTTCCCCATCCGCCATATAGTGCATAGATGAAGACTCCCCCTATCAGAAGCAATCCACCAACTACTAAAAAAAGGGCGGCTCTATTGGGTGGAGCAGCTATGACTTCCTTTTTGTTTTCTATGTGCAGTGGTGTAAATGTTTGATTTGCTTCATGTTCCTCTGGATGAAAGTCAGGTACCTCTACTTGTTTTGTCTCAGTCGAATTTTTCTTTTTGAGTATATGAAAGAGCTCGTAAATGATGAGCCCAAAAGTAACAAGAAATGCAAACAGTGCAACTTTGTTTAGAGTGAAAACGATTGGAGATAGTGACATGTCTACAATAATAGTATCAGACCCAGACCCACGAAGAAACTCAAGGTTCCTATGAGGAGAGCAGGTACGATAGTTGTCCCTGATATGGGTGGGGTACGAGTGGCACTCGGAATGCTACTAGTCGGCCCGGATGTCGGAGCGATAGTCCCCGTAGCTGAGGCCTCACTAGTCGGCTCAGGCTCGGGTGTTAGTGTTGCGCTACCAGTGGCCTCCCCCAATACTGCTTCTCCACTTTTTAGCAATGTAAAGGACACTTTAGAACTATATGAATTTTTGCCAGTTGTTTTGGCTTCTATGGTATAGTCACCAGGCAGGAGTGGTTGTTCACTACTAAATCTCCATACGCCAACACTATCGGCTCGAGCCCTTCCAAATGTGACATCCTTGCCCTTCTTTATATAAATACTGATGATTTCATCTGGGAGGCTGATCCCTTTGATCAAAGGTTGTGAAGAGATAGAGGCTTTATCTTCAGGATAAATGATTTGCAGTGGTGATGTCTGGAGCTGTTTTGCCATCACTGAAGGACTGGGAGCCAGTGAAATCGTTGGTGTAGCTGTAGCCGTCTCTTGGTCACTTTGAAAACCCAAGACAGGGGGGGCTTCGGTAGGTGAAAAAGCCAGTTGCTGTTCTTTGTCGCCAAGAGAAAGAGTAGCCGAGGAGTTAATAAGAGTATCGAGACTGTAGCTCAGCACCTTTTTTTGTCCTTGATCGTCATATAGTCGGACTGATATATCAGTAGATAGAGGTAGCGACTGGATTGGAGCGCCATCTTTGGCGAGCATGCAACAAAGCGGTATAAGAAATGAGCCATCAGCATCAGTCGTATCGAGTAGTATCTGGATATCCTCGGCTTCAATGATCACGACCGCATCAGCTGCTGGTTCACCTGACTCGGTAGTTACGTGTCCATAGATAGGAGATAAGGTCCCTACAGTGGTTATCCTCTGTGAACTGGTAAACTCATATATCAGCTTTTTACTCCCAATGGGATTTTGTTCGTCATCGACCAGGCTAACAAAATAAACCTTCTCAGGTTCGAGACCTTGTAGCTCGAAGACATGGGTAGTTCGCTCTCTTCTCATTGACTCCGTATCACGTTTATCGATAAGTCTTTTGTTCAGGTCTGTTGGGGAAGTTCCGTAGTGAAGTTGCCCGCGTGTCGGCTGTTTTGGTCTGGAATACGATGGTAGCTGTTGTTCCCGTCTTATTCCCTGTGAACGTATTTAATACAGCATTGGTTGACTGTACATTCTTCCCAAAAGTGAGATCCGGCAGTTTAAAGGGGGTACTACGGCGCACATAGAAGATTGTTCCTACTACAAGGAGTAATATAAACGTCAAAAAAATCTCATAGCCATAGCGAGAAAGCGGTCTACTCATTGCTTTTGCTCTAATTTTTCGATAACACCGACATCCAGATTTAGCTTAAGTGGCTTAGTAAACTCAGGGTAAGCCGCCTTTATTTGACGCGTTTGAGAAAGATGAAAAAAGATCCGCAATGATCCACACACTAATTGTGACGAAGATGGTGACCGATATAACCAATAATTCTTTTTGATTCATAGCGCTAGTAATATCCTGATTCAATCGTTAATGATATCTCAAGCTTTTGAGATTGTAGAGTGTCTTTTGTCATCCTAAATGCAGTGATATGTTTTAGTCGTGGCTGATTGAGCAGCGTTTTTATGAAGCGCGATACTTCGGCAAATGACCCCTGGATCTTGATCGAGAGATCGAGCGTTTTTTATTTTTATCTGAATCATCATGATAGGTAACTTCTCCAACATCTATTGACCCAATAGTCAGTGGAGTAGCCTCAGCGGCCTGACGTATCTCGGATATAAATGGCTGAAGTTGAGGTCCTGACGGGATCGCCGCCTCAACAAGGTAGGACTTTGGTCTAATACTTTCAAGTGCTCCTTGTAGAGCTACTATCTTGCGTATATTCGTCTCATAGATAGCATTGATGGCTTTTAGCTCTTGCGCTTCGTTGCTGAGGGACACAGCAATTCGTAGTACAGGACGTATTACGAAAAAAGCAAAAAACGATGAAAGCAGCAAAAACATGATGGCGTAGGTATAGTCTTGTACCTGCTTTTTCCCTATGACTTTTTTTTATAATTTCTACGGTATCAATCATTTTAGTGTGAGCTCGAATGAAAAAGTATAATTACCACCTTGATCACGAATGACATCATTGACAGTGATATCAGAAAAGAGTTTTGAGGAGAGAAGATGTGTGTACCACTGGCGAATTAGAGCTACCTCGCGAGTCGATCCTTCTATGGCGACTTTTTTTTGATCATAGGTGACATCAGTAAGGAAGAGGTTCGTCGGCACGCTGCTAAAAATGAGTTCGAGTAACTGAGTAAGAGCAGATTGCATGTTGAGGATCTTGGCGATCTCGTCCTGTTTCGTGTCCAGTGCCTTAGCTTCATCTACAAGTGGACGAGCAAACTCTAATACGGCCTCTTTGCTTTTAAACAGCTCCTCCTGATCTATAACTTGTTGGTCGATAATAAAGCGATAGAAAAACACACAAATCACCACCATCTGCGTCACTACTAGAATGTATCGGAAGTAATGGAGCATAAAATAAAGAACCTTTTCTGTGAAAGGCTTATCTATGTGAGGAAGTAGGTTTATTGTTTGCTTTTTGGTCATGCTCGTATCTAACTAGGCGAAGATCCTTACTTGGCTGATCGTTTCGCTATACGAGATTTGAGACGGCTTGCCTTATTTTTATGAATAACCCCTCTTTTTTTTGCTTTGTCAATTATGGCATATGCTTTTGCGAGTAAGTTAGTCTTGCTCGTTTTTGTAGCTTTACTTGAAGCCACTTTTTTTCATGGACTCTTTCACGTTTTTTTTTGATCTTAGCGTTGGCGGTCGTTCTTTTCTTGTCTTGATGCATCTTTTTGATTGCTGATTTTATTATTTGGCATATGATTGTCACCCCCCTTTTCTACTGGTAAATGTATCACTAGTCTAGTTTAATAAATAAGGGTGTAATATACAATATAGATTACTGAGATAATCTATATTTGACCAAAAGCATAACTAAAAGACCATTATGGAGCGCATACTAAAAAACACGAAAGAACTTTTTTTAAGAAGGCAAAGCGACATCGTCTCATCTGCAATCTTGTTTGCAGGTATGATAGTAGTTTCACGTTTTTTGGGTTCATAAGGTATCGCAGCCTTACTACATTTTTTACCACTACTGAACTGGATATTTTTTTTGCAGCTTTTCGAGTACCTGACTTTGTATTTGAGGTGCTGATTTCAGGAGCCTTGAGCTCAGCCTTCATTCCTCTATTCATTCGTTATAAACAGGATGAAAAAACGTTCTCAAAGCATATTTCCTCGATTATCAATGTCATCATCACCTCACTTGCAATTGGGATGGGGCTTTTTTTGTTGCTTGCTCCTTATATCATGCCGTTGATTGCCCCAGGATTCACACCGGAGCAATTGGACCTCGTTGTCTCATTAGCACGCATGCTTATAGCTTTGCAGTTGCCATTCCTGGTCTTGGGCGGGATACTATCGGGGATAGCCCAAGCTAACAGGATATTTTTGATGAGTGCCATCGCCCCGGTACTCTATAACGTATCTATAATACTGGGGACATGGTTTTTGGCTCCTTCACTATGGTTGTACGGCCCCATAGTCGGAGTAGTGGTAGGAGCTATTTTGCTATTTATTATACAACTACCTATCTTGTTTGCAGCCCCAATAGGCTATCGACCATTCATCTTTGTTCGCAGAGCAGTAAAAGAGTTTTTTACCTTATTTAGTCCTCGTTTGATGACAGTGATAGCCCGTCAGATTGATATGACTATTGATTTGACACTCGCATCACTACTTGGAGCTGGAGCCTATTCCACTTTTTATCTGGCTCAGCAGATACAGTTTTTCCCAGTAGCTTTTGTCGGAATGTCCTTCGGGCAAGCCTCTCTTCCATATGTCTCCGAATTGTTTGAGCAAAAGAAGTTGCAGGAAGTGAGACGACTTTTTGTCCAATCATTGTTACAGATCCTTTTTTTTAGCATTCCTATTGGTCTTTTTTTTATCTTCGCTCGTACCCCACTCGTTCGTATTATAGCTGGAGGTCGTAAGTTCGACTGGGAAGCGACCAACATTGCTGCCCATATCGTGTCAGTCTTTGCGCTGTCTATTCCATTTCATAGCCTATACTACTTCCTCGTACGGGTTTTTTTATGCTTGTCGTGACACCAAAACTCCTTTCTACATCAACATGTTTTTCGTGGCTCTTAACATTGCTATTTCGAGCTTTCTTGTACTGGTCTTAAAGCAAGGGGCTTGGGTGCTTGCCCTCTCATTTTCTGTCACAATCATTGGAAATGTCATAATATCTCTGATCGTTTTATACCGTAAGATAGGCGGATATCGACTTCCTGAGCTGTTTGGTGGAGTGACGAAAATTGTTATTGCCACAGTGTGTTCGGCATTTCCAGCCTATGTACTACTCCGTTTGTTGGATTCGCTCATCATCAATACCACTCGTACACTCAGTTTGCTTCTATTGATGTTTGTGGTGGGAGGGGTATACCTTTCCGGGTACCTATTACTTTGTTGGCTCTTAGGTGTCAGCGAGCTAGCAGTTGTCACAAAACTTTTTTGCTCGGGTACAACAGTATGGGAAAAAGCTGAGAGAAGTTTTTACCGATGTCACTGTATGAAAAAGTTTCGAGTATACTTTGTTCATACCGTATGAAAAAATTTGCAGTTGCCATCTTGGTCCTGCTCGTCTTAGTCATCTCTTCGTTCATGTACCTGAAGGAAGGGTCTCTACCCGCCAATCCAGCCGACACTATGTCTAGACCCTTTATCATCCGCAAAGGAGCAGCTCTCAATACAATCATCCGCGATCTCAGTGCCCAAGGTCTAATCAGAGATAGGATCGTCTTTTATCTCTTAGTTCGCAAGATGGGGATACAGAACAGAATACAGGCAGGTGAGTTTCGACTATCTCCTGCGATGTCTGCAGAGGAAGTAGCGGTTAATTTGACAAAGGGGAGCCTGGATGTCTGGGTAACTTTGATTGAGGGAACACGGAAAGAAGAGATGGCGCAAGTTCTGTCTCGAGAGTTAGGGATACCTGAGGTTGAATTCGTGAAGAAGGCGCGTGAAGGATATCTGTTTCCCGATACCTATCTGATACCTCGGGACGCAACTATAGATCAGATCATTGCTATACTTCAAGCGAACTTCGATCGCAAGTTCTCACTAGAGCTGCAGAAAAAGGCTCAAGCAAAAGGATTGACCAAAGATGAGGTGGTGATATTGGCTTCATTGGTTGAAAGAGAGGCTCGTACACAAAAAAATAGACAGATTGTTGCTTCAATTTTAAGACGACGTCTCGAGATAGGTATGGCACTACAGATAGACGCCACTGTGCAGTATGCTGTTGGGTATGATGCTGCCTCAGCCTCATGGTGGAAGCCCAATCTGACAAGACAAGATCTAGCGATATCTTCACCTTACAATACGTATAGATATCCAGGTATGCCACCCGGACCTATTGCTAGTCCCAGCCTCTCATCTATCCAGGCAGTTATAGACGCCTCCTCGACTCCCTACTTGTATTACATCTCAGACAGAACGGGTAAGACGATGCATTATGCCGCTACTCTTGAAGAACACAACGAGAACATAGCAAAGTATCTTCGATGATTTTTTAATGTTGTATTAGTATTTCCGATTATACAAATGGAAAAATATTCTAACGGCGCAGAGAAGAGCCCTCAGAAGGACAGTGGATACATTGACTGGGTTGCTTATGACGAGTGGGAAGGAAATCTTACACACGGACAAAAAAAGCCATCTTGGATGGAGAGTATCCCGCGGGGACACCTGAATGGATCATCACTGTTCATCTTAAGACGACACAGGAGGAAAAGCTACTGGGTGGTATATTCAGAGCAAAGTATGATATGACTTTGGCAGATTTGGAAGCTCGAGATGTGAACACTATTCTTGACCAGATTGTAGCAGAGGATGGTTCGCGTAATGAAGCTCCTCGGCGAGGCAGAAACATCTTAGACAGTTTGTCTGCAATTCAACGAACAGTATTTAGTGCTTTGTATGCGCTTGAAGGTATGCGCTGCATGACTAAGCAGGAAGTGGCACAGCAGCTTGCTATTAGTCTTGAAGAAGTAGATCGCATTGAAGAGGAGGCGTATCGGATTATCCAATTCGGTAACTAACTACTTACTTACTCTTCCGGTATTGGTGATGTTGTCTCCATCCCAGGTCGATATAATACCTCTCGTCCCTTTGCACCACCCTCTTGTCCGATATATCCTTTTTCTGCCAGTATGTCGATTATTCTGGCAGCTCGCGAGTAGCCGATGTTCAGTCTGCGCTGCAAAAGCGATGTTGATGCTTTGTTAGCCTGTACTATGACATCAAGGGCCTGCTGTATCAGGGGATCTCCATCGTCTGATGAGGTCGATGAATGCGACATCCCGCCTCCTTTCCCTCTTTGACCGATGGGAACTTCTTGTTCGGTGATGGCCTCAGTGTAGTCAACACGCGGGACATGCTTTTTGAGGAATGTTACGAGATCTCGCACATCAGGGTCACTTAGGTAGGCGCTCTGGATACGATGAGGCCGCGGTTGGTCTGATGCCAAGTACAACATATCTCCTTTGCCGAGGAGGCGCTCAGCTCCAGGGGTATCAAGAACGACTCGAGAGTCAATCATAGAGGGGACATTAAAGGCGATACGTGTCGGGATGTTTGATTTCATAAGACCTGTGATGACATCAACTGAAGGCCTCTGGGTTGCCAGTACTAGGTGGATCCCTACTGCGCGCGCCATCTGTGCGATACGAGTGATCAGGTCTTCTACCTCACTAGCTGCATAGATCATCAGGTCCGCCAACTCGTCAATAATAAAGACGAGATAAGGCATGTTCTGTTTATCTTTATCAGGGAGGGCGTAGTAATTCAAAATATTTCTTACACCATATTGAGCTAATAGCTTATATCGAGCTTCCATGGTATCCACTGTCCATTTCAGTGCCGAGATAATCTTCTTTGGTTCAACTATCACTTCAGTCATCAGATGCGGAACGCCATTGTAGACACTTAGCTCAACTCGTTTTGGATCTACCATAATCATACGTACTTGGTCAGGTGTTGTTCTCATCAGTAGGGAGGCTATCCACGCATTAAGGAGAACGGATTTACCCGACCCTGTTGTACCAGCGATCAGGGTGTGTGGCATAGTGGCTATGTCGGCGATGATAGGATTTCCGGAGACATCCAGCCCCATTGGTACTGCTAGAGGCTTACTTCTGTCGTTCAATATTGGCTGATCCAACATGCTTCTGAGAGATACGATCTGCGATTTTTTATTTGGTATCTCGATACCGACAAGAGACCTTCCAGGTATAGGGGCTTCTATTCGGACTAGTCCAGATGGGGCAGCAAGGGCTAGCGCCATGTCATTGGCTAGTGCGGTAATACGAGTCAGCTTTATACCTACTGCTATTTGGAGTGCATACTGTGTGACTGTCGGGCCCTTATTCACTTCAGCTACCTGTGCTCGGATCCCAAAGCTTTCTAATGTCCTCTCGATGATCGCAGAGTTCATTGCGACGTCACCATAATCAGCCTCACCTTCCTTTACATGTGAAAGGATGCTTGTTGGGGGATATACCCAATCAGCATACATCTTCGATGAGATCGAGCGCATTTGGAGGTTTTCAGCTGGAGTGCTGCTAGTAAGAGGCTTTGGTGGTGCCGGTGGCTCTTTCTTCATCCCTGAGTTATCTAAGTTAGGTATAAAGTCAGGTGATCCTTTTTTACTCTTTCCAACTGGCTCATTGAGTTGTCCTTTTGCAAATCCTAGTGCTTGTTGTATAAACATAAATACAGCTGCTACAAAACCATCGACTGATGTGTTTAGAAATAAAATGAGACCAACTATTAGGGTGATAAGCAGGATGATAAGTCCCCCCAGAAAGGAGAAGTCAGCGGTCAGATTTTCAAATATTGTCCGGCCAGCCGAACCTGATCGGAAAAAGCCTAGAAGTGAGATAAGTAACATACCAAACCCGAGGGTCACATTGTACGTGATGATCTGAAACTTTTTGGTCTTGAAACAATGTGTAGCAAGCAGGAGTGGGACAAGAGGCACAAAGAGTGAAAGTATTCCAAATCTATCAGTAAGTTGTGTGTGTATCCCTGTGAGGATACTTCCCGTCTGGATAAAAGATATCCAGAGTAGCATTGCCAGACCAAAGAGCGTTATCCCAATGATATTTATAAAGATGCGTCGATGCAGTTTGACCTTAAACTTGAGGATAGGGACAGTGATCTGAAAAAATTCCTTGCGACGAGCCATACGTTCATTCTAGCTTTAGCAAAGGGAAAAGTCAAAAGAGTTATACTTAAGGATGAAGATGAAAAATCCCCGATATCAGAGAGCTCTGATTCGGGGGTTTCTCAATAGTTCGATTTGTTATCATTCATCCTCTTTTTCATTGCGCACCATGGAGAGCTGATACGACCACGAGGGTCTACATCATCTACCCGTACAGTTACTTGTTCACCTTCCTTGACGACATCAGATACTTCCTTGACAAATCCTTTCCCAAGCTTGGAGATATGGACGAGGCCGTCTTTCCCTGGCATGAATTCGACGACTGCTCCAAATGGTAGTATCTGGGTGACAGTTCCTGAGTAGACTTTACCCTTTTCTATCTCGGCGTAGATACCTTCGATAAACGTCTTTGCCTCTTCCACAGCATCTGCTGATACACCACTGATGCTGACTTTACCGCTGTCATCTATATCTATTTGTGCACCGGTCTTGGCAATGATACTTTTGATCATTTTACCCCCAGGGCCTATGATAGCACCGATCTTGTCTTCTGGAGGAGTGAGGATAACAACCTTAGGCGCATAAGGAGAAAGCTCTTCACTAGCCTTTGAGATCACAGCATTCATATTTTCGAGGATATGTAGTCGGGCTTTGTGACTTTGTGCAAAGATATCTCCGATCATGTCGGCCGTTAGTCCTTCATTTTTAACATCTAGTTGTATTGCGGTGATGCCTTCAGCAGTACCTGCTATCTTGAAGTCCATCTCTCCCGAAAAATCTTCAAGACCAATGATGTCGGTCAGGACGACATAGTCGTCATCTGAGCTAGACACAATGCCCATAGCGATACCCGCAACCGGATTACTGATGGGTACGCCAGCATCCATAAGGGCCAAGGACGATCCACACACAGAACCCATTGATGATGAGCCATTTTCAGAGAGGATCTCGGAAACTACTCTGATAGCATATGGGAAAGTAGCTTGGTCGGGGAGTACTGGCTCGATTGCTTTTTCAGCAAGCGCGCCATGTCCGATAGCGCGACGACTTGGACTTCCCATACGGCCAGTTTGTCCGTATGAGTAAGGGCCATCACTGTAGTGGTGCATATACCGCTTACTTTCTTGACCTTCAGGTCCTTCGATGGTCATCTCGAGGCTGCTAGAGCCAAGAGTGACGATAGAGAGGATCTGTGTCTGACCCCGTTGAAATAGTGCCGATCCATGGGTGCGAGGAAGGATAGATCGCTCTACCTTTAGATCGCGCACCACGTCAACATCTCGTCCGTCGGGACGTTTTTTGCTAAGTAGTCCTTCATGTACCTTCTTAAAGTGAATATACTCGATGGCTTGCTTTAGTGTTTGCTCGTCATATGTCTGGGCAAACTTCTCCTTCAATAGGGCCAGTAACTCTGTCTGGAATGGATTGTTCCCATGGGCATTGACTGCCGCCTCCATCATCTTGTCGAAAAGAACGCCCTGCTCCTTGGTGACGTATTCATTAATATCTTCAAAGGCAGGTTTTTCTGGAATAGGTAGTTTCTCTTTGCCATACTTCTTCTGTACTTCTTTAAAGAACTCAACTATCCCTGCATTTACCTTCTTTGCTTCCTCAATACCGTCCTGGACGATCTTGTCGGGGACGATGGTCGCTTGAGTCTCAAGCATCAAGACCTTTTTCTCAGTCGAGCTGACTACGAGGTCGAGTGACGAATCTTCAAGCTCCTTTAATGACGGATTGATAGAAAAGGCAGCTTTAGCATCTGCTCCTTCGTGATATCCGATACGGGTTGTCGCGATAGGACCGTTCCAGGGGATAGAAGACAGGCTTAGTGCCAGTGATGTTGACAGGGCTCCGAGGATGTCTGGCGAGTTTTGTCCATCTAGAGAGAGCAGAGTTATAATGACCTGTACCTCTCGTCGAAATGACTTGGGGAATAGTGGTCTTATAGATCGATCAATGAGTCTTCCGATCAAGATAGATTCGTCAGAAGGTCTCCCTTCTCTTTTGACCCAACGAGAACCTTTGATGATCCCACCGGCATAGAGCTTCTCTACATAATCAACCGTGAGTGGAAAGTAATCAAGTTGAGATTGCTCTTGTCCTACAGCTACTGTGACGAGTACTGCTGTATCACCAAGTGTTGCATACACTGAGGTATCAACAGTCTGGGCGAGTCGCCCCAGTTCGATGGTGAGTGTTTTTCCATTAATAACATGACTCTCTCGGACGACAGACGTTTTTTGAGTCTTTCATATGAGATAAAGGTGTGTGGTGAAGGGAAGAGGAAAAGCCATGTGTAGAAGTATGATGAACTCATACACCAACATATAGCTTCATCTACACTCCGCTCACTACAATTAATAATATGTACTTAGGAGTATACCAGAAAATTTCTGATTATTTCTTCAGTTGGGAGGCTCTGGATGAGTTGTTTGATAGCGCGCTTCATCTTGGCTGGCAAGATAGTTTAGTATACGTCGTCTCTTTGAGATGATCTTCAATAGACCGCGGCGTGAGTGATTGTCCTTTGGATTGAGTTCAAGGTGCAATGCTAGATGCGTGATCTTGTGTGAGGCGAGGGCGACCTGTACTTCAGGTGATCCGGTATCGCCGTCCTTCTGACCAAATTTGTTGATGATGTCTTGTTTGCTTGCTGTTACGAAGAAATCGCTGATCTCATTTCCTTTTTTAGATTTCTTCACTACCTTAGGCGCAGCGGCAGCAGAAGTTGGCTTTAGTTCGGGAATTACCACAGTTTTTGAGCTCTTTTTTTGCGACTTTTTCTGTCTTGGGAGCTGCGGTTTCTGTTGTTTGTTTCTTTGCCATAGTAGAGCTATTATAGAGGACAAGCCTCGTTAATGCAACAGTATGGACTGTTGAAGCGCACCTGTGACAAGGTATTGACAAGGTTTAGCAGATATATTAAACTCTTGCTAAGTTTGATTGACTTACTAGTACTATGACTGAACTTACACCGCGACAGATCGATCTATTGAAGCTTATTATTCGTGAATACACCGAGAGTGCTGATCCTGTCGGTTCAGAGATCTTGGAGAAAAAGTATCATCTTGGAGTCTCTCCAGCCACGATACGCAACGACATGGTCTCTCTGACCAAGCATGGATACCTGGAAAAGGCATACTTTTCTGCAGGAAGAGTCCCGACGTCCAAAGCCTTTCGTTTTTATATCAAATACTTGATGGAAGAAAAAGAGCTTTCGACAGCTGATGAAGTCTCATCTAAAAAGTGATGTGTGGGATTACCGTGATCAAAAGCATCGACTGATTGATCAAGCTACACGTTCTTTGGCAAATAGGACGCATATGATGGCAGTCTCTACTACGGATACAGGAGAGATCCATGTCCATGGTGTCCAGTATGTCTTGTCACATAAAGAGTTCGAAGATGTAGCTAAAGCGCGTGAAATATTTATCAGATTTGAGGAGCCAGCTTTCTGGGAGCGACTTCTTGAGCGCTTCCAGCTACATGAAGAGGACTTGCTCTTTTTGTTTGACGATGACTATGAGATCGAGGAGTCGGCTTCAGTGTTTGGAGAGTTCCAATGCGGCTCAGTCAAAGGAGTGATCGGAGTAGTTGGCCCACGGCGTATGCACTATGAGATGGTGGTACCCAATGTTCGTTATTTTTCTCATCTACTAGAGGAGTTGATCCCAGCATAATCAGATATGAAAGAACAAGTCAAAAGACGAGAAGATCCTCGCATTGCTGAGCTGGAGTCACAAGTACAGCAGTTGCAAGAGCAATACCTGCGAGCACATGCGGACTATCAAAACCTAGAGAGTCGCCTTGAAAAGCAGGTGGCTGATCGATCAGCTGCTGCGATTGAGGCACTGGCACGAGATATCTTGGCTGTGATAGATGATATAGATCAGGCAGAAAAGTTTGTCCAAGATGCCGGGCTTGCTCTCATCAAGGCAAAGTTTTTGAAAGTACTTGAGGAGTCACATATCCACGAGTTAGATGTATTCGGCAAGCCGTTTGATCCTATGACTAGTGAGTGCCTTGAGATGGTATCTGGCGAGAAAGATATTGTGACCGCAGTTTTCCAGAAAGGGTATCGACTTGGTGAGCGCATCATCCGGCCTGCCAAAGTACAGGTCGGCTCTGGAGTCCAGCAACAGGTCCAAGAAGAGCAAAAAGTGTAATTATTACTCAGTTATACATTCATTATTTTCAATCTATGGCAAAAACAATAGGTATAGATCTAGGGACAACCAATACAGCAGTTGCTACCATGGAAGGTGGTAAACCCAAAGTTATTCCTTCTAAAGAAGGTCGCAATACGATCCCCTCGGTCGTTGATCCAATCGGACGTGTCGTGGGGGATGTGGCCAAAAGACAAATGGTCACCAAGCCAAAGCAGATCATCTTTTCTGTCAAAAGACTCATGGGTCGCAAATATGATGACCCTGAGCTCCAAAAAGACCTCAAGCTCCTCCCCTATGAGGTAGCAAAGGGCCGTGACGGTATGGCCATCATCAAAGTCGATGACAAGACCTTTACCCCTCAGGAGATATCGGCCATGATCCTCAGTAAAGCAAAAAAAGATGCTGAAGACTTTTTGGGTGAGACAGTCGATAAGGCAGTTATCACAGTCCCTGCTTATTTTGATGACGCGCAGCGTCAAGCGACTAAACAAGCAGGTGAGATCGCAGGCCTTGAAGTAATCCGTATCATCAATGAGCCAACTGCCTCATCGCTCGCTTATGGTCTTGACAAGCAGCAACTGCATACCATAGCTGTCTATGACTTTGGTGGCGGTACCTTTGATATGACCATCCTCGAACTTGGAGATGGCGTCTTTCAGGTCAAGGCTACCCATGGTGATACACATCTTGGCGGTGATGATTTCGACCAGACTATCATCGACTATCTCGCCAGTGAGTTTGAAAAAGATCACGGGATCAATCTTCGTCAGGATGCCCAGGCTCTGCAAAGACTAAAAGAGGCAGCAGAAAAAGCCAAGATCGAGCTCTCCTCATCAATGGAAAGTGAGATCAACCTTCCCTTCATCACAGTAAAGGATAATCAGCCGCTTCACTTTGTCATGAAGCTTACACGTGCAAAGCTTGAGTCACTCACCGAAGACCTCATCAAGAGGTCGTTTGAACCAGTCAAGGCTTGTCTCAAGGATGCTGGGATCGAGGCTAACAAGGTCGATGAAGTGATACTGGTCGGAGGAATGACGCGAATGCCAAAGATCCACGATGAGGTACAGGCTTTTTTTGGCAAGGAGCCCAATAAGACTGTAAATCCTGATGAAGCTGTTGCTGTTGGTGCAGCAGTACAGGCGGGTATCATAGGTGGTGAGGTAAAAGATGTCGTCCTGTTGGACGTTACCCCACTTACGCTAGGTGTCGAGACTCTCGGAGGTGTCGCAACTCCACTGATCCCACGAAATACAGCTGTACCCACCTCAAAGTCTGAGGTATTTTCCACTGCTGCTGATAATCAGACACAAGTAGATATCCATATAGTCCAAGGTGAGCGTCCCATGGTCGCCGACAATAAGTCTTTGGGTAGATTTATCCTCGAAGGCATCCCTCCGGCTCCTCGCGGTGTCCCTCAGGTCGAAGTATCTTTTGATATCGATGCTAACGGTATCTTGACGGTGACTGCTAAAGACAAGGCTACTGGTAAGACGCAAAGCATCACCATCACAGGGTCAACAGGACTCAAAGATGAGGAGATAGAGAGGATGAAAAAAGAAGCAGAGCAACATGCTAGTGAAGATGAAGAGGTCAAAGCAAAGATCGAAGCTCGAAATAAAGCTGACTCACTCATCTATACTGCTGAGAAGTCGCTCAAAGATGCACCATCAGCTCCTGATGAGCTCAAGAAGGAGATAGAGGACAAGATCAAAGCGCTCAAAGACATCCTCGACACAGGGGCTAGAGAAGACATCGAAAAGATGACTGATGAGCTCTCCGAGAGTCTGCAGAAGATCGGCCAATATTATCAACAGAACTCTACAGAGGGCCAGACTGATCAGCCTACTAGTGATGAAAAGTCCGATGACACGACTCCCAAAGATGTTGAAGAGGGTGAAGTCGTAGAGGACAAGGAGTAAGTATGGCCCAGGACTTTTATGAGTTGCTTGGCGTTTCGCGCTCTGCAACCGAACAAGAAATTAAGAGTGCGTACAGGCGCAAGGCTTTGCAGTGGCATCCAGACAGGAATAAAGACAAAGATGCTGAGGCCATGTTCAAGAAAGTGACGCAGGCCTACGAGGTCCTCTCGGATAGCCAAAAACGTCACCAATACGATCAGCTGGGCCACGCTGCCTACACATCTAGTGGCGGGGGCCGTCCTGGACCTGGGTCCTACCAATCTGGTCCTTTTAGCTATACTTATTCCACTTCGGGCAAGCCATTTGAGGGATTTGATTTTGGGGGAGCGACCGATCCATTTGATATTTTTGAGCAGCTTTTTGGAGGGAGAGCAGGCGGACAACGTCAGGCCAAGCCTCTATATCAGGTCGACATCACTCTCAGAGAGGCATTTTCAGGTGTGACGCGCAAAGTCTCTATTGATAAAAAGGAGCAGACTATCAAGATCCCGGCTGGTGTAGATACGAATACGAGGGTACGTTTCGCTGACTTCGACGTAGTAGTCCATGTCCGTGACGATGCTCGCTATGAGCGCAACGGGGCCGATATCTATAGTCGGATGGAGGTCCCCTTTACCCGGGCTATTCTTGGTGGCAAGATGAGTGTAGAGCTAGTTGATGGAAAGACCGTGACGGTGAAGATAAAACCAGGTACTCAGCATGGGTCAGCCTTGCGGCTATCGGGCAAAGGTATGCCCTACTTGAATAGAGGCGGTCGAGGTGATCATTACCTCGTGTTCTCTGTTATACTACCTACGAAACTTTCGGCTAAACAGCGAAAGCTAATCGAAGAGTTTGACCAGTCATAGCAATGGAAAAGACCAAAGCAACACAACTAAAGAAAGGGAATATCCTACAACTTGATGGAGCCGTATGGGTGGTAGTCTCATCTGAGAGAAACTTTCGAGGGCGTGGAGCAGGGTCAGTCACCATCAAGATGCGCAACGTAAAGACTGGAGCCTCAGTGAGTCGCAACTATCGCTCCGATGAGCTTTTCGAGCTTATGCAGACACAAACATTGCCACTTCAGTATCTGTACAAGACCGGAGAATCACTCTTTTTCATGAATCCACTTGACTATGAACAATACGAGCTAGCGGCAGAGCTGGTGGGAGACCTGGCCAAATATCTCAAGGAGGAGCAGACCGTGCATGTGATGATGTATGAAAATACACCACTAAGCATCATCCCCCCCAAGTCCGTACGCCTGAAGGTCACCGCAGCAGAAGATGCCGTCAAGGGAGATACCACAGGCAATGCAAAAAAGCCAGTCACCCTCGAGACAGGAGCAACCATCATGGCTCCCCTTTTTATAAAGCCAGGGGAGGAGATCATAGTCAATGCTGAGACCGGTGAGTATGTAGAGCGGGCAAACAACTGAGGTGACATTGTATACTCAATATGTGCTAAACAAAGTTCTCACTCTCGTTCTCTTGTCTGCTATTTCTTTCGGTGGATATCTGTGGTATCGAGATTCTTCTTACGCAGATCAACCCATAGCCAATGAAGCTGTCCTTGGTACGCAAAAGGTATCTGATCCACTTATAGTGCATGATCAATTTGCAGTGGATGATCTGCTCGTAAAGTCAGTCACTATGGAAAAACCTGGCTATATCGCCCTTCACATGTCATTTGAGGGGAAGCCCGGGTCAGTCATAGCTCACAGTCCGTTGCTTGAGATCGGCCAGCAAAAAGATGTGGTCATCCTGCTTACTGAGCCTATCGCCACAGGGACAGCGCTATTTGCTATGATCCATGAAGATGATGGTGATGGAGTATGGGAGTTTCCCGGAGATGATGGGTTTCGACTAGAAAATGGGGCACCTCTCATGCGCCCTATTAAGATCCAATGATATGCGATACAGTCAAAAAAAACTGATCACTCTTCTTACTACAGCAATCACACTTTTTATCGCTTTTCTAGCCTCAAATCCTTCTGTCCGTGGTCCCTTTCTATCACTGTTTGCAAAGGAGCCTTTCACTGTCGTCACTGTCGTTGATGGCGATACGATACGCCTGGCAAATGGGCAGACTGTCAGATACATTGGGATAAATACCCCAGAGCTCAACAAGGGCAAAGGCCTACCCCAGTGCTTTGCCCAGGAGGCGACAGATGCCAATAAACGGCTGGTGTTGGGTAGATCTGTCCGTTTGGTAAAAGATGTTTCTGAGACAGATAAGTATGGACGATTACTCCGCTATGTCTATGTGGGCGACACATTCGTAAATGAACAATTGGTCGTTGAGGGGTATGCCCATGCCTCTACATACCCTCCGGATGTACTATTTGCACCGATGTTTTCAGCACGTGAACAAGATGCACGGCAGCAGAAGAGAGGTCTCTGGGCTGATGGGGCGTGTGATCAGGATGTCAAGGATGTCTCCAAAGTATCACCTACTCCATCTGGTTGTACCATAAAGGGAAACATCACCACAGACGGGAAGAAGATCTATCATCTCCCTGTATGCAGATATTATTCTCAAGCTCAGATTTCAGAAGATAGAGGAGAGAGGTGGTTTTGCTCTGAGATGGAGGCGACGAGTGCTGGGTGGACAAAGGCTGGTGGCTGTCCTTAAAAAAAAAGCACCCGGGTTGGGTGCTTAGGAGAGAACGTTCATACCTACACTGAGAACCACCATGCAGTGAGGGCACATATATACACAATGAGTCGTGAAAAATCCCTTTTCGTTGTACAATATAGTAGACAGCTCTCTACGACAATTCGGACAGATCGGCAAGCGATCTGTAGACTCAATCTTGATAGACATCTCTGCTCCTTTTTGTAAACGATTGCCTATAGTATATCATGAGCTTGAGCTTCATACAAGATGTAGGGTAAAGGATAGTACTATTGACTAATCCGATCTTGCATGAATTCTAAATCCCTCTCCATCACGGTCACCCATCCACCTTTTGCAAAGTTGTGGTCGTCTCCCGGGTCAGCTAAAGTAGATGATATCTTTCTTTGCTTCCTTCATCCGTTCGACAAAGTCTACAGACCATTTCTCTGGCACTGCTGTGTCATCGGTGCCTTGATGGAGCTGGATCGGTGCTGAGATATCGGTGTAGTACTGCGACCAGGAAAATAGCCGAGCATCATGCTCCTGTTCAAATCCTGCTAGGACTTTCCTGAGAGCTCTACCCTCGTCGTCCGAGTCATCAGTGTAGTAGAGTATGGAGTAGGGAAACGGCTTGGTGACAGGGGCCCACAATACGGTGGGATAGGCCTTTTGTGTTACCGCCAGCACCGTCAAGGCTATCTGTCCCCCGTTGCTATGCCCCCAGAGGCCGATATGCACGAGATCGGGTTTCTGTTTATAGGGAGCAAGCGTCTCCTGCAGCGATGAGAGGGAGGACAGTAGTGTAAGAGCTGAGGTATAGGTCTGCATGCGGGCTTCTATCGTATTTTCTGATGGTGGCTCAGACTCGCCGTATCCGAGAAAGTCGGGGGAGATGGCGATAAAGCCATTTTTGGCGTATGCCTGAGCTGCCTTGCGGGTACCTACTCCCGTCCGGTAGTTTTCGACTGGTACATATCCCCGGAAAAGCACCATGATAGGGTAGGTCCCGGGCTTGTCGGGTAGGGTCAGCATGCCAGAGACTTTCTTTGTCGGCTTCTGTTCAGGTTTACTGGGTACTTGGTAGTGGAATGAGAAGCTCACAAAGCCTGGTCCTTTTTCGAGCTCTTTATCTATGACTATTGTCGACCCTTCAAAGGTTGTCTCGTGAAGATTTTCAATAGTATAGGGCATCAGAGGGCCTTCCTTGATCAGCACTGGGGTGGGGAGGGTCCTGAGGTGTCTGCTAAACAACCACATCCCCGCTCCCATCGCTACTACGAACCCCAAGATAAGTATGAGGAAAGTCCTTTTCATAGGGATAGTATACGATATGAGGGGAAGATCCCTCTTCGTGACTCAGCCTAGAGGAGGAGTAACCTCGAAGGGATTTCAGCCGCCAGCCATTGGCTAGCAGCTTCAAAAAATCCCCAGATTTAGTTATCTGGGGCGGGTGAGAGAACTTTAAGACCTACAACTACCTGGAGTTGTTGACGTACTTCTAGGACAACTATGTCCTTGCGATCGTAGTTACCTTTATAGAGCTGCTCAAGTTGCTTATCCAGCTCAGCCCAAGTTGCAATCGGAATATATTCCAGCTCATGTACTTGCTCATCCCATGCGGGATAGCCGTGGCCTGGATTAGTTCTGCTTCGCTCGTCACCTTCGTGATGAATCGTTCTAGTCGTGAAAATCAGAATAGCATAATGAGCCCCACTCGGGACTTCCAATGGCTTCCTAGCACCTGTAGTGAGCACGATATATCTCCTTCTTGCAGTGCGATTTTCGTAAGGTGATTATACTAGAAAAGTAGGCGAAATACAACTATGGGCTTATTTTGCAGAAACAAATTGAACTTTATTCCCATCTGGGTCAAGGATACTGAAGTTAGTTCCCCAGCTTTCCACTACAAGTTTTTTGCGAATCCTTAGCTTTAATTGTTCTGCCTTCTCATACCACCTATCTATGTCATCGACTTTGACAAATATCGTCTGAGCCCCTGGTATCTCGCGTTCTTCAACTGCCATTTTTATACCAAGACGAACATTGTTTGAGAATATAAATGAGATAAAGGCGTCTTGCTGTCTGTACTCTATTTCGAGCCCTAGGGTATGGTGATAAAACTTTTCGACTGAATCAATATCCCTGGTATAAAAGACTGCACTATGTAGTTCCATGAGACTAGTATAGCAGTGTACTATGATGTAAAAAAAGGAGGTCGTGTTTTCCACAGACCTCCTATGATTGGACTATTTGGATGGACACTGTCCTATTGCTTGAGTATCGTCTTGGATACATATCACTTTTATCCACCAATCTACGCCCATCTTGGTATGTTGCGCTCTGGGTAGACCGAGTACGGTGACTGGCGTGTCCATATATGACTTGTTCGCTGTAACATACTGCTCAACCAGTCCCTTAGGGTCATCAAGGAACTCCTGGTCCGAAAAGTCCCACGAAGGGACCTGCAACACCCATACTCTGCTTTGGGAGTTGTATGTGAGGTATCCCTGCTTTTCAATTACCCAATTGGCGTCGATCACTAAGAATACTAGGATTGTCACCGCAGCTGCTATCCATATCCGAATTCTTCTCATGACATCCTCCGTAGACAAGGTCTTACCCATAGTATAGCACACTGTCTGTATAGTGTAGCCTCTGCGCATATTTTCTTGATCGATGTACCACATGTATCATCAGACTCATCCCCCCCGTCATGTTGATACAAGCTGGATTGAGGTTTAAAAAAAGCCG
The DNA here is from genome assembly GCA_001567515.1 of Microgenomates bacterium OLB22. Classification (GTDB taxonomy): domain Bacteria; phylum Patescibacteriota; class Microgenomatia; order UBA1406; family HO2-37-13b; genus OLB22. The sequence continues at coordinate 111,818 of LLEV01000008.1, forward strand.
ACTACTAAGAGTCGGCTGTCACGAGTTCACGTGATCGATTCGCAGGAAAGGACTTTGACATGTGCTCTTTCACTTAAAATGATTTGATAATCAAGTGTCTTCCGTTTACTACTCAGAGGCTTGTGGTGTAGGAGTTGCAATGATCTCAACCTCACACCATCTGGTTTTATAAGCACTGAGCATACAGTCTAGGCCGATCACAGTGCCTTTGGTGAGAGTGATATTGTGAGCAGCAGTATTTGCCGTTAGGACTTGCCCTAGTGAATAGCCTTCGGGGACAGGCTCTTTTATGACAAATCGTATAGCTGCTGTCTTGCCCAGATCTATCGCTCTGGGGTCGTCATCGAGTAGTGCTACTATCTGTGATCCTCCGGATCCAGATGGGCCAACTTCGGGGGCCGGTCCACAAGCAACACATATCATCATTAGGGTCGCTATACCGATTAGAGGGCCTCTACTAAGCATCTAATTCTCCTCTTTTTAAAGGGCGCGGGACAGGCTAGTAGTATATGAGATTAGGATTGATAAATCAATCTATAGCATATCTGGGC